>DASTSB010000140.1:0-2602 GCA_035760885.1 Steroidobacteraceae bacterium | reverse complement strand
GTCTCGAACGCGCTAGGCACCGTCGTGCCTGTGAAGCGATTCATTGCGGCCGCTAAGAAGCTCGGCGTTCCGACACTGCTCGATGGCGCGCAATCGGTTCCGCATTCGCGCATCGATGTTCACGATCTTGATTGCGATTTCTTCTGCTTCTCGGGCCACAAGATGCTCGGGCCCACCGGAATCGGAGTGCTCTACGGGCGTGAGGCGCTGTTACAAGCCATGCCGCCCTGGCAAGGTGGCGGCGACATGATTTTGTCCGTGACCTTCGAGAAGACCACGTTCAATCAACTACCGTGGAAGTTTGAAGCGGGCACTCCGAACATCAGCGGCACGATTGGCCTTGGCGCTGCGATCGACTATCTCGAATCCGTCGGCATGGATCAGATTGCCGCGTACGAGAATGAGTTGCTGCAGTACGCGACCGAACGCTTGTCGGCTGTTGCGGGATTACGAATCATCGGTACCGCGAAGGAGAAAGCCTCGGTCGTGTCGTTCACGCTTCAAGGCGTCCATCCGCACGACATCGGCACCATCCTCGATACCGAAGGCGTCGCGATTCGGACCGGCCATCACTGCGCGATGCCTGTCATGGATTTTTTCCGAATTCCCGCAACGGCGCGCGCGTCGTTCGCCTTCTACAACACTTTCGAGGAGATCGATCGGTTGGTCGATGCACTCGAACATGCTCGACGCATGCTGGCGTAACCATGGACTTGAAAGACCTCTACCGCGACGTGATCGTCGATCACAATCGCAACCCGCGAAACTTCGGCAAGCTCGACCCCTCGGACGCACATGCCGACGGTCACAATCCGCTCTGCGGCGATCGACTTACGATGTACGTGAACCTCGAGCACGACCGCATCCAGGACGTGAAGTTCGAAGGCGCAGGCTGCGCGATCTCCGTCGCATCGGCGTCCCTGCTAACGGAAGCAGTGAAAGGTAAATCGAAGGAGGAAGTGCATGCTCTGTATGAGCAAGTGCATGACCTGCTCACGAAGCACGACGCAAATGTGGACGTCGCCAAACTAGGCAAGCTCGCTGCTCTTTCCGGCGTGCGCGAATTTCCCGCACGAGTGAAATGCGCGAGCCTTTGCTGGCACACGCTGAACGCCGCGCTCGAACGTCAAGCCACCGCCGTCTCCACCGAGTGATCGCTTGTTTCTGCTAATCACTATCCGCTAGTCACCAGTCACTTCTCCTCCATGTATCGTCACGAACAAGAACCCGTCACTTTGGCAAGAGACGTGGAAGCCGTCATGGTTCCCGCGGGAATTCCGGTCACGCTGCGTGAAGGCAAGATCGGTTTCATTACTCAAGCCCTCGGCGGAAGCTTCACGGTTTACATCGAAGGCAATCTATTTCGCATCGCGGGCAAAGACGCAGATGCGCTCGGGAAAGAAGTCGTGCTCGGCCCTGAGTTGCCGCCGAACGCAACCGACGATGACGTGAAGCAACTGGTTTGGGACCAGATGCGCTCGTGTTACGACCCGGAGATTCCGATCAACATCGTCGAACTCGGGCTGGTCTATTCGTGCGAGATCCTGCGCGACGAAAATGGCGAACGCGTAGCCGACATCAAGATGACACTCACCGCACCGGGCTGCGGCATGGGCGAAGTACTCGTCCAAGATGTGCGCGACAAAGTTGAAGTCGTGCCTACGATCAAACGTGCGGATGTCGAACTGGTGTTCGATCCGCCTTGGAATCAGAGCATGATGTCTGAGGCTGCTCGCCTCCAGACTGGCATGATGTGAGGTGTTTCGGATCCGGACGAAACACAAAGAGCACAAAAAAACACACAAGGAGCACATAAAGGAAAATTAGTTCGTCCAACGCGTCAGTTGGCTGGTCGATTTGGGCGAGGGTCGAACTCACTCCAATTTCAACCTCGAAATTTTCCATTCTTTTTTGTGTTCTTTGTGGCTACCTGTTCTGTGCTCTTTGTGTCCGTCTTTTTCTTCCTTTAGAGCAACGAAATGAACTGGACAGCCGCAGGCAAGGCCGCAGACATCCCACCCGGTGACTTCGCGCAAGTTGAAGTCGATGGCATTTGGGTCGCCGTGTTCAACGTCAACGGCTCGTTCTACGCAATCGAAGACGTATGCACGCACGACGGCGGCGGCCTCGCAGGAGGCGCCATGGAAGGTGACGTCGTGATCTGTCCGCGACACGGCGCGAAGTTCTGTTTGCGCACGGGTGCAGCACTCACGCCGCCAGCGTACGAGCCAGTGAGGTGTTATCAAACGCGCGTTGTGGACGGCGTTGTCGAAGTTGGTTCGGACTGAAGAGATGCTGCGACTCACGCTCATCCGCCACGCGAAGACTGCCCCGGCTCACGATGGCCAAGAAGACTGGGACCGGGAGTTAGAAGCCAAAGGCAAGCACGAAGCGCAGATGATGAGTGAACGAATCAAGGATCGAGACTTGATCCCGGACCTCATCATCACGAGCCCTGCGGTTCGGGCACGTAGCACCACCAAAATCTTTGCTGAACACCTGAAGGTTCGCAAAAATCATATCGTCGAGGATGAACGTCTCTATCTCGCCTCGCCCGATGTCATGCTCACCGTTCTCAAGGAACTCGCCGGCACGCATCATC
>DASTSB010000139.1:0-24515 GCA_035760885.1 Steroidobacteraceae bacterium | reverse complement strand
AGGCTTTGCGACGTGATAGAGCTTGAGTTGGTCCGAACACCATGCATGAAAACTTCGCACGGTGACGCGTTCTCCTAGTCCGCGCTCGGCCATCATGTGCTCGAGCTTCGAAGCGAGCGTCACGTTGAAGCACAGGACCAGAATCGGCTTATCAAACGACTCAGCAAGCCGCTGACATCGATAGCCCAGGATCAACGTTTTGCCTGAACCGGCAACGCCGTGAATAACGCGATGACCTTCACCCAGACTACGTGCGAGTTGCTCCTGCTGAAGGTCCATCACTCGCATGAGAGTCGCTGAACCCTCAGAGCCGCCCCCTCCCTGACCCTCCCCCGCTTCGCAAGGGAGGGAATCGGAGAAGAGAGAGCTTTGTGCAATTCGCAGCTCCGGAAACAGATGCCATCGGACGCGATCGATTTGCGGCATCGAGAGCAGACACTCGAAGCGCACCGTGAACGTGTCCCACAGTCGCTTCTGAAACCCTTCCGCATCGACGCTCTCCGTCATCTCGTCTTTGCAGATCACCAGATGCGACGGAATGACTTGCCCTAGATCTTTGCTCTCGAATTGTCTGCGCGTGATTTCACTGAGCACCACCCCGAATCCATACGGAAAGAGCAGCTTGCCTTCGTGCGAATGACCTTTCGGCGCTCGCAACGCAGGATCATTCTCAAGCACTTGCTTGATCGCAAATGCGTACTGACGAGCTTGAGCGAGTGGGTGGGCTTGATGCTTGATGCCATCGAGCGTCATCAAACTCACAGCATCAGGAGCGATCGAGAGGACGTTCTCGAGCTTCCAATCCTTCACTTCGAGAACGAGCAACCCACGACGCGGATGCAGAACGATGAAGTCGGGATGCTGATATCGATTCCCAACCGGCACGTTGTACCAGCACAGGTAATCATCCTCGAGCAAGGATTCCAGCCGCTGTCCGAATCTTCGCTCGCCAGCCGTCGCGCCTTTTGTTATTCCTGGAATGACCTTCGCCATCGATCTATCCGTAGTCCATTCGACGTGGAGTGCGGATATACCGAACCAGAACTCAAAATCACGCGATATGAATCACATCAGGGACAGCCTGATGCATTGGAGCGCAAGTCGAGCATGAGATTGCGACAAAGGTCACACGGGCGCATCACTAGTCCACAGACACGAGCAACCCTTGCACCCATGCGGACGGCGCCGCGACCACCTGAACATAAGGACCCGTGTTTCGAGGTAAACGTCCCCTTTCTGCCCATTCCCTCGATGCCTTCTGTAGTTACCATTCAGCTTGACAGCGTTGCTGCTGGGCATATCGTGCCCACATGAGACTCCCAGATCTGATAGCCGAGCTGGAGAAGCTGTCCGATACAGAGAGACAGCAGCTTCTGTCGGTGTTGAAGCAATACGGACCGTTGGAGGTTAGAGATGCTGGGGAGAGCTATGGCACTTCAGCGCAGAGTGAGGTTGCTCACATGAAATCAATCACCCTGCTGCTGCCGGATGAGATCGCCCGCCAAGCTCAAGCTGCGGGCCTGCTGAGAACTCCAAGCCTCGAAGCACTGCTGCGCAGGGCACTGAACGAGCAGAGCGGACAGGCCACTAACGAGGTGACGGCAGATCGCCGCCTTGTCCAAGTAGACGAACGATTAGTCGTGGAATCGTTACCTTCTGAGCCTCCGATAAGAAGCGCCGAAATCAGCAACGCGTTGGATGCCATGGAGTGGTGATGTTCTTGTTGGACACTAATGTTGCGTTTGCGGCAGTACACCGCGCACACGAACACCACCTCATCGTTGACCGCTGGTTGCGTTCACAAACCAGGTTCGCTACTTCCGGGCTCACTCAAATCGGATTATTTCGTCTCTTGATCGCGGAGGCACCCATGCACCGCTCTCCGCTGAAGCCCGAAGATGCTCATCGAGTGGTGAATGCGTTGACTTCATCGGATCGACATACGTTTCTTGGATCGTCTCCGATCTCGAAGGAATTCGTGGGCCAAACTGCTGGCCATCGAGCCGCCTTTGACGATTACCTGGTGCAGACGGCACATACTGCTGGGTACAAGCTGATCACTCTCGACCGAGCCATTGTCAACCGTTGGCCCACTCAAGCATGCCTGCTCGACAGCGAAGCTCAATAGGAAGCTCGACCGGGCTCGATGGATGCCGCTTCAGAAAGAAAGGGCGACATGTGGAGGTAAGCGCTCGCGCAGTACGGCAGCCAAAGAAGTTTCAACAAGACGATAAAGTCGATCGGATTTTCTCTCGACCTACATGCTGTTCATCTTGTTAATCCTGTCCAAAACTTCTTGATTCCGTACCCGGCAGCAACAGCGCCGAAGGCATCAGTTTCATCAGAGCTGATCAGAAAGGCGAAGAGGCAGGCGCGTTGCGAACGCGACTGCGCAGACCAGAGTCGGTGCGTCCAGTTACCTCGTCCGAAGTGTTCGCTTCTTCGCGGCAATTGCCCCCTTGGCCTTTACGGTCGGGACTCGTTTCGACCGCGCTGAAGTTTTCGCAAGCGGCCGAATCGACAGACGCATCCCCATCGCTTTGAGCAGTGCATTCATGCTGCGCAGCTCGGGGTTTCCTGTTGGCGAGAGCGTCCGATAAAGCGAGGTCACGTTGAGATCTGCGCTCGCAGCCAAACCAGCGACACCGCCGAACGCATCTGCAAGCCGACGCATTGCGAGCATCAACTCCTGCTGATCGCCGTCCTCGAGCACGGAATCTAAGTATTTCGCTGCGAAGATTGGATCCGCGCGGAGACTGTCACGAGTTGCATCTTCGTGACTGCGGGAGAGTGTTGAACGTTCGGCTGAGCGACTCATTGCTGTACCTTTGAAATCCAGCCATCGAGTTGACGCGTATTCGCTTATAAGCGAATGCGGTCAAGCCTTGGGAGAGCGAGAATGAGAGGCAAGCGCTGACGCGCAGGCGAGCCTAGCGGCAAGCAAGCCATAGGCAGGCAAGCTGCGAGGACGCAGCAGGCCAGATAAGAAAAAATTCCGAATCTGGCTTGCCGAGATTTCTCGGCTCGCCTGCCGACGCTTCGTCGGCTTGCTTGCCAATGGCTACCCTACCCAACGGGCTCGCCTCTTATTTCCGTTTGGCTTACCTTACTCGCAGGGCTTGCCTCGTTCCCCGATGAGGCGTGAGCTTGATCTCTAATCTTTTTCCCAACGCGCGAGCAGCACGAGCGACCGTGTCTAGTTGAATGCTTGCATTGGCTGGATCAAGCAACCGATCTAGGTGCGATCGACTAGTCGACATCCGGGTTGCGAGCTCTTGCTTCGTGACACCCTGCGACTTCATCGAATCAGCCAATTGCCACGCCAGCACTCGCTTGAGAGCCACCGCTTCGGCGTCTTCGAGCATGCCTTCCTTGTCGAGCATGCTCGCAACCGAAGTGCCAGTTCTGCAGCGGCGCACGACCGCGCTGATCCGCTTCTTCGTTGCTCGGTTACGTTTCATTGCATGCTCCTCGCATGATCAGCCATACGTTTGCGCGCGAGGTCCAGGTCCCGTGCAGGAGTCGTTCGGGTCTTCTTGATCAACGCGTGGAGCAGAATCAATCTCTGCTGCGAGTCGATATAGAAGAAGACTCTTGCCTCACGTTGGCCCGAAAGATCCACTCGCAGTTCATGCAGTCCTTTACCCATCGGACGTGAAAGCGGCATACCAATGGGCCACCCGAACTCCAGCGTCATGAGGCTCCGGCCCACTTCCTTCCGATCAGCCTTATCCATCTGCATGAGCCATTCTCGGACGGGCTCTCTGCCGGATGCGGCAGCATAAAAGAACGCACTTATGCGCTTCATCGACTTCCTTGTCGCAATCCATGCTGAACGACAGAGTACCTTTTAAGGTACGACGCAGCAAGACGAGTATATGGACAGACAGCCAGAAATGGGAGGCGGCGCTATAGGTAGTAGATGACCGTTAGGTCAGAACTCGCAAAGAGCGCTGCGCATCCCGCATGGGGATTCCCCGCATGTGAACTGACGTTCGTGCTTGGTCACATGGAAGCGCCGTGCGCAGGCAAGAAGATACCGAAGAGGAAGCGCCGCGCGCAGGGTGAGCCATCGGCAGGGAAGCCATTGGCAAGGAAGCGCGATGCGCAAGCCCAGACGAGCAAAGAGGAAGCGGCGTGCGCATTTAGCGATTAGCAGGGCAGCAGCCATTGGGAAGGAAGCGTCACGCGTAGGCTAACCACGTTCGCCGCTCCGGCGCGCGTTGATCCTCACTTTAGATCACTCGATGACGAGCCACGAACCCCGAAGCGCATAAAGCAGCCCCACCAAAGCAAGCACGTCCCAAAGCGCCATGTCCACGCGGCGCTGGGGGGGGTAGCTGAGAAACAGCACGTTGAATACTGGCGAATGTTGATGCGAAGGATCAGCGCCACAATCAACTTCGCGCCACACGGTTGGTTGTGCCATGGCGATGCTGACCGCGTAACTCACGATAGAAAGCGCCAACACAAACCAGGCTACATCTAAACGGCCGGCTGCTCCAGACTGCATGGCTCTATACAAAACCGGAACGTTTACGGCAACGAAGCAGGTAACCATTGCGATCCACCAAGCCGCCCGCTGCAACACCGAACGCCGACCGGAACACGTAGTCCACCAGGCGAAATATCCAATACAGCTAAAAACCAAGATTGTTCGAATCATCCAGCTGATCGCAAAGTTGAATGAAGGAACGTCTAAGCCTTGCAGCTCGCACAGGCGATAACTGGACCAATCCCCCAGAGCGCCCCAGACGGATACTACGACCATCATGAGTATCCGCTTCATACCGAGTGACATACCGCTCACCGATCACTCACCACAAACTCCAAATGGGCCAGGCAGAGCGATGCATTGGAGAAGTATGTTCATGGCGCTTAGGAAGATTTTAAAAGGTTTTGCGTCCGCCTCAAGCCCCGCTGGGATCTTGAACGGCAAAGCGGACAGAAGCACACCGAGGAAAGCCTTCCAAGGAGCATACACCGTCAAATCATCTCCCTCGGCCGTGTACAGAGACATGATGTATGTAACTAGGTTTACAGCAGAAAGCACCGTCGGAAGAGCATATAGAGCCAACGCCCCTGTCGAAATCAGCAGAGTCGCGAAAACAGAGAGCGCAGCAAACGCGGCCATGAGCACGACAAAAGCAAAAATATACGACGCAAATCCTCCGTTTTGCCCGCCTGAAATCTTGTAGGCCCCTTCGCCTGTCTGTGGATCAAAGATGACGTAGCCTGATCCCGACCAACCGGTCATAGAGATGGATCGTTCATGCACGATTACCTCTTTCCCGGAGGAGATTGCCGTTCGGATCTCGTCCAAGGTGGCTCCGTCGTGAGCCAATGTTGGTAAAACCGCGCTGACGTTGGCGCTGCTCAGATGATAGATCCGCTGACCTTGTGCAAGCGCCCGCTGCATTGCACTCACTGCTGACACGCCAGAAAAAGCGGTCGGCGTCGCCGCGGCAGTCGCTTGGTATGGAACACCGAACTCCAATGCTGAGGAGATGGTGCCCAACGTCATCACAAACGAAATCTTCTGGGTCGTGCTTAACGTTGTAGTACCAACGATGTTGACTATTGGTACATTCATCGATGCTCCCCCTCCATAGATCGCGCGCGGAATCCCAAAAAGCGTCTTCACGGATGGTTCGAACCCAAACGTACCCAGGCCCGCTGCCAATTGGTGAAATGCGGCCGCCTTCTGGCCTACATAGCGTCCCGCAGCAATGTACTGAGCATAGTAACTGAGCAATTCTGCTGCGTAGGTGGCCCCGAAGAAGGATTCTCCCGTAACTCCGGACCCGTCCTTCGACACTAACTTTCTTTGCATCATCGTTAGTGATTCACGAGCTTTTGCGAGCGCGACGGGTGCAACCGTTCCGCCGACGACTGCTACGGCCAAATACGAACCGGACGGGAGAGCATAGGAGAACGTCTTTTCGCCAGAACTCACAAACTTCGGATTGAAAACAAAGGTGACCTCAGTCCCGAGGGTACTCGGACTACCACTCATCACGGTGATACCCTCGACCTTAATCTCTGGAACAACCTTGATCAGATATGCTGGGATAGATGCGGGCAACCGACTTACATCCGTGATTTCTCCCTCGGGCAGGAGAGCTCGCAATGCGTTCTCGTCCGCAGATGTCGCCGGCCGAAAGCTCAAGGTAACTTGTTTGTTGTTAAGCCTGGCCCATGGAAATGAATGCGGATCGATCGGATAGCCCTCAATGTCTTTGCCGAAGGCGAACGTGATCTCTTGCTGAAGTGAAACCGGCACGCTCGCAAACCGTGCTCCGGTTGCAATTACCTTGTTCGGCATCGTGCCCGCCAAAACCGGCGCGGCGTGTCCGAGGGTACGTCGCCCACCTATTACATCACCGACTGTGGCGGTTGGCAGATTTTCGTTGACATAGTTCTCAACCGCGCTACGTGCTTGAGCTTGCGCGTCTTTCAGAATGGCTGGATTGAGTCCTGTCGCCCACCCTTCTGCTTCGTTGAGCGTTCCACTCGCAAAAAAACTCTGCGACAGCTGCGCCGCGTCAATGCCAGATATTTGCTCGATATCCAATCCTTGCAGTACCTCTACCTGCTTGAAGCTCGGATCCATCGCAATCCACGAATCCGCGGATCTATTCTTCGCTCCGCGAGAAGGAATGAAATCTAGGGCAGCTTCAACCCACACGTGTTCGAGTCGCACCTTGGTAATACGCCCACCGGATGTCACCGCAGCAACCGGAATGCCGCCCGCGGACGCGAAGTCCATTGCGGCATCAATGTTTTGGAATCCGCCGGCCCAGTTGCGGAACTTGTCTTCGGGTACATCGATCGTGCCGTACACATATCGCGCCGGAATCCCCGACGCGCGAAACAAGGCGATCGTGAGACTTGAGATATCGAAGGCGTTGCCACGCTGGGCAGACAACGTGTGTGACGCGTCTTGAATAGCGCCCCAGGTCGGTTGCCATTGGACGTTGTTGCGAACCCAGTTGTAGATCTCCACTGGATTGTTGTGGAGTTCCGCTGATTTAGCTTTGATGTCATCCGTGAGCACGACCTCGGTGGTAGCTTCCAAGTACGTAGGATTGTCGGCGCCAGGTAGGTGACTGAAATCGAAACCACTGGTCTGTGCTAATCGGACTGACGACTCCCCGGTCAGCAATGCAGCTTGAAATGCCTCGACACTCGTCTTCGGCGTGCGAGTGCGATCAGGTTTCAACGCGCTGTTGGGGAGATTCTTTGGGTCGAAGTCCTGTTGTGAGCGACCGAGCTTGTGACGCTCGAGTCGTTTGAGTGCAGCTTCGGCTTTGCTCTTTTGGGTTTCATCGTCCGGAGCAGCGAGCGCGTCGTCCAAGTCCTTATTGAAACCTGCGACTTCCTTCTCAAATTGCGCGACTGCTTCGGCCTGGCGCTGGCGGATCACTTCCGGAAGATTCTTGTTTTCAAGCATCACGCCGTTCGCTGCGAACTCTGCACGGACTTCCTCGATCAGCTGACGAGTCTGATCTCTTGACGCTCGCAAAGCTTCCTTTGCAGCGCGACGATCCGTCGCTGATGCTTTGCCCTTCCACGCATCTGGTCGATCTGCCAACAAGCGCAGGACATCTTTGGTTCGCGTTAGCGAAAGACCAAAATTTGAGCGAGCCTCCCTATCGGCCTGTTCGATTGCAGTCTGCTGCGCCTGCGCCTGCTGCATGGCGTGCACGGCTGGCGAGAACACAAGCGCAGAGTAAGTCACCAGCACAATGCTGGAGACCGTACGCATGAATCCATTCGCACTTCGAACCTTATCGATGTTCATACTGAGGCTCTCGATTCCCGTTTCCTGATCGATCTCGTCATTGAATCTGAACGACACGCACCGTGAGCACCGTCTCGCCATAGTCGACGAAGTCAGGCCCCGTACCGGTCTGTATCTGAACGTGGAAATTGATGTCGCCTAGCTGTGCCGGC
The DNA here is from genome assembly GCA_035760885.1 of Steroidobacteraceae bacterium. Taxonomy (GTDB): domain Bacteria; phylum Pseudomonadota; class Gammaproteobacteria; order Steroidobacterales; family Steroidobacteraceae; genus Steroidobacter. The sequence goes on along the minus strand of DASTSB010000139.1, from coordinate 16,559 downwards.
AGCTTCACATACAGCGTCGGCAAGTTCAGCGTTTGATTCGCAGTCAGCGAGTAAGACCACTCAAGCGTACCGTCGCTGAGCACGGTCGCATCACCCTGATCGACTAGCGTCACGCCACCCGGCACAGTCAGCAGCACTCGGCCACTGGTGGGCACGCCTTGGTTGGTGAGAGCGATCTGCAGCGGTAAGACATGCGTTGCGATCGGCGTGATCGCTTCTGGATGCACGTAGCTCAGCGCATTCGTGAAGAGCTGCGCGAACAGACTGTCATCGCCGCTCGCCGCCCCGGCCATGATCAGATCGAAGCCGACGTAGACTGACTTGCCTACTCCATACGCATACGTCGTGGCAGCGGCCGTCTCTACGTTGTTCTTCGGATACTTCAACCGGTAGCGTCCGAACGCCGTCGCACCTTGCAGCTTCAGCTCCAAGACGTCCGCATCAACGCTGATTGCCTCTTCACCCGCAGGCATCACGTCGGAAGCCGATAGCATCAGACTGCTGACACTCAAGTTCTTGCCGAGCGATTGGATGCCGAGCGCCGCCTCGAGCTTGCTGTTGCGGCGGTCGTGATTACCGGCCAGCAACAGACCTGCTCCGTTGTGCACAGCGTTGACCACTTCATCCTGCAAGCTCACTGCTAGCTTCACTTGTTCAGAGAAGATCGCGTACACCTCGTATCCGCCGGAATGGAATTCACGATCGAAATCCGCCGCCGTCTGCACGATCGTGTACGACCATCCCGTCTCGTCCAGCGCCGACTTGATATGCGCGAGCTGCACGTTGAGATCCGGCACGTCACAGCCGCTGTACGGGTCCGGTGCATCTTTCGAGCTGGTCGGTTTATCGACCAACACCAGCACCCGACCGTGATTGCCCACCGACACCTGAGTATCGATGCGAATTGGTGGCGCGGTAACTTGGAAACCCGCGGCGCCCAGCTGCTGAGTGCGTTCCTGATAGGTCGCGGTGAGCACGCAGGCATATGCGCCCTGTGGCAGCGCAGACGTAGCCACATTCCGCAACAGGATTTGCTGCTGATCGCCGTTGAAGTTCAGCGTTTGTTGAGCAGATTGAATCACTGCGCCGGTGTCCAGGCTGACGACGCTTTGCGCGATGATGGCTCCGCTCAAAGTCGTATGCGCCACGTTGGTGATCGTATCCGTACAGATGTTCGAAGTACCTGCATCCACCTGCGGACTCTGCACAGCCACGTTGCCGCGCAACGCTTGCAAGTCATCGCGCTGTACGTCGAACGTGGTCGATGCGACCGCGGTCACCGCATGCGTGAACTCATCACGAACGGTGAGCTGCACGTGATACGTACCGGCGGATGCGTCTGCCAAGTTCAGTGGGATCGAACGATCGGTCAACGATCCCATGGCGAGCGTGGACACATTGTAGGTGCTGGTGAAAAGCGACGTTCCATTCGGACGCGTCACGATGATTTCTGCGATCCCAGGCGACTGCACCGCGTTTTGAGCGAGGTTGCGAATCCGTGATGCGATCGAGCCGCTGTCCCACGCCTGATACACAGGCTTGTCCGTGTGAAGGGATGCGCTGATGGCCGCGGACGGCGTGACGATCGCAAATACCGTGCTCGCCTCATCGACCACGCTGCCGTTCTTGTCGAGCAACGTGCCGTGGATTTGGTAGTTGCCAGCAAGCATCGTGCCGGTGTTCCAGGTTGCGGGAACGGTCAGCGTCCCACCCACGGAAACCGCTGCGAACGGCGTGGTACCCAGGTCGGCGACGGGGGTGCCATCTGACGCGGCTACGCTGAGATGGACCGAGCCGTCCATGGGCGCCGCGGAAACATTTGTAATGGAACTCGTGATCCCGGCATCGGAGTTCGCACCATAGGTGCTCTGCGCCGTGGACAACGCAAGGCCCAGCGAGCTCACTGCCTTAACACTCGGTACTTCGAGCGCCGATTGGATGCGCTCACCCGAGAACGAATTGGCGAACTCGAGATACGCGCTGGTCGCGACGGGACGCTGCTCCTGATAAACCAAGTTGCTCAGCGTCAGATCGCGGGTCATCGGTGCCGGGTTTCGGTATTTCGGTTTCTAGATAAGCGCAAGGAAAACCACAAGCCCGCGCGAGCGACTGGATGACTAACCACGTTCATCTGTTATTGCGCATCGTGCCGTTCAGCTCCGCATCGGGACACTGAGCGATGCTGCACGTCACTTCAACCGAAGCGCTTCAACGTTGTGCGAATCTGTTGAGCAGCAAGCTTAAGCCTGAGCTACTCAGCTCTCCTTGAGCAAAACCGAAATACCGAAACCCGGCACCGTGGAGTCACGTAACCGCTTTTCTGCAGCGTGAGTGTCTGATTTCCTGCCGGAAGAGCGCTTAGAACAAAGTAGCCTTCCGAATTCGATTTCGCTTGCGCGCCAGTCCCGGCTGCAATCACGACGTCTGGAATCGCCTCGGAGGTTCCCGCGCGAAAGACGTAGCCTGACACTGCACCGCCTGATGCAGACAAGGTCCCACCTGCTCGGCGAGCGTCGTAGACGAAGAACGCACGCAGCGCTAACGCTGTCGCATAGACATCATCCGACCAGCTGGTATCCGTGAGGCGTCGAGCTTTGAAGGCATCGGCACTTTGCTGAATCGGCGCAACATCGACGGACGTGGTTGCCAGCGACAGAAGAGCTTGTGCGCTGAGAAAGTCTTCGCCCCAGAGTCCATCTGCTGCCCGACGAGAAAGAATGAAATTGTTTGCTGCCGCGATCGTCGCTGCCGCGCTGCCCAATCGATCCTTCAATGGGTTCAGCGCCCGCACGCAGAGGGCTGTGGTGTAAACATCCGATTGAGAAGCATTGGACCAACTGCCATCGCTACTCTGACTCTGAAGCAAGAACATGGCGCCCGATCCGACCCGCGTGTCACTTCGCCCCGCGCCAATCAGTGCCTCGAGAGCGAACGCAGTGTCGAGCGATGAACTCTGATACCCCTGAAGCTCACCAAAACCACCGTCCGGGTTTTGATGTGTCAATAGCCGCGCAATCAAAGGAGCGGTGGCCGCTGAGTTGTCGGCTTGCACCAGAATCTTACGGGCGAGGTATTCCGTTCCTTCGTACGTGTCTGACGCGATGTAGCTCGGCGCGAGACCAACGCTCGTCACGCCAAGCAGGCGTAGCGTCGTTACGGTCTCGGCAGTACTTTGAATTGGGAGTGCAAGATCCTGCGGTCGCGTAAACGAACCGTCAGATTGTTGTTGCCCCAGAAGCCAGTCCGTGCTGCCGTAGCAGTGAAGCGACAGCAAACCAGCAACACACGCCAGCGCGACGCGAACCTTCCTTAACACGCTCATCCTACCTCCACTGCAGCGGTTATCGGGCTACATGCCGATCACCGCGCGAATCACTTCGCGAGAGCACGCGTCATCACTGCCAGGGGTCTTATTGCAAACCTGCCTTGGCTTACGCGATTTCTTTTTTTATCCCGCTGTTATGTGGCTACGATGCGGGACGAGAAAAGCAGTGTCAACGGTTTGTGAAGAAACATCCGTGACTTAAACAGATTCTGTCAAGCCAAGCATAAGACTTTGACAGGATGAACAGGATTGAGGGGATGACCACAGCAGCGAATTGGACACCTGCAATTACTTCGGACCAACGGATGAAACGATGGGTGTCCAATGCCTCCGCCTCCTGGAGCTGACGAAAGCCGTCATCATCCAAACGCAAGTCTTGCAGCGAATTCAGTGGATCAATCGGCGCCCAAGCTCGCCTCATGACGACTCGCATCGCCGAGAGCGCAACAATCGATATCTGATTCCTTCGGAGATAGCCGCGATAGCCGCGACGGACGCGCTGAAAGTCACAAGTGGCACCGGCTCCTGCACATCTGTCATCGCGAACAGGCCGATGAATAGGAATGCAGAGGCTGACGCTGCGAAAAGAAGCATAGCGCGAAGATTCAGTCGATTGTCCAAACACGAAGCAGCAGGAGTGGAATTCGAGACGCGTGCTACGTTGGCCTCTACCGAGCTGAACGCACGAAGGCGTTCTTCTCGGGTAGCAGAATAAATCGGCAAGGCGTCCAAGACTGACACTAGCCGCCCCTCATACCTGACTCCTTCGATCTCGTACTCGTAAACGGAAGTCTGGCCGTTACTACGAATAACACACCCCACCGATCGCCAGCTCCTTGTCAGCACCAGTCTCAAGACTGTAATAGCAACGGCGTATGCAAAGAAAAAGAATCCCAAGCAATAAGATGCGACGATCGCTTCAGAACTTATCGACTCACCCATGATCGACTCTAACGCAATTGGATTGGGTCATATGATGGGATTCAGTTGCTTATTAGAAATCTTTGCTACACGCCCAAATAAAGAGACCTAAACCTGCCGCATAAATCAGATCGACGTGAAGCATCGCGAGCCGGTTGTTGCTGCCGCGAATAGGTCGCCCGAGAACATCATCGGCGTAGTTGAAGCCCATTGAGAAACGCCGCACCCCGATATTCATGAGCAGCACCTGCATCGCGGCGAGCGAAACCAGACACAAGAACAAGTTCGCGATCACGCCTCCGCTTCTAAGAGGAGCGTCCAAGAGCCGGAGCACCGGCACTCCCAACATCAGAAGCGGAAACACGACGAGAAAGACGATTTGCTGCCCGACATCGACTCGGCCAACAAAGCTGTTCCAGAACGAGAGATGGGCACGGAATGCGCACACCACAACTGCCCGTAGGAGCCACGCACGCGGCAAGACATAGAAGAACGTCCACTGCTCGGGCAAGACGTGCATCGTTGCAACGGAGGCATCGAACAATGCTCCGATGAACGTGAATGCGATGAACCATTTAAGGATCTGCGTCTGTGTAGGTGGCGCTACTTCATGCGTCGTTTGCATATGGGTCACACGATCAGTCGTCAAAATTGATCCAAGATCCGAATGAGCGTTGTAGACCGAGTGAGCAGGCTATGCCGCAGGCCGCAGAAATCGCACTCAGTGAAGTTAACGAATCATCCAACCTGAACGCGGCCGCCAAAAGAATTCCGCCGAAGACACCGCCACCGGCGCCGATCGTGGACGCGCCGATATCGTATGAAAGGTCTCTATTCTCTTTGCAGAAATACCGATAGAGAAGCACACCGACCGTCATTGAGATGAGCCATGCGCTACCGAATACAAAATATGTGTTCACTTGCACTGACATTGCCTCCTTCTACGATCTGCTCAAACTCAATCAACGTCCCGCCCTTACCTTGAATGCGGACAGATCGTTCCACGCCATGCATACGAATCCGGGAAACAGCAGGACGATTGCTTCGACGAAAAATGGATATTGGTCAACGCGCGTCCCTTGAGACAAAGCCACGAGCACAACAATCAGCAGCGCTCCGTAGTAGACGATCGCGATGCGCTGCCACAGTCCACTTTCTCGCAACCTGTCGAACAGCTCCTTGTCGTGGGCTTGCCTGATCCTCATGGCAATTCCCATTGGCAGCAATGCGGCGAGCCAACCTGTATTGCCATACGCGCCTATCAGTGCGATGGCTCCGATGACGCACACCCAGCTCAGGAGCAGGTGTAAGGAAGTTGGTCGTTCCGCTTCCATGTCATGTCCACTGTGTTCAGTGTTGGACAAAGTGTCGGTACAACATCGTAGCCACGGTCAACACGATGATCACTATCGCTTCCGCCACCATCCACTTGCCCAGGATTCGAGAAGGCTGGTGGTCCTTGCCGATTCTCTTCATAAGCGCGCCAGATCAAAGCTCTCGAGACACATATCGCTGCCTGCTTGGCCCCGTCCAATTGAAGTAGAGCGCTTCGCCGCCAGGAATGTTGAGCGCCTTTGACCAGAACGGTTCAAGAAGGTAGAGGCGGAAGCCATTCGCGTATTTCATCTCGACTCTTGCGAACCCCAACCCGAGGAAAGCGCTCGTATAGCTCGAGCAAGAGTTCGGCATCATCATCGTTGCGGACTCGCAGAGGCTCATCCGCAATCTTGATCAACCACGCGCCGCGCGGCGTTTGATAACAACGATCGAGAATCGGACTCCCCTTCAACGCGCCTGGGAAATTTAGATAGCTGCACACGTCAGCTGACCAGTAGTTCAACCAACCGATATAGCGCGGCTGCAGCTCGTGTTCATGGCCTCCATAGGCTGCATCGTAGATGAGCGGAAGTTTTGATTCCGCGGCGGTACGATCTGCGGGTGGCCGTATATAGAGATTGTCTTCAAGTCCCGAGCACCAATGAGCTTGAGAGTAGCGGACCCAAGAGTCCCGTGGGCAATACTGACCAGAATGCGCTTGCAACGCGTCGCCAACGCGGACGAGAAAACTCTCAGCAGCTTTGAATGCAGCACCCGGATAGTGTAGCGAGCACCGATAGACCAGAGCGGTATAGTCCATCTGTCCAGCGTAGTTGTAATACTCGTGAACGTGCGGACGCTGGGTCGGGTCGACACAGCGGTTATAGAAGAGTTCAATCGTGCGCGACTTGGTCTTGGATTTCGTCTTGAAGTACTTCGCGAGATCCGGCACGTCGCGCTTCGTCACATTGGACTTCGTACCGCCAAACGTCCGACGTAGCGGACGGCCAATCACCTCTTCTGCGGCGTGCACGCCCGCAATCATTCGCTCGATCCACGTCGACGAATCTGGAGGAATCAAGAACTCAGGCGGTATCATTTGAGCAGCCCCCCCTTTGCTTGGCTATGCGCCCATCGCCCGGGTTCCTCTGCACTTTGGATACGTCGAGCATCGCCAGTACTTCGATCCGGCATTCGCTCCACGTCGATGGCCGCCAACAGCACGCTCACCCTCGAAGGCAGTGTCAGCAGCACATCAAGGGTGGATTCGCGTCTGCGGCCCATTTGAGCTCCGTCTCTTGATCTATGCGAAGGCGCGACTTCATCACGATGCACGACGCGCGGACTGGGAGATGCGTCAAAAGATCGAGTGACCAAGTCTTTGCCGCACTTAACTGAAACGGTGCTGCACTCCGTGAATCCCGGCCCAAACGTTTCCGCAAGAAGCCCCCTTCGCTTATGTCACATGAGGGGTCTCGCCGACGCTATGTATATGAGTAGGCGACCTGAGCTAGACCAAGCCTGAACGGCGAAAAAGAAGCCAGCGGGACTCGCCTCTTATCTGACTCAAATCCCCGTCACGAGAAAGTCGATCGCACCAACAATAACGTTTCGATGCTTGGACACGTCGCTCACTGGCGGGCCAAGATCTTTGGCTGAAACGCCCGCGAGCTGCGGCATGAGCATCAGATACTTTTGACCGTCCACCTCCACGATCGGCGTGAGGTGCTGAATCGACTTCTTACTTAAAGCGGTGACCTTTACGAGCGGCACCACGACCCGAGTTTTGAGATCGCGAAGCAGGTCCGACTGAATGTCGACGAGGTATGGATAGGCGGACCGAGTGCTCGGATTCTTGTTCTTGTAGACGGAGAACTGCGGCATCAAAAGCTCCTCGAGCCGTCGGATGCAATGCCATTCTCATCAACGAACTCGTTGTACGCCGCGATTGCATCCGTGTTCTCCCGCACCCAATGCTCCCGCTTCGCAGCAGCGACCTTTTCTGCGAGGGCTTCCTCGAGTACGGATGAAAGATTCACGCCAGCCTCGCGGGCTGCTTTGAGCAAATCGCGATTGACGCTCAGGTTGGCCGCCTGCTTCGGGGCCTTTCGGTCATATGCGTAGGACATGCGCACCTCCTGCGCGGAGTATATGCGCACGCTTAATGCGCATTCCAGAGGAAGCGCTCGCGCGCAAGGTAGCTGTTGACAAGGAAGCCACTGGCACGGAAGCGCGATGCGCAGGCAAGAAAAGAAATGATGCCCTGCCCGCAGAGAGAGAGTCGAAAGGCAAAGAGATTTAGACAGGATTAACGAGACGAACAGGATGCACGAAAGCGGCGACGCCTTTCTGGCTTGCTGACAGTGTCAGCTGCCTGTGACCCAGCGTACGCAGTGCGTATGCGGGAAATCCCGTGCTGACCGACGCTTCGTCGGCTCGCTTGCCGTAGGCTCGCTTGCCCGCAGGGCCCACCTCTTCAATTCCGACTCTGGCCTGCCGTTAGGCTTGCCTGCCCGAAGGCTACCTTGCCGACGCAGTCGGCTTGCCTCTTATTTTTTCGGCTACCCGGCCCGCAGGCTCGCCTCGCACATATACGCGATTGCGTATACTTTTTATATATACGCGGTCCCGTATATTTACATACTATACGCAATTGCGTATAAGTCCCTTTAGGAGGTGTCCATCATGCCCAACGCAAGAACGCCCGCTCAAATTGGGGCCTTGATCCAGCGAGAACGCAAGTTGCGTGGACTGACCCAAGCTCAACTTGGCGCCAAGATCGGACGCCGGCAGGCAACGATCTCTAAGCTGGAAAAAGGAGAGCCCGCTACGCAGCTCAACACACTTTTCGACGTGTTGTCTGCGCTTAACCTTGAAGTGGCGATTCTCGAACGAGGCAAAAGAACTGCTGACATCGAGAGCATCTTCTAATGGCCCGCACCTCCGCCCGCACCCCGCTGAACGTCTATCTGAACAGCCGCCTGGTGGGTCAATTGCGGAAAGAATCCTCTGGGGGCATCGACTTCAGCTACGACTCGTCTTGGCTCTTATGGGAACACACGTTTCCGATCTCCTTGTCCTTGCCGCTTCGAGAGACTCGATACACGGGTGATCGCGTCACCGCCGTGTTCGACAATCTACTTCCCGACAATCGAGACATCCGCAAACAGCTCGCCCAACGCGTGCTGTCGCCAACCGATGATGCTTACGATCTATTGAGTGCCATCGGGCGTGATTGCATCGGCGCTTTGCAATTTCTAGCAGACGGAATTGAGCCTGCACGAGCAGGTTTAGTCGAAGGCGACAAGGTCAAGGATGAACGGATCGAATCGATTCTGAAGGATCTTGGCCGTACGCCATTGGGCGTTACCGCCGAAGACGCCGACTTCCGCATATCGGTTGCTGGCGCACAGGAGAAGACGGCGCTTCTCTTCTGGAAAAAAGCATGGCATCTCCCCCACGCTAGCACCGCGACCACTCATATCCTGAAACCGCAGATCGGCGTACTTCGCAACAGCATTGATCTGACGCACAGTGTTGAGAACGAGCATTTGTGTATGGCGCTATGCTCCGCGCTCGGGCTACCCACAGCCAAGACCCAGATCGTCGATTTCGGAAAGACCCGTGCGTTAGCTGTCGAACGATTCGACCGTCGCTGGACGAAGGACCAACGTTTGTTGCGCTTACCACAAGAGGATTTGTGCCAAGCCCTCGGTGTACCTCCCTCGCGCAAGTATCAGCCCGACGGCGGACCTGGAATGCATGAGGTTCTGGAACTCTTAAAAGCCAGCGACGATCCCGATGCGGATCGGCGCCTCTTCTTAAAAGCGCAGATCGTATTCTGGCTGCTGGGTGCCACTGACGGTCATGCGAAGAACTTCAGCATCTTCTTGCGTCCCGGCGGCGGATTCAGACTGACACCCCTCTACGACGTGATGTCGCTACAGCCCGCCTATAGAGCTGGCCAGGTTCAGCGCAATCGAATGAAGTTGGCAATGTCAGTGGGAACACAACGACATTACGTGTTGCACACCATCGCACCTCGACATTTTATGCAAACTGCACTTACTTCCGGACTTGCGAGGGAGGTTGTCGAAGAAGTATTCGCAGATCTCATTGCAAAGGGACGCATGGCGACCAAACAGGTCGAGGCGCAAGTGGGCCAAACCGTTCCGTCCCAGATCAAGCGTGCGGTGTTTGAATTGCTTAACGAGCGACTTAAACTCCTTACCCCTGAATCCACCTAGCAAGCAATGCGCCTCAAAGGCAAACTCATCGAATGGAACGACGATCGCGGATTCGGATTTGTCGAACCAATGGGAGGTGGCGAACGCGCGTTCTGCCACATCAGCGCATTCGCAAATCGATCTCGTCGCCCGACGGTTGGCGAGATCGTCACATACGAACTCAAGAAAGATGAGCGCGGCAGAACTCGAGCAACTCAGATCAAGCGAGCTGACGCTTCGAAGAGTCGAGCTCCGAGCAAACGCACCGACACTAGTTCGAAAAAATCTTCCTCGCCGCGCATGTCGATATTTGTCTCGACTCTCTTCTTGATCGGAGTTGCCGCGCTCACACTGTCTCGCAAGCTGCCGTGGTTTGTTCCGCTCATCTATGTCGCTCTGAGTGGGATCGCCATGTTCGCGTACGCGTTCGACAAGAGCGCCGCGATGAATCGGCGCTGGCGTGCACAAGAATCAACACTACTGATGATTGGCTTACTCGGAGGCTGGCCCGGTGCATGGATTGCGCAGAGAATCTTCCGCCACAAAACGCAGAAAACTTCGTTCCGCTTCGCCTTTCTGTTCACCGTCTTGGTGAATGCCGGAGTTCTTGTATGGGTTGTGTCTGATCCGACGAGTTCTCTCGGACAAGTGCTTTGGTCGCTCTGAGCTTCCGAACTAATGAAGCCAGCTAAAAGTCGGATCTTCTCTCGGCCTTCATCCTGTTCATCCTGCTGATCCTGTCTAAAGCTTTTCTCTCTGCACTTTGCGTCCACAGCTTCAAGGACGTGCACTTTGCGATGTATGAGAAGTCTTCATCCGTGGTCAGCATCGTAAGTTGGTGTCGAATGCAAAGCTGAGCCAGCAAAGCGTCGATCGTACCGATCTGAATTCCCTTCTTTCTGCACAGATCTCGCACAGCGGTTGCCGCGACGTGATCATCGCGATGCGGTGTTAGCAATGGGAATGCTGCAAACCGATCTACGATTTACTCCAGTGCCTTGGGACCGGAGAACCCCTTAAGCAACTCCTGCAGCACCAGGCCGGTCGTCACGATGCGCTCGCCCGTTTCGAGCGCTCGAATAAGCGCACGCACCTGCGGGCCATCGGTCGGGCGGTCACGCCGAAGCAGTAGTGACCAGACGCTCGTATCGACAAAGAGGCTCACCCTCGCGACCGCCCTTTCTTGTGATCATATCCATCATCCCACTCAAGCTTCCCAGCCAAATCGAGCATTGCCTTTTGGCGCCTGCCCGCGATGAATTCCTGCAGTGCCTTGGTCACCGCTGCAGCCCTGGTCTTCTCGCCGCTAACTTTCCGCGCCTGCTCGACGAGCTTGGGGTCAATGGACAAATTCGTAGCCATGTGCAGCACCTCACACACGAGGTTACACAGCGCCTTCGCTATCTCCAAACTACGGATCGCACAATGACCGTCAGCCCGATCTAGTGCGCGTCAGGGCGGATCTCTTAGCTCCGATCATCCTGTCAATCCTGAGAAAGGATTAGCAAGATGAACAGGATGAAAGAACAGGCCTCTTTGCGCCGACGGTTACTGCAAACAACAGTGCTTGTACTTCTTCGCGCTGCCGCACGGGCACGGATCGTTGCGGCCGATCTTAGGCGAGGCACGCCGTATGGGTTCGGCCGGTGACGCGAGGTGTTCTGATCTTCTCGAAAGCCAGTGCGCGTTGAGCGCGACGACGCTCCTGGGAATTAATTCTCGGGTCAAGTCCTGCTCCGACTCAGGCATCGAGTCGAGTGCTCGCCATCCCTCTTCTGTGCCAAACAATATGAGCGGATATAGCATTCGCTCGATCTGATCACCACCTGCAAACCACGCGGCCGCATCGAGATATACGCCGCGCATGTACCCGTGACACCAGTCCTCAACGTTGATATGCACGTGCCCCTTCATTCGTAGCTCCGCAAACATCGGTTCGAACTCAGTCGGACCGGTGAGGAGCATTCCCGCAATCGAATTCTGATGGCGCGACAACAACAGAAAGACTTCCTCAAATTGCTCCATCGACTTCCACGCAGGCTCTTCTTTGCCCCACATGGCGCGAAGCCATTTCGAAGGCTCGATGAGGTTCGGGCCGCTGACGACGGCAGTTAGAAAGCCGTCGAGCTCTGAGATACCGACGATCCCTTCATCTTCGCCCGCTGCCGCAAGCCGCTCCAGGGTTTCGTGGTCGAGACGATTCAGCAGAAACTCATCGAGGAACGTGAGTTCCTCTTTTCCCAGCGGCTCGAATGCGAACTGTAGATTGGACATGGTGATTCAATGATGCGCTTGGAGGGGTCGATGAGGCAGGCGGTTCATTTACAGGCCGCACACGACGTTACACAACACCTCTACACCGCTCAACAACGATGCGGTGGCAAATGGAAGGACGATGCAAGCGCTTCGCGCTTTCGCCCCGACCATCCTGTCAATCCCGAGACCCGCAACTCCACCATAAGCGCCAGCTAGGCGACGCATCGCCAACATCAACTCTTGCTGATCACCATCCTCGGGGACGGAATCCGAATACTTGGCCTCGAATACTTAGGTCCGCTCGAAGGCTCGATTGCGTCGCTAGGCTGCGACGGTGATGTCGGCATCGGCGAGCGCGGATAGACACCGAACGCGCCTGCTCCTATCTTCTGCGTCCCCGTTTCGCAGAGAATTAACTTTGCACGCTGATGCTCACTCCAAAGCCTCGCGCAACCTCGGAATCGCCGCGGCGGCTTTACTAGGCATCGGCGCGGCCGTCTCGTTCGCAGGTTGGGCAGCCGGCATCACGCGGTTGTCCGATTGGTGGGGCGTCGGGATCACGATCAAAGCGAATGCTGCGATCGCGTTCTTTTGCGCAGCAGTAGGGCTCGGCGTTGCAGCGACGCGGCCGTCCGCCAGGTGGGTGGTTCGATTTTTCGGTGCACTCACAGCACTCATCGCCGGCTTGACGCTCGCGGAGCACTTATTCGATCTCGATCTGCGAATCGACACGCTGCTGTTCGATGAGCCGCGCGGAGCGCTGGGGACCGCTGCGCCTGGACGCATGGGACCACCCGCAGCAATGAGCCTGCTTGCGCTGGGCATCTCGCTAATTCTTCTGAACGGCTCGAAGCGAGCGCGTGAGTGGAGCGTTGGCCTTGCACTGCTGGCGTTGGGTATCGGCACGCTATCCGCCACCGGGTATGCATACGGTGCGGAATCTATGTACACGATTCCGAGGCTCACCGGCATCGCGTTGCAGACGGCGTTGATGGTCGTGCTGCTCAGCTGTGCCGTGCTCGCAATCCTGCCTGGGCGCGAACCGATGCGATCGATCACCGAAGAAGGGACGGTGGGCGTCCTCGCTCGAAGACTATTGCCGATAGCATTCCTAACGCCCTTGCTCATCGGGTGGATTCGCATCCAGGGTCAACGCGCCGGGCTCTACGACTACGCGTTCGGTGCGGCGTTGCGGACGCTCCTCGAGATCGCATTGTTCAGTGCACTGCTGTGGTGGGTGCTGCAAGCAATTCGTGCTCGCGAACTGGAGCGTCAAAGACTCGAAGAGGAGCGACGTTCCGGCGAACAGCGGCTACGACAAGTGGTCGATGCGTCTGCAGTGCCGTTCAACATTCTCACGCCAGCCCGCGACGATAGGGGGGCAATTGTCGATTTCCTTTGGACCTACGCGAACGAAGCTGCGGCCGCCGCATTGAGGGTTCCCGCGCATGCTCTCATCGGTCGCACACTTGCGGAGATCAGACCGGGCGACTGGAATGCGCCGCACCTGCTCGAACACTATATGGCCGTGGCGGATCGTGCCGAAGTCCGCACGTTTGAGCTTCACTCCCAAGCAAACGGAGTCGAAGAATGGTTCGAGGGCATCGCCTCGCCCTTCGAAGGCAACGTGGCGGTCTGGTTTGCCGACGTGACGGAACGCAAGCATCACGAGTTCGAATTGCGCGAGGCCGATCGTCGCAAAGACGAATTCGTCGCCACGCTCGCGCATGAGTTGCGCAATCCTCTCGCACCGATTCGCCAAGCGTCAGTGCTGGCGCGCAATCCGAAATTGGCGGAGGCGCAGCGACGGTGGGCGTTCGAGGTGATCGAGCGTCAAGTTCAACACATGGCGCTGCTACTAGATGATCTGTTGGATGTGTCGCGTATGACGCGCGGCAACCTCGAGCTGCGCAAGAATCCGACGGCGTTGGATGCATTGATCGCAGCATCGATCGAGACGGCGCGGCCGGTGATCGAGGGCAAGCGTCATCACCTTTCCGTACGCATGGAGAACGGCAGCACGTTGCTCAACATCGATCCTCTCCGCATGTCGCAGGTCGTTTCGAATTTGCTCAACAACGCAGCGAAGTACACGAACGAAGGCGGCAAGATCTCTCTGACTGCCAACGTTCATGACGGAAACCTGGAGATTCAAGTCACGGACAATGGTATCGGGCTCGCGCACGACAACCTAACGTCGATCTTCGAAATGTTCTCGCAAGTGAAGTCAGCACGCGAACGCTCTGAAGGGGGTCTCGGCATCGGATTGGCGCTGACGAAAGGCCTGGTCGCATTGCACGGCGGCATCATACGCGCGGACAGTAGAGGCTTGGGCAGCGGCAGCACGTTCACTGTCGTGATCCCGAAGGCGCAGTTGCGCCCGAACTCCACGAACGCACCCACGCAACCGATTAAGTCGGACGCCCCGCCCGGTCTTAAAATCGTACTCGCCGACGACAATCGCGATGCCGCACATAGCTTGGGGATGATCTTGCAAGTGGAAGGTCACGAGGTGCACTTGGCGCATGATGGAGCTGAGGCGCTCGCGACCATCCGAAACGTTTCGCCCGATGCCGCGCTTCTGGATATCGGCATGCCGCAAATGAGCGGGTTCGAAGTCGCGAGCCACGTGCGCGCTGAGGGCAATGCGATGGCGCTGATCGCAATCACCGGCTGGGGGCAGACAACCGATCGAGAAAAGTCCGCAGCGTCCGGCTTCGATCATCACCTGACCAAGCCTGTCGACTCAGCCGAGCTCTTGCGAATATTGGAGAAGGTTGAACGGCGCGCGACGGAGACAGTGGGAGCGTAGGAAGTGAGATAAGGAAGGAGGCAAGCGCGTTGCGCAGGCAAGCCTTCGGCAGGCGAGCCGACGAAGCGTCGGCAGGCCAGATAAAACAAGAGGGACCCGCGCTGTGCGCTGAAACCAGAACTCTTCTTTGGCTTACCGAGAACTTGGGCTAGCTTGCCTCAGGTTCGCTATTCTTGGCCCGGTGACAGCGTCAGCTAATTTTCTGGCCTGCTGACAGTGTCAGCTTGCCTGCCGACGCCTCGTCGGCTCGCTTGCCGATTGGCTCGCTTGCCCAGCGGGCTCGCCTCCTCTTTTGGTTCATACGCCCGCCCCCACAGTCGCGGCGCTCGGCACCGCAAGCACATCGCATCTCGCTTCCCGAAGAATCCGGCTCGCGGTGCTTCGTCCAAACAATTGTTTCAGCGCAAAGCGGCGAGGCATGTTCATCACCATCAGTTCGGTGCCAAACTCACCGAGCATCATCGCGATGCCCTCTTCGGGTTCGGTCGCAAGTCGTGAGTGGACTTTCGTTCGATACTTTTTCAGCCCCGCAAAGCCAATATCGGCATTGAGTTGCTGTTCAATGAGTCGGCCGGTCTTCTGACGATAGGTTTCTAGTTGCTCCGACGCACGCGGGTCGCCCAAGTTGATACCTTCATACGGCGGACGGAAGGCATGAATAAACGTCACTTCGGCAGCGTCAAAAAATCCCAACGCGCTTGCCCTTTTGGCCGCTTGCATCGAGGGAGGCAACAAATCGCTCGCGACGGCTACATTTCGATACGTCTGCGGCGCGGTGCCGCGAACGATCAACACGGGAATATTCACCGAAGCGAGCAGACGCTCTTCGGTCGTGCCGAATAGGCGGTCGATACCGCTCGGCTGTGGCGCTGCAATAACCAGCAACTCCGCATTCCATTCGCGTGCAGTGTTCTTGATGACGTGATGTGGCTTGCCGCGCCGAATCTGTACGGCTGCGGGTTGCTCTTCGTCTGGAATTGCACGTTCGGTCGGCACGCATAAACGTAGACGCGCACGATCGGCACTCGAGAGCACCACCTGTTCAGAGTGCTTTTCGCTGAGCACATGCAGCACGAGCAACTCCGCCTCCCACGTACGAGCGAGGCTCGAAGCACGCTGCAATGCGTGCTCCGATTGCGACCCCAAGTCGCTCACGCACAGGATGCGCGTGCGCCGTTGTGTGCTCGCGTGTTGCGCCGGCATTTCGAACAACGGAATGTCTTTGGCAACGGTGCTCATGATGTCCTCCGATCGATTGCGTTAAGCAGCTAGTGGCTCGCGGGGCGGCGGCTCTTCCGGCGATTGATGCTGTTGCTTGACTGCTTCAATGAGCACTCGACGCGGGCCGCTTGGGCTCATCCATTCGACCGTATCGCCGGCGCGACAACCGATGAGCGCCGTACCGAGCGGCGCCAGTACCGACAGCTCTCCCATCGACAAATCCGCGCGCGTGCGGCACACGAGCGTGTACACACTGCATTCGGAGGTATCGAGATCCCGAATCAACACGCGGGACTCGAGCGTGACGGCGTCCTCGGGCAAGTGCTCGGGCGCGACAATGTACGCGCGATCGATCTCATCCTGCAGACCATCGAGGGCAGTGTCTTCAATAAACGAAAACGACTGCTCGTTGCGAACCAGCACTCGCAGGCGCAGGGCGTCGGATTTCGATAGCGTGATGCGGTTCTCCATGGCGTTCTCC
>DASTSB010000138.1:0-14318 GCA_035760885.1 Steroidobacteraceae bacterium | reverse complement strand
TCTCGTCAGCTCAGCGGCAGAAGCGCGCCAAGCGATGGAGGCGATCGTGTTTCCGATCGCGATCGTCGATCGCGTACTCGAAGATGCGGATGGAATTGATCTCATTGCGGAACTCCGCCGCCGTTATGCTCATCACCGCATTTTCATCGTGCTCTTTTCGTCGCTCGATTCCGCGGACGAACAACGACTCGGTATGGGTGCGGGAGCGGATGCGTACGTTAGCAAGTCCGCATTTCCGGAGACGCTGGTGGAACAGCTCGCTCGCGGCGTTGAAGTGGTTCGATTGAACAAGCGATGAGGTGTGAGCTGCGCCGTGTAGCCGCGTAACGACGGACGACTGGTCGTCAGGAAGGCCTGCGGCAGGAAGGATCCTCTCGGATCAGGAGGGCCTGACGGCAGGACAGAGAAGAAGGTGGATCACTTCGTGGTCGAGAAGCACTGACGTCGGGAAGGACTACTGTGCAGTCGAGAAGGGTCGACGTCGGGCAAGATGGAAGGCGACGCAGTATGACCTGAACAGATCAGTCACTTGAGTCTAGAACCTATCTCAGAATCCCTTGTGGCCGCGACGGAGACGGCCACATTGATTGACTTGGGTTCAGGACTAGGCGCGACGACCGCCCCACATCGATGTACTTGGCCTTGCGTACTCAAGTGGAGGAGTCCCACGGGGATTTCCTTCGGTCACAACAACGTCATGAGCCCAACTCAATCAATGTGGCCGTCCCGTCCCATTCACTGATCAATAACTTACACGGGTTGCCGCTCGGATGGCCGGCGAGAAACGATCGCGTCTTGCCCGAAGTCCCGCTTCGAGCTGCGCCACGATCGTTTCTCGTCGATCCATCAGAGCGACAACGCGGCTCACAAGGGATTTTGAGATAGGTTCTAGTCTGTCGCTCCCGTGTCGACGGGAGGCTATCTTGATTTGGATGGGTCCCCGCCTACGCGAGGACGACGAAAGAAGAAATCTTGCTCTGACTCGACGAAGTCCGTCCCGATGCGACAGCATCCTTCGCGACGTTAGTCCCTCCCGATCGCGCAGCGATCCGTCGAGTTCCGTTCTGCCCTGACGCAAGTCCTTCCTGACGCGACGCGTCCTTCCTGCCGATAGGCGTTCCCGATCGCGCAGCGATCCGTCGTGGAGATCGGTGGGACACGCTATGCTCCTTCACCGCTCACGTCCTCACTCTTCCCGCGCTGACTGTGTCCAACCAACTCTCCCCGTGTCCAGTCTGCGAATTGAGCGATTCGCGTCACTTCGCATCATTCGACAATCGGTTCTATTGGCGTTGCGAATCGTGCGAGGCGACGTACTTGGATCCAACGATGTTGCCGAGTGCGGATGAAGAGCGTTCTATTTATCTGCTGCATCGGAACGATGCGGATGACCCCGGATATCGAAAGTACCTCGAGCCGATCGCCGAGTCGTTGCTAGGGCGGCTGCGTCCGGGCAGTCGCGGACTCGATTACGGTTGTGGACCCGATTCAGCACTTGCGGCGATGCTGCGAGAGGCGGGGCATGACGTGGCTCTCTATGATCCGTTGTTTCATCCCGATTCCGATGCGCTCGCCAGGCAGTACGATTTCATCACGTGCTCCGAAGTGATCGAGCACTTTCATCGCCCGTATCGGGAGTTCGCGAAACTGGATGCGATGCTAGGTCCAGGCGGAATTCTGGCGATCATGACTCGCTTCTTGACCGATTCGATGGACTTCCAACGTTGGCACTACCGACGCGATCCGACTCACGTGGTGTTCTACCGCGAGCAGACGTTGCGACAGGTCGCGCATCGCTTTGGATGGGTGTGTGCGATTCCTTGCGCGAACGTGGCGCTGCTGAGCAAGCCTGCCATCAAGGTTGATGCCGCAACCGCCGATTGGGTCCCCACACGAGAGATCTGACGATCTTGCGAGTACTGCTCGCCTCATCGACCGTCGCGCATGGGAGGCTGGCCTTCGAGCCCGACGCATCGATGGGTGGTGCATCCACGTGCCGACCCTACCTATCCTCACGCTGCGGTTCCCGGTGAAGGTGCATTTGCCGGTATCCTTAACGGATCGTGATGCGAATGTAGTCAGGTCCCGATGGAAGTAGAAAAGCTTGTGCGCGTGCCGTTGTCGCTATTCACGCGCTTGCGGCTGATCTTGCTGGGACACGAAGAACTCGTCGGCGTCGTATTTTGGGCGGCTTTGGTGGGATTCTGCGGCGCGCTGGCCAGCGTTGTATTCCGCGAAGCGGCGCGCATGCTCGAACACTTGTTCACGGGGGAGTCGGGCAGCCTGGTTCATGCAGCCGAGAGCTTGGTGTGGTGGTACCGCATGTTGGTGCCGGCCGTCGGCGGATTGCTCGCGGGATGGGTGTTGCATGTCGCGGGGCGGGCATTCACGGCAGCGCGTGCGGTCGATTACATGGAGGCGGTGCTGCTAGGTGACGGACACGTCGGCTTGCGCGGTACGTTGCTTAAGTGCCTGTCATCTCTCTTGAGCATTGCATCGGGCGGATCGATTGGCCGTGAAGGCCCGATGGTGCAACTGGCTGCGGCGCTCGGGTCGAAACTCGGCACGTTGGCGCGCGCACCGGTACCGAGACTGAGATTGATGGTCGCGTGCGGCGGGGCCGCCGGCATCGCTGCTGCATATAACGCGCCGATTTCCGGCGCATTGTTCATTTCGGAGATCGTGCTTGGCTCGATTGCGATGGAGAGTTTCGGGCCTCTCGTCGTCTCGTCAGTCGTCGCGAGCGCGACCATTCACCGCTTTCTCGGATACGGGCCGGTATTCGATGTCCCGCACGTCGTATTCGTTTCGAATTGGGAATTGGTTTTCTACGCGCTGCTCGGCGTGTTGCTTGGCCATCTCGCGCCGCTATTCTTGGGCCTGCTCGACTTCAGCAAACGCTGCTTCGTAAAACTGAACTGGGCTCCTTACTGGACCCTGGGTCTCGGTGGACTGCTGGTCGGTATCACTTCGATCGCCGTGCCGCAGGTGTGGGGCAATGGTTACAGCGTCGTGGGGGATATTCTGCAAGGCCAAGTGCTCAGCGCCTGGCTCGCCGTCGTATTGATCGCAAAAGTCTTCGCGACATCCTCAACGGTCGGTTCGGGTGCGGTCGGTGGCGTGTTCACGCCGACTCTATTCATTGGCGCTGCGATCGGTACGCTTGTGGGCGACGGATTGCATTCGTTGCTCCCGACCATCGTTTCGACACCGGCAGCATATGCGTTGATCGGCATGGGTGGGTTTCTCGCCGCGACTACGCATGCACCGCTCACCTCGATGCTCATGATCTTCGAGATGACGCTCGACTACGACATGGCATTGCCCTTGATGTTGTCGTGCGTGATCGCGCACTACACCGCAAAGGTGTATCGCGGCGGCGAGTCGATTTATCACGCATCGCTGACACGCACGATGGAAGCCACCGATCAGGAAGATTGGCGGTTGAAGACCGTCGCTGCGCTGGTGAAGCCCGCGATTGCTACGGCAGCTCGCGATGTCAGCATCGGCGATGCGTTGGCGAAATTGCCAAAGCGACCGATCGAACGTTTGTACGTCACGGACGAGGATGAAATCGTCGGCTGGTTGGATCCGCGCAAAATTCTTGCGCGCTTAGAACGCAAAGAAATCTCTGCAACGCTGCCGATCGAAAGCGTCGCCGAACGCGTAACGTTCACGCTCACGCCCGACATGCCGCTTTGCACGGCGCTCGATGGATTCCTTCGCGAAGGCGTCACGATTCTCCCCGTCACTCCAGATCAGTGGCGCAACACGTTGCTCGGTGAAGTGTCGCGGCATGATCTGTTGTTGGCGGTGCAGGATAGGTTGACGTATCCGAAGTAGGTTGGAGAAAGTGATGAGGTGGTGAAGTGAAAGGGCGATGCGCGTGAGCGTCGTGGTCAAGGGGATGCGTCTCGGACGTCGAAAGAGGCAAGCCGACTTCATCGGCAAGCAGGTCTCACGGCAAGCAAGCCCTACGGGCAGGGGAGCCGACGGCAGGCCAGCAAGAGAAGGAAGCAAGCCGACTTCGTCGGCAAGGTAGCTTCAGCACGCAAGCGCTACGGGCAGGGGAGCCTAACGACAGGCCAGAAGCGAAATCAGAATCGAAAGGCGAGTGCCGCGCAGGGAGCTCAACGCGCAGGCAGACAATGATTCGATCAGCCAACAAATAGATTGGTCACTCCCGCGCAGGCGGGAGCCCATCCGTATCTCGGTCCTTTCCGGCGCACGACGCAACATCGTGTGTAGAGCGCTTGTTTGCCAGATGGATCCCCACTTGCGTGGGGATGACGCAGTATGGCGCTCGAACTCTCGCTGGCCGCTTCAAAGCATATGTGCGCTGCGCGTTTGAAGTGCGGGGTATAGCTCGCAATCGGCTGTTTGTTCGTGCAGCCGACAACTCACAAGCGTCAACCCTAGGAACGCCCCCTTCCCAGCCTTCCCCCGCAAAACGAGGGAAGGAGTCGGAATGTGAGCACACGCTTTCTGATCCGAACGCTGGCCTGCCCAACGGCTCGCTTGCCGTTAGGCTTGCTTGCGCGTCAGCGTTTGCCTCTTCGCCTGTCATGACATTAGTCCTTCTGACGCGTGCGCGTCCTGCCTGCCGAAGGCCTTCCTGACGACGAAGACGTCCGTCGATCAGTCTTCCGTCCCGATCGCGTAGCGATCCGTCCTTCGTCACCCCTCGGATGTCACGTGTCGGCTCCGTGGAACCGCGAATCGCTCGGCATTTGAGGTCAGTGGAATTCTACGGCGGTGACGTTGGGCCGAAGACAAGGAGCCACCATGCGTACGTTCCGTGTTCAAGCGATGCTGATAGGCGTGTTCGCGCTTGCGCAGGTCGCCAGTGCTGATGATCTACTGACTGCAGCGCAGCAGCAGTTCAAGCCGATCCCGCTCATGGCACCTACGTTGCCGAATAACGCCGCGACGCCGGCGAAGATTGAACTCGGCAAGATGCTCTACTTCGATCCGCGACTATCTGCGAGTCACGCGATCAGTTGCAACTCGTGTCACAACGTCGGATTGGCTGGAGCCGACGCGGAGGAGACGTCCATCGGTCACAAATGGCAGCGCGGTGATCGCAATGCACCGACGGTGTGGAATGCCGTCTTCAATACTGCGCAGTTCTGGGACGGCCGTGCGAAAGATCTCGAAGAGCAAGCGGGCGGGCCGATGGTCAATCCCGCCGAAATGGCATCGCCCAAAGAACATCTCGAAGAGCAGCTTGCGGCGATTCCGGGCTACGTCGCGGCATTCGAGAGTGCATTCCCTGGTGAGGCGAAGCCGCTCTCACTCCCGAACGCGCAAAAGGCAATCGCTCTTTTCGAAGCGACGCTCATCACGCCGAATGCTCCGTTCGATAAATTCCTGCGCGGCGATGCATCCGCATTGAATGCAACACAAAAGGAAGGTCTGCAACTCTTTATGAACAAAGGATGCGTTGCGTGCCACAGCGGGGTAAATGTCGGCGGCACGATGTACGCACCATTCGGCGTCGTTGAAAAACCCGGTGCGGATCTTCTACCGCCTCAGGATAAAGGACGTTTCATGGTCACGAAGACCGCGGCTGATGAGTACGTTTTTCGCGCTCCGAGCTTACGCAACGTCGCGCTCACCGCGCCGTACTTTCATACCGGCCGCGCGTGGGATCTTCGGCAGGCAGTCGGTGTGATGGGCTCGAGCCAGCTCGGTACGCAATTGAGCAATGACGAGATCGATAAAATCGTCGCGTTTTTGCAGAGCTTGACCGGCGATCAGCCGAAGGTGGTGTATCCGATTCTGCCGCCGAGCGTTGCGTCAACGCCCCGACCGCAGCCTTGATGTTTCGCGATCGGATAAGCAACTCCACGGGGGGGCCACAGGGATCGCTGGGATAAGAAGTCGACGAACGTGTGAGCGGCGCGTATCGCGTGCGACATCTCCGAATCGGACGCACGGACAAGAAACTCCACGGGGAACACGGGGAACATTGCGGTAAGAGACGGAAGTCCGATTTCACAAGAGGACACTCGATACAGTGAAGAGAATCTTAGACAGGACTAACAAGATGAACAGGATATATCGTGGGAGTGCAGACTAGTCACCAGTCACTAGTCACCAGTTACTAGCGAATCACACACTAGTCTGTCGCTCCCGTGTCGACGGGAGGCTATCTTGATTCGAATGGATCCCCGCCTACGCGAGGACGACGAAAGAAGAAATCTTGCTCTGACTCGACGAAGTCCGTCCCGATGCGACAGCATCCCTCCCGACGTTAGTCCCTCCTGATCGTGAAGCGATCCGACGTACACCTCTGCTTCACCCCGTCACACAGCAATTTCTACCGTTTGTCTTGGCGCGGTAGAGTGCTTTGTCCGCGCGATCGAACGCGGAATCTGCTGTGTCGCCGCTCCTGAGGCTGGTGACGCCGATTGAAATCGTGACGGAAACAGGCGTGCCGCGAAAGTGAAAGCCAATCTTCGCGATGAGCTCGCGCAGCTCATTGATCAATCGAAGGGCGTCGTCCGGAGCCGTGCCGGGCAAGAGCATCACGAATTCTTCACCGCCGAAGCGCGCCAGGAAGTCGGTGTTGCGTATGCGAGAGGACAGATGCTTCGCGATCGTGGTCAACACTCGATCGCCGGCGCGATGTCCATACGTATCGTTGATCGACTTGAATCGATCCACATCCCACACTGCGATGCATGTCGGCTGCTTGAATCGTTGCCAGCGCTTGATCTCGTCCTCCATCCGTTTTTCGTAGGCGAGGCGATTGGGAATTTGCGTGAGCGCGTCGATATTGGCGAGACGCTGTTCGTCTTTGAGCTGCTGCTGCAGGCGAGTTGCCTCACCTTCCAGTTCGGCTATCCGCGAGCGCATTTGCTCGTTACGCGACTGCGCTTCCTGCGCGAGGTGCGCTTCACGTTCGCGAAACTCCTGCAGGTGGCGGTCAATCGTATCCAGCCGCGAACGCACTTGCGTGCGGATCTGCTGGAGATCATTCGCGGTTTCGACGCTTTCGCTCATGGCTTTCATTTCGCCGGCAAGCTGAACGTTCAGCGTTTCGCTGCTCGCTTGCGACTGGCTCTGACTGCGGTTCTGTTCGGCAACGAAGCGACCGATCTCATCGAGCTTGCCCACCATGTGAGTAAGCAGCAACTCGACTTCCTGTTTGGCGCGTTCGATACGGCTGATGCGTTGACTGACAAGTTCCGCCACAGATGACAGAACCTCTGACAGCTGCGTGCCCGCAAGATTGTCCAGTTGCAACTCCAGCGCATCGAGTTTGCTGGCCAATTGTTCATCTCTGCGCACCTCGGACATGATTGCCCCGAGGATGGGGCGTAAGTTCTCGTGCGTTTCGATCGATGCAGTTGCCGGTTCCGACGGAACAGCGGCAACTGCTGTGGCAGGCGCTGGCGTACTTGAAGCGGGTTGATCGAGCGATTGAATCGCATCGCTCAGTGCAGGAGTGAATTCGTCGAGTTCTTCCGCACTGACGTCGCGGCGGATCGCACCTTGAAGCTTCTTGAGTTGCTCATCCAGCCGCGGGGACTGACCGAGCGCTGCTGTGCATAGTCTTCCGGCAAGGCGTTTCAGCGTGACTTCGAACGCGCGGAACTGTTGCTGCTCCTTTTCCAACCGTGCCAGGTTATCGAAATATTTTTCGCGCCAATTGTCGTTGTCGGTCGCTGCTTTCACGACACATTTGTCCGGATCGAATCGTAAGTCGACATGATGCGTTTTCTGCGGCAAAAGGAATCCGGCTTAAGTCATGCATTTGATACGTTTGCGCAATCCTGGCCTGCGGGTGGCTGCGGCTACTACCGCGGGTGCGTTCGAGTGAGACACGCTTCTCGGTCCTGTGCAGCGGCAACGCCGGATTTCTGGCGCGTGCTGCACACATATATATAGGGGAGAGAGACGGGAAAGGGAAAAGGATCACTTCGCTCGTGCAACGACATTTCCGGGTGCGTGTTTCGGGTCGTGGGTTTCACGGGTTCCCGCAGCATTCGCGTAAGCGCATCATAAAATCGGCTGGCTAGGAGAACGCAGGCGCGATGACCATTCGATCTTCCGATGATGTTGGGCGTTTTACGATTCTGCGTCGTTTCCCGGTGCCCAAGAACTTCAAGGTCGCTGCGCAATCGCGCATCGAAGTAGGCAAAACCTGGCCGGCGCCCGTCGGCGCCGTACGTACGCGCAAGTTTCGCATCTATCGCTACGATCCGGACAGTGGTCGTAACCCACGCATCGACACGTTTGTAATCGATCTGGATGATTGCGGTCCGATGGTTCTGGACGTGCTGATCAAAATCAAGAACGACATCGATCCGACACTGACGTTTCGACGCTCGTGCAGGGAGGGGGGCTGCGGCTCGTGCGCGATGAACATCGACGGCACCAATTGGCTCGCGTGTACGCGATTCATTACGGATACGCGCGAGACAGCAACTATTTATCCATTGAACAATTTGCGCGTGCTCAAAGATCTCGTGCCGGATTTGTCGCCTCTTTTGGCGCAATATGCGCTGATCAAGCCGTGGCTGCAGGCACAAACGCCTTCGCCAAATCGAGAACAGCGCCAGTCGCCTGCAGAGCGGCAAAAGCTCGATGGCTACTACGAATGCATTCTCTGCTTCTGTTGTACTGCCGGTTGTCCGAGTCACTGGTGGAACCCGCAGCGATTCTTAGGGCCTGCAGCGCTGCTACAGGCATGGCGCTGGTTGGCGGACAGTCGCGATAAAGCAACCGGGGAACGCCTGGACGAATTGGAAGATCCCTTTCGACTGTATCGATGCCACACGATTCTCAATTGCACGCGCACCTGTCCCAAGCACTTGAATCCTGGCAAGGCGATTGCGTCGATCAAGCGATTGCTCGTCGAGCGACGGAGCTGATGCCCGCATGCAGCCGGATCTACGCCCTATATCGCCTGCCCTGCAGATATACCGGCCACAACTTACGTCGGTATTGTCGATCACTCATCGGCTCACCGGTGTGCTGCTGAGTTTGGGTGCGGTGGTTCTGGTCGGATGGATCGCTGCGGCGGCTGCCGGCCCGCAGGCGTATGGTGCACTTACGAAGGTCATCGGATCCGCTTGGGGGCGGGTGGCGATGTTCATGTGGGTGTTCTCTTTGTTCTTTCATTTGTGCAATGGAATCCGCCATCTCATGTGGGATGCCGGATACGGCTTTGACTTGCACGCTATTTACACCTCCGGGTGGATGGTTGTCGTTGCGAGCGCGCTCTTGAGCATTGTCGTGTGGTTTTTGGGAATGAGCTTCGTTGTGAGATGAAATGATCGCTCAGTCCGCGCAGGAACCACCGAAGAAAATTCAGCAGCTTGGCTCCGCCAAAGCCGGTGTGGGACATTGGCGGATGCAGCGCGTCACCGCCGTGCTTCTGGTTCCGCTGGTGCTGTGGTGGGTCGCATCGCTCATTGCCCACGTCGGCAGCGGCTATGCTGGTGTCATTCATTGGCTGTCAAAACCGGCCGCGGCGGTATTGACGATCCTCTTGCTCCTGGTCTTGTTTCGCCACACCGCGCTGGGACTGCAAGTCATCGTCGAAGACTACGTGCATTGCGCCGGGCTGAAATGGCTGGCGGTGCTCGCGATCCGCACGGCATGCACGCTGCTGGTCATTGTCGGAGTGCTATCGATCATGAGCATCGCTCTGAACGCTTGATTCATCGTAAGTAGCGGATGGAGGTACCACATGTATGTCAATCGGGTCCTGGGCGTCGCGCGCACTCGCCTGGCAGCCGTGCCGGAAACCGCCTTGCTGAAAGAAGCGGCGCAACTGCTCAATGAGACGCACATCAATCTGGTCGTCGTCTGCAATTCGGCAGGTGCGATGGTCGGGGTCGTCAGCAAAACCGATGTGGTGAGGAGAATCAGCCAATGCGTTGGTGCTTCATGTACGACGGCTGTTGCCTCCGTCATGACTCGCGATGTCGTGTATTGCCGCACCACCGAGTATTTGCAGACCGTGTGGTCTCGCATGAAGGAACGCAATGTTCTACATGTCCCTGTGGTCGATGAATACGATGCGCCTGTCGGCGTGCTCAATGCCAGGGATGCGCTGCAAGCGTTGATGACCGAAGTGGAAAATGAGGAAGCGCTGTTGCGCGACTATGTACTCGGAATCGGATATCAATGAAGTCCGAGTGATTCCGCCTTCGCGGACTGAAGGCTGGGAACGGATGGTCGCAGCGCCTCTGCCCCAGCCCTTGAGGTTTCCCCAGAATTCTTTTGCCGTGGTTCATAGGCGAAATTTCGCGCTCTTTTCCGTTCGCTCTGAGTCGGATACGCGGTGTGCGGCAAAGCGAGACCCAGAAACAGGATGCCTGCGTCCGTCCTCTGGCCCTCTGGCTCCAGCCCAGGAGAGCGCGGATGAACAGTCGGTCTGTCTATAGAGCACTCGCGGTGCTGCTGTTTTTCGGGAGCGTAGCGGTGCATGCATCATCTCCCGCGGATCGGGCGCAGATCGTGCTGGTTCATGGAGTGCTGATCGATGGATCGAGTTGGCGCGGCTGCGCTTGACCATAGGTAAGCAATAGCTTACCGTTAGCCAATACTTACCTACTTCCGGAATCAGAGCGAACTGCACAGCCGCGCCCTTCCTGGTCAGGGGCTGAAATCGACGGCGATGTTCAAATCATGACTCACTCGCTTGCACTTGTCGCACTGGCCGATCCGACGCGTCGCGAAGTATTCGAGCATCTTCGCGATGGGCCGCGTTCGGTCGGCGATCTCGCGGGCGAGTTGCCGGTGAGCCGGCCAGCGGTGTCGCAGCATTTGAAAGTTCTGAAAGAAGCAGGTCTGGTCCTGGACGAGGCTGACGGCACGAGAAGAGTTTATTGGATCGATCCGAATGGCCTGGGGCCGTTACGCAAATGGCTCGACCAGTTCTGGGATGACGCACTGCAAGCATTCAAGGCATATGTCGAAAACGAGAGCACCCATGAGAAACGAAAGCAGCGCACGGCGCACCGTGCAGATAGCCCCCGTCCGCAAAAACGTGCGAGTCAACGCAAGCGCCGAACACGCGTTTAGCGCGTTCACGAAAGGCTTCAATCTGTGGTGGCCGCGCTCGCACCACATCGCCAAGGTCGAGATGGCGGAAGCGATTATCGAGCCGTTTGCCGGCGGTCGATGGTACGAGCGAGGGGAAGACGGGTCCGAATGCGAGTGGGGTAAGGTGCTGGTGTGGGAACCGCCCGGCCGATTGATCTTGGCGTGGCAGATCAATGCGCAGTTCGCTTACGACGCATCATTGGTAACCGAGGTTGAAGTGCGCTTCATCGAAGAGAATGCAAAACTCACGCGTGTCGAACTTGAGCATCGCGATCTCGAGCGGCTCGGCGACGAGGGGCATGCGTTCCGCGCACAAATCGATTCGTCCGGGGGTTGGGGCCACATTATGGATTTGTATGCGAAGCAGGCCGGTCGCGCGGCATGAGCGCGGCCGATACGAGCGCCTAGTTCATCGAGTGCGCGAATGCTCATGGGCGCAGTGAACGGGGGCGACATTGCGTCGCCCGCTGTGGATCGCGGTGTCGTAGTTCGATGTCAGCAGATTGAGTCCTGCTGCGAGTCGAATGCGATGCCGCGTTGCATCTCCTGCTTGCGTTGCATGAGCCACCAGAAGAAAACCCCGACGGCAATGGTCAGCGCCAACCGCACCATATCCTCGTAGATGTGCGGCACCGTCATGCCGATCTGTTCTGAAATTCCTTCCTGGATCGAATTCACCGCTCCGTGAGCAAGAGCGGCAGGCCAGAAGGAACCGGCGCGGATCGTGAGCCAGCCGAAAAAGAACGAGGCCGCGATCAGCTGCACCGGAAAGAAAACCAGTGCCCCCAGCACTGGGTGTTCCGGATAGTTGTATCCGGCCAGGAGCAAGGGCAAATGCCAGAAGGACCAAATCAGTCCGAGCAGCGCAATGCCGCGCGTCATGCCGAGTTCTTCGATCAGAATGCCCTGCAGCAGGCCGCGCCAGCCAAGCTCTTCGCCCACTGCGGCAAGCGCGTTGAGGGCTGCGAAGCAAGCGCCGGTCACGAGAACATTGGCGATAAAAAGCGGCCACCCTTGCGTCCCTGCGCCTAAAAACCATGGGCCTGCGGAGATCGCAACGCCCGCACTGGAGAAGTCAAACCACTGCGACTTGCCCCATCCAGGAATTTCGACGAGTGCCACCGTCGCGAATGCGATCAGGATCGGAATCACCACGCCCACAATCGCCGGCCGCACGGCATGCCAAGACAGCCGCCACCTGATTCGCGCCCGCATTTCGCGACTGAACAGCGCAAAGCCCACTGTGACCAGTGCCGGCGTAAACATCGTGACGAGACCCAAGGGCAGGGCGCGCGGATCCTTTGGGTCGCCGTAAGCGAAAATAATCCAGATCTGGAGCGACCAGCTCAGCACATAAACAGGGATGCAAAATTGCAGCAATCGTCGCCAATTCATCGTTCACTCCACTGCGAGACCGGCTCTCTTGCGAGAGCGGTTCTTCCATCGCCAAATGGATCGCGCCATCTGCCAACTCATCGCCAACAAGACGGCGCACAGCGGATACAGCGAGATGCCCAGCAACTCGGTTGCACGCGCAGGACTGTCGATCTTGCCGATGAACAGTTGATGCGCACCCAGCCAGAGACCGGTATGTACTGGATCAGACAGTTTCATGATCAATAGCGCTATCGCGACCGACGCTAAACCGCCGGCCGCGAAGACGCCAAGCGCAGCGCCTAGACCGTGAGCGATTGCTCGCCCAACAACCTGAGGCTGCGCACGGGTTTCATCTGTACCGAGCGCGCGCACTGTTCAGCTCATCTTTAGTGTGTTGCGGTTACTTCGCGCCATCTCAATGCGCGTGCAGCAGTTCAGCCGCGGACTGGCCTTGTGTCGGAACACTGTTCGCGCTTTGAGTCAGGAGCCATTCGCCGTTTCGCTTGATCCATGTGGTCGCCATGCGCACCGGTACCGGCGGCATTCCTCCGGCCTGAAAGGAAACCGTGAAAAACGCCGTCGCGAATCTGCCATCCGTTCGAAAGTCGATGTCGCGTACATCGCTCATTTTGGCGGTGCCCCAAAGCGCAAAATCCGCGCGCATCAGTTCCTTTAATTGCTCGTTCGATTGCACGACTTCTTTCAGGTCGCTGCCGAACATCGTGAATTGCTGCTTGTCGATCAGTGCGATCACGCCAGCGGGATCGTTGGCTGAATAGCGTTCCAAAAGTTGCTGGGCTCTTGTCATGACTTGTGACTGCGCATCGCCTGAGTGCGTCGAGGCAGGCAGGCTGGAACACGCAATGAGATTGGCTGCCAGCAGCAGCGAGACGCCAACGCGAACTAGGCGATTTTTTGGGTTCGCGCTTGATGTGGTAACGACCGGCATTGGAATTCCTCGCTGAGTTGGATTGCGTGATCGGGCGTCGCTCAAGACGCAAGCTCGGGCGAAAAGGTTGCAAGGCAGGTGCGTATGCGAGTTGTTAAAGCAGGACCGGGCTGGATGACATAAGAAAGGTTCTGCTATTGGGTGGTGCGCACAAATTCGAACGCTTCCAATGCGAGTGCCTGTGCCTGCTGCCAAGATGTTTTTCGCAGCACCAGCCATTCGCGCATGAGCCTTCCACGGCCCGCATCAAAACGCGCACCGACGCGCAAGCTGGTGAGTGCGCGTACGCGGTCGGCCGGCAACTTGAAGACGAGTTGATTGCGCGATGAGAGCATCGCGAAGATTCTGCCGTTGACGTACAACGCATTCGCACCGAAACCCGAACGTCGCATCGGCGGGGAAGCGGCTGCGGTGTCATTCTTGAACGTGTCGCGTAATTTGCTAAAAAGCGCCGCCGCGCCCAGATCGCGAACAACTTTGGTGCCTGAGGTTCGCTTGGATTTCGCCCGCGATCGATTCGCTAATGTCGAGACATGGCGCGCTCAAGTTGCTGATGCAGTACCTTCGTTGATTCGACGCACTTGCTGCATAAGCCACTTCCGCTCTGCAGAGGTGTGGATGCATGCCAGCGTGGCGGTGTATTCCTCAAGCGCTTCCGATGTTCGATGAAGTCTGCGCAACACGTCGGCCCGAACTGCATGAAATGGACCGTAGCCTTGCAGGAGTGTCCGGTCCAACGCATCGATTTCAGCCAGAGCTGCTTGCGGACCGCCGACTTCCGCGACGACGACGGCTCGATTGATGCGCACGAACGGGTCGCGGCGCATTGCGACGAGATCATCGTACAAGGAGAGCACCTTGCGCCAAGGCGGCGGATCTTGCAGCGATGTTCTTGAGCACCATGCAGCCTGAATCTGTGCCTGCATGA
>DASTSB010000137.1:0-10802 GCA_035760885.1 Steroidobacteraceae bacterium | reverse complement strand
TCGATGTTGGGACGGTTGAGCCAGGCCCAGGCGGCAAAGGTGAGCGCCGCAAAGAAAGCGGCAACCCAGATGCTCGACCACTTCATGAGAGCGTTCCCGTCACGGCGCGCATGTTAACGTATCGCGCCCGGAACGCCGGTCAGTGTCACTTGAGGAGTTTGGACGATGACTCGCACAGCCCCATCGCAAATCAATTTGCGCAACCTGCTCGCGCTGGCCACGTTCGCGCTGGGCTGGATCGGCTTGCCCGCGCAGGCGGAAGAACCCGAACAACACACGAACGATTTCGAATTCACACCGTTCGCCGGATATTTGGGCGGCGGCGAATTCGAGGACAGCGCCGGTGCCAAGCGCAACATCGATCAATCCACCAATCTCGGATTGATCTTCAACTACGCTCCCGAATCGTGGCGTGCTTACGAGTTTCTCTACACCAAGAGCAGCACGGAAATCGGCGGTGCTAGCAAGGCCGATTTGGATATCGATTATTTGCAGATCGGCGGTATCGTCAGTCATCCCGATGCCAAGTACGTGATTCCGTACTTCGGCTTAGGCGTCGGCGCCGCGCGCTTGAGTCCCAACGTGGCCGGTTGGGATAGCGAGACGAAGCTTGCGTTCAGCGCTGCTACAGGTGTGCGCGTTCCGATTGGCGATCATTTCGGTGTGCGTTTGGACGTCCGCGCTTTCGTTACGGTGTTGAATAGCGACAACCAAATCTTTTGCGAAGTGAATGACGGCGCGACGTGCGATATCCGCAGCAAGGGCGACACGTTGTTTCAATACGCCGGAACGCTCGGGTTCTTTGTTGGATTCTGAGCACAAACATTTTTTTCGAAGCGAGGCAGCGCGAGCGCGCTGCGCTGGCAATTTCTGTTCCGACGTGCCGGCTTTTGCATGCTGATTCTTGACGACGTTCGTAAAAGTTTTGCGAGCGCCGCTGAGCGCCGCATCCTCGATGGCCTTTCCTTTCATTTGAACGCAGGCGAGTACGTCGCCGTCATGGGCGAGTCGGGCTCAGGCAAATCCACTCTACTGAATTTGATTGCGGGCCTGGATACGCCCGATGCGGGACGCATCGAATTCGACCGCGTCGATCTCGGCACGCTTTCGGATGACGGACGCACATTGCTGCGCCGAAGCCACATGGGCTTCGTGTTTCAGGCCTTTCTATTGTTGCCGCATCTCACTGTGGCGCGAAACATCGCGCTGCCGCTCGCGCTGAATGGGACAACCCCCGCTGCCGCAAAATCTCGCGTCGAGGAATTGCTGAATGCCGTCGGATTGACTGCTCGTGCGGACAGCCTGCCGCATCAACTTTCCGGTGGCGAAATGCAACGCGTTGCAGTCGCGCGTGCTTTAGCGCATCGACCGAAACTTGTGCTCGCGGACGAGCCCACCGGCAATCTCGATGCGGATACGGCGCAGGAGATCTTGGATCTATTGAAGGCGCAATTAAAACGCGATCAGGCCGCAGGGATTCTGGTCACTCACTCTGAAGTGGCCGCTGCGACGACGGACCGCGCGTATCGACTACAGCGCGGCAAGCTCAACGCCATCTAGGCATGCTCGCCACGCTTCGAGGTTCGGTCTTGTTTGCGACGGTGTGGAGTCCGTTGCGGCATGCGCCCGCGCGCACGGCGCTTGCAGTGCTCGCGATTGCACTCGGTGTGGCGCTCGGATGCTCGATCTATCTGGTCAATCGAGTCGCTGCGGACGAAGTTGCGGCAGCGGCCCGACAGCTTTATGGGCTCGCGGACTTTGCAATCGAAGCGACGGCCCCTGGCTTCGATGAGCAAATCTATCCTCAAATCGCTCGAGTTCCAGGAGTAGCAGTTGCCAGTCCCGTTGTGTTGGTGGAGGCGAAGCTTGCGGATCGACGCGGCGCCCTGACCGTGATGGGCGTCGACGTGTTCCCCTCGCGAGCGTTGCAACCCGCATTCGTCGCGGCTCTGCAAAGTTCCGGATCGGCACGTGGCGAGCGCGAAACGTCCGCGCAGCCGGATCAACCCAGCGCGCACCCGAGCGTGCTTCTGAGCGCCAGCGCTGCACGCGAACTGCAACTGCGGACGGGCGATGTGCTCGGCTTGCAGCTGGGACTGTCACGCAGGGACTTCATCGTGCGCGCTGTACTTGCGCCCGCGGCACTGCGCGAACGTGCCGCAGTGATGGACATCGGCCTTGCGCAGTGGAAGTTCGATCGATTGGGAAAGCTCTCGCGCATCGACGTACGGATCCAATCCGGCGCGCAAATCGATCGCGTTCGAGCTGCCATCAAAGCATTGCTGCCGCCCAACGTTCGCATCGTTGTACCCGGCGAAGCATCGAACGACGCAGTGAGGCTGTCGCGTGCGTATCGGGCCAATCTAACTGCATTGGCTCTGGTGGCGCTGTTTACCGGAGGCTTCTTCGTTTTTTCGACGCAAGCGCTTGCGGCACTACGCCGCCGGCGCGAATTTGCGTTGCTGCACGCGCTGGGCCTGACGCGCAAGCAACAACTGTCTTCGCAATTGATTGGCGGAGCGCTCATCGGAACCGTGGGGAGCGCCATCGGTGTGCTGCTCGGTATCGCACTCGCAAGAGTCGGGATCGGCCTTCTGGGCGGCGCAATTGGGCTTGGATACTTCCAAGATGTCGATGCAGTCCTGTCTGTGCATCCGGCGGAGATCTTGGTGTTCTGCGTGTTAGGCACGGGCGTGGCGCTTGTCGGTGCGTTGCGGCCTGCGTTCGATGCAGCGCAAGTTCCGACTGCTTCCGCGTTAAAAGCGGCGGATGTGACCAGTCACGAGGTGCGCACGAGATGGCCGATCGTCGCGGCGATGTATCTGATGGGTATCGCCGTACTCCGCGTTCCCGCAATCAATGGATTGCCTCTCGCGGGCTACGCAGGCATCGCAATCTTGCTTGTCGCGACCGTGCTTGCGATGCCCGGCTTCGTGCGTGCGCTGCTCAATCGATTACCAAAGCTGCGAGGCATCACCTTTGAGCTTGCCATTGCGCAGATCCAAGGCACCGCCCGTTATGCAGCACTCAGCGTTGCGGCGGTTTTGGTGAGTTTTAGTTTGATGGTCGCGATGGCCGTGATGGTGCAGTCGTTCCGCGAATCACTGGATGATTGGACGCAGAAGTTATTGCCTGCCGATGTTTACGTGCGCGCAGGGTACGTGGGGCAGTCTGCAAGCCTCGATCCGAACACCGTTGCGCAGCTGAAAGCTTTGTCAGGCGTCGCACGCACCGGATTGAGCCGCTTCGCCGAAGTGCAAGTTCAAGGATTGCGGGTTCCGTTCGCGATGATGGCGATCTCGAACGAGCACGACACGATTGCAGAGTCGCATTGGATGGTTGCTTCGTTCGCCGGCACGAAACCCAATCGCGTCCCCGTGTGGATCAGCGAAGTGGCCGCCGAGCGCTTAGGCCGTAAGCCCGGCGATGAATTTGACTTCGATGTTTTGGGCCATAGCGTGAGCGCATATGTCGCCGGCGTGTGGCGCGACTACGGGAATGCGAACGGCACGATCCTCATGGAGTTGAGTACGTATCGAGAGATCACGCGCGATGACGCCACGAACACCGTTTGGTTCTGGCTGGCACAGGGCGCGAACGAATCCGACCTGCGCCGCGCAATAGCAGATGTCATGCCGCGAAACATCAACTACGACCTGCGGGTTCCGCGCGAGCTGCGCAAGCTCTCGCTGCAAGCGTTCGATCGGACATTCGCGATCACGTACTTGTTGGAGAGCGTCGCGATCTTGATCGGTCTATTCGGGATTGCAACCGGCATCGGTTCACAAGTCATTGCGCGTCGGGCAGAACTCGGAGCATTGCGTCACATCGGCATGCGTCGGCGCGAGATCGTTCGGGTGCTTGCGCTGGAAGGTGGACTCTTGGGTTTGATCGGCGTGACGGTCGGCCTGGCGACCGGGCTCGTTATCGGCTGGATCTTGATCTTCGTGGTCAATCGCCAATCGTTCCACTGGAGCATGGACGTGCACGTGCCGGTTTTGAGTCTGTCAGTCCTAAGTGGCGTGTTAGTTGCGACTGCGGCATTGATCGCGGCCATCAGCGGGCGCCAAGCCATGGGCGCGGAGAGCGTGCGAGCCGTCAAGGAGGATTGGTGATCGTGCGGCGCTTGCTTGTCCTACTCGCTGCGCTGACGACTAGCGTGTTCGCGTCGGATGAACCCGTATCGTTTGCGCAGGTGGATTTGAATTACGCGATCCAGTTTCCGCGCGATGAGGGAAGTCACCCAAATTTTCGCACCGAGTGGTGGTATGTCACCGGCTGGATCGACAACGATCGCAACGAGCCAAGGGGATTTCAGGTGACGTTCTTCCGCAATCGCCCCGGAACGGATGAATCGAACCCTTCGCGATTTGCGTTGCGCCAGGTGTTGTTCGCGCACGCTGCGGTGAGCGATCCAAGAATCGGCTCACTGCTTCGCGATGAGAAATCCGCTCGCGCCGGCTTTGGATTGGCGGAGGCGTCAGAGGATGCCTTGGATGTGCACATCGACGACTGGAGTTTGCGTGCGAGTGGCGAGGGTTACGTTGCGCAAATTGCAGCCAAAGAATTCGCGATGCAGCTGCAGTTGAATCCAACGCAGCCGCCGATGTTGCAGGGCGAACGCGGTGTGAGTCGCAAAGGTGCGCACGTTCAATCCGCGAGCCACTACTACAGCATCCCTGGATTGAAGGTGTCCGGAACGCTCAGCGTCCGCGGCAATTCAATGCACGTGCACGGCCTCGCATGGCTCGATCACGAATGGTCCAGTACTTACATGGAATCCGGCGCACAGGGTTGGGATTGGGCCGGTATCAATTTCGATAATGGCTCGGCGTTGATGGCATTTCGCATGCGCAGCTCAAGCGGCGTTCTGTGGGCTTCGGCGTCCACGCGCGAAGCACACTCGACAACTGTTCGGACGTTTCAGCCGCAGCAGGTCCGTTGGCGAGCGCTGCGCAGTTGGCGGTCGCCACGGACTGGCAACGAGTATCCGATCGAATGGGAGATCGCTCTGCCGAACCGTCGCATCGTGTTGCGTCCATTGATGGACGATCAAGAAAACGATGCGCGTGCGAGTACGGGAACGGTGTACTGGGAAGGAGCCGTCCGCGCGCTCGACGAGGCGAATCGCCCGATTGGGCGCGGCTATCTCGAACTTACTGGCTACGGGCAACGGCTCGAGATGCAGTGACACGCGGCCGGACGGCCGCGTGTCGGCGATCGATTAGCTGAGCTTGGCGCCGGGCTTCAACGCCCAAACTTTGCACCAGCCGTTCGCATTCACAAGTTTGCCCGCGAAGATATTGCAAGGACGCCATTGATCCCCTTCCTTGCCTTGCAGCTGAACGCAATTGGCGCAGTGCTGGCCAACCTTGTACTGAGGGTTCTTGGAAGCATCGACCTTCTTGACGTCGTGCACATACGCCAGCGATACGGCGAGCGGATCTTTTTCGTCGACTTTTGCGGCGGCAGCTTGAGCCGATGCATCGCTGACGATCAGGCCGCCGGCGGGAAGTGCGGCGAGGCCGATTAGCGTGTTCTTCAGAAGCGTACGACGGCTGTAACAATCACTCATGTGCAAATCCTCGAGGTCGATGAGCAGGATGTCCGACGCCTAGCGCGTCGGGAGGCCGCATGTTACGCGCCGAGAAATCAAAAATCTTCGGCGGCAAACCACGATGGCATAAGTGCTGGCGCGCCAAACTTACACGGACGTGAGTGCTGAACGCTCACGTGCCGGTTCAGTTTGCGCCGTTTGCAGTTATTTCTTGAGCTTATCGACCAGGCGGGAGAGCAGGGAATCGTTCTTCGGCAAGCGGCGAATTGCGCTCTCCGAAAGATCGACCCCGCGTGCTTCATCCATGAGTTGCTCCGACAGCGACTTCTTCGTCGGGGCTCTGTATTTGCCCGTCGTCGTGTGTTTGGTCAGCGGCTCAGAGCGCTTCGTTGCAGGCCGTGCAGATTTTGCAGCCGGCTTCAGCGATGGAGTCAGCGCTTTGTGAGAGCCGCTCGCACTCGTTTTGAACGAGCCGGTCGCACTGGTGTTGAACGATCCGGTCTGATCGAGCTTGAACGAGCCGGTCGCGCTGGTATCTCGACGCGGCACGACTTCCATCGTGACCGTCGGAATAGCGGGCTTGTTAGCACGCGTGTTGTTCAGGTCGACGACTTTCGAATCCTGCTTCGGCTCCACATGTGCGTTGCGCCGCGGAGCCGGAGAGTCCTTGAAGCGCCCGTGCTCAGCAACACTGATGCGCATGACGGACGGCGAGTTGAAGAAGGTCTTGAGATATCCGGCGACTGCCTCGGCGGACACGGCTTCCTTGAAGAAACCCAAGCGCAGCGAGTGAACGATTTTGCCGCTGCCTGCAGTCGCCACGGAATACAGCGTGTAGGCCTCGAAGATATCGAGGTGCGGCATGGCATCCAAGTTGACCGGCTGCTCAGACGCCGCGAGTTGAATGGAGAACCACTTCTCTTGCGACTCGTCGTTCATTTCGGCGCTCGTCAGCGCGCGAATTGTTTGCGTGCTGTCGAGGTCGGAATTGCCGGCAGACTGGCGTGCCGGAGCGGCGGGGGCTTTGGCACCGAGGGCAGGAATCGGGCGAATGGCCGGCGGCGCT
The DNA here is from genome assembly GCA_035760885.1 of Steroidobacteraceae bacterium. Taxonomy (GTDB): domain Bacteria; phylum Pseudomonadota; class Gammaproteobacteria; order Steroidobacterales; family Steroidobacteraceae; genus Steroidobacter. The sequence continues at coordinate 4,179 of DASTSB010000137.1, read as the reverse complement.
GCGTTGGCATGCGTGGGCTTGGCAGCGGCTGCCTTGGCGGGCGCCTGAGTCGACGCCGCGGCGGGAGTCGCTGCGGGCTCGAGCTGCAGATCCAGCGCGTTGCTGGGAATTTCTATGCCTTTGCCGACGTGGAAAGGTTTGTTGCCAGTCGGTGCCGTTGCTTTGGCAACAGGAGCAGGCGGATCCGAGAATGTCAGTTCCAGCGCCTTAACGCGCATGCTCGCGGACGTGTCCTCTACCTTCGAAGTAGTCGTCTGCTTCGCTGGCGCCGGTTTGGGTTGTGTGAGCTTCGCTGCCGGTGTTTCTGGCTTCGATTCGGCCGGCTTCGCGGCAACGGCTGGCTTCTTCGCGATCGGTTTCGCCGGAGCCGCTTCCGAGTGAATCGGTGCGTTTGCGGCTGGGGTGAGCGGCGGCGGTTCCCAGGTGAGGTCTTCTAAGAATCCGAGCTCGACGGCCGAAGACGCAGGTTTCGCTGGGGCAGGTGCAGGTTCTGCTTTGGCAGCAGGTGCCTTTACCTCGATGTGCGATCCCGGCGTACTCGCGGATTTTGCAGGTGCCGCTTTCGCCACCGGTGCAGCGGCAGGTGCTGCAGCGGGCTTCTGCGCTGGCGTAGTTTTCGCGACGGGTGTTGGTTTTTCAGCTGGAGCAGCGGCAGGCGAGGGGACGACGGATATTGCGGGCTTCGCCTGCGTCGCAGGGATCGCATAGCCCCGCGTGAAGCGCTTGTCTTCCTCGCACAGGCACGTCGTGAATGCAGTGGGGTGCTGCTCGCGAACGGTTGCGAGCACGGCCTCGGCATCCGCTTCGCTGGTGAAGAATCCCAGGCGCAATCGATATCGCGTGCGGCCATCTTCGCGGCGCGTCACTTGATACAAGCGATAATTGTCGAGCCCCGGAAGTGTCTTGTTGGAATTCGGAAATGGCGCCTGCGAGGCGCACAAATTGATGACGAACAGCGACGAGCCCGGCTCGCTGGGCGGTACGCCCATGCCGAGTAAGGAATCGGCAAGCGCGTCATCAAAGACTTTGCTTGTATTCTCGTCCACCCTCTTCCCCAACGCAGCAATCGTGATTGCGGCACGTGTGTCTGACGGATGCGTTCTGCGGGGGAGGAGCACGAAATGCGCTTCGTACTCGATCACGCGCGGGTTCGCTGTTTTGTTATTGGATCGAAGGCATCGAGCCCTTCGATTGCGAACCGCTTCGTGGCAACCCCGCTGTCTTAGGAATGCATCCGTTAGACCGGTAGCTTTGCGTCCTCGCCTTTCAGCGAGTTTGCCTTGAGCTCGAAGGGATGCTGCGCAGTCACCATCGATAAGTCAAGCAAATTGGTCTGCATCCGCAGACACTCCGGATGGCGACAGCTTGAATGGAAAAATCCCGCCGAGGTTATGTTGCAATCGCGCTAAACACTGCGCGTGGACTTAACAGATTCTCGTTATTGCGGCGGGATGATGAGGCGCGACTAGGGCTATACCGCCATTCGCGTCCAGGCTTCTTTACTAGCACTGGCAGGTTCGCCGGCCATGATGCGCGGAGCGAGCTGCGAGACGATGTGGACTTGGGCTGCATCGGACAAACCCAGCGCTTTGAGTGCGCTTTCCAGACCTTCGATCAACTGGCGACGTTCTGCTTCGGTCGGACACCCGTCGCGTGCGAGCGCGGCGAGCTCATCGCCTACGCTTTCGAGCGTTTCAGCAATCGACGGCGCGAACTCGCTCAAGTCGCCACGCAGCCGCGCTGCGAATCGGAACGAGTTGTACGCACAGCCGTACGCTCGGTGCCGCAGCTTCAGATTCTTCAACATTCCCATCTCATGACCTCACCGGACCTGTGTCACGGATCAAGTTTGGATAAGCCTTCGCAAAGGTCGCGTGCTCTGGGTCGCAAAACCGCTCCGCACTCGGGCGTTGCAAATACGCCGCTTTACGAATCAATCAGCTACAGCACTGCCCAACTTTGATGCAGAACTTGCGATTGACACCCGGCCAATTTTCGTGGCGCGTAAAACTTACGCGCGACCCACATTGCGATCGGTGGGCGCGTGGAAGTATTCGCTCTCCTCGGCAAATTGGCGGATGAGCTTGCGCAACTCTTCGAGCCGGCCTTCCGCCGTACTGATAGCAACGCATTCCTCGCATTCTGGATCCGGGCAGGGCTGACGCGAATACAGCCAGTACTGCACTGCGCCAGCGAGCAGACCGTCCGCGATGTCCCAAATGTCGGCCTTGTCGTCGGTGTCGGCAATCCGGTTACCCAGATCGACGGCCTTCCCGAATGCTTCGCTGAACGGATTGTTTTCCTGCATGGTCTCGAGGCATGAAAAAAAGACGCGCTATTGTACCGGCGCAGCTCAGCGCCATATACCCGTTGCGACATTAAGCGGCCCGACGCGTGCCTGGGACAATGCGCCTTAAGGGCGGCTTGGGAACCTTGATCAGGCCCTCGTGCGCTGGTCTACTGCCGCGGTCTTTGAGAGTCTCGGTTTAGTTAAACGGTTCTACTAGGAGTGACGATGGCTGACGATCGCAATCTCGATCCGCAAATGGATGCGAGCGCAATGTATCTGGAGGAGATGTTCACCGATCGCAAGGTGGGTGCTATCCGTCGACTCACTCCCGTGAAAAGCGATGGCAGCGTCGATTCGGCTCGCCCGGTGTTGTTCATCGGGCAGGCGGAGATCATGACCAACATGGGCCCGGTGCCGATCAACTTCGAAATCGAAGGTACATCGTTGGATCAAGCGATCGCTGGGTTCTCAGAGGCTGCGGCTGTCGCGGTCGAACGCACAGTGCAGCAGATTCAGGAGATGCGTAGACAGCAGGCTTCGCAGCTCGTCGTTCCACAAGGCGGATTGCCTGGACTGGGTGCCGGCGGTCCTCCGGGACGTGGCGGCAAGATTCAAATTCCGTAACGCGCACTTGGGATCCGCGGCCAGGGACGGCCCGTTCGCTTCGGTCTGCCCACCTGCAGAGCAAGATCGAGATATAGAGACAAAAAGAATCTCAGAAAGGGTCACGCATAAGGATCACAAGATCGGTTTCCCCTCTTTCTGACGCGCTATTCTTTTGTGTTCTGGACTTGTTCTCTGTGCGCTTTGTGTTCCTGCCAGGATACCTCTGCTCGGCTCAATTCGCTGCCACCGGAAGCGGTGTCGGAGCAGGAACCTGCAAGGGCGCCGCGCTGACTTGAGTGTCGTGCGAATCCGGTTTGCCTTGCACGCTCAGCAAACTGCCGTTCTCTTGCGTGATCGCATCTTCAGTTCGTTTGTTCATCACGACGATGCTGATGCGACGGTTCACCGAGCTGTCCGGTTGCTGCGCATTGAGCGGCACGCTCGAAGCGAGCCCGACCACACGGCCGATCTTTTCGGCCGGCAAACCGCCCGCAATCAGAGCACGGCGTGCTGCGTTCGCGCGATCGGCCGAGAGCTCCCAATTGCTGTAGTTGACCGCGACGTAAGCCTTCACGTCGGTATGGCCGCTGATGCTGATGCGATTCGGGACTTGCTGAATGATGGTCGCCAATTCGCGAAGGATGTTTTCGCTGAACGCTTCGAGTTTGGCGCTTCCGAGCGGAAACATCGAGCGTGGCTCTTGATCGACGATCTGAATGCGAACGCCCTCAGGCGTGACGTCGAGCAATATCTGATCTTTGTATTTGGCGAGCGACTCGCGCTCCTCGATCGCAGTGCGCAATTGCGCTACCAAACCTTGCAAGCGTTCTTTATCGCGTGCTTCCTCTACCTGCTCGGAATCGAAGTCGCTGCGGCCGGGCTCGTCTAAGCCAGTGTTCGTAGGTTTCGGATCCGGCTTTGCAGTGGGTTGGCGATACAGTTCCATGCCGCCGCCGAGCTTGATCATGCTGGTGCTCGAACCGCCCGGCCCCTGAACCGAGTTTGGCGAGGGTACGGTGCTTGCGCCTTGCACGGCGGACGGATTGTTGAAGTACTCCGCGATGGCGCCTTTCTGTTTTTCAGTAGTTGCGCCCATGAGCCACATGAGCAAGAAGAACGCCATCATCGCAGTAGCGAAGTCTGCGAACGCAACCTTCCAAGAGCCGCCATGATGTGCGTGGCCGCCCTTCTTCTTGCGCCGAATGACGATCGTCGGCTTCTCTTCTCCCGCGGCTGCCATGAGCGTGCGCTACTTCTTGCCGCGCAATTGCTTCTCGAGATCC
>DASTSB010000136.1:0-9483 GCA_035760885.1 Steroidobacteraceae bacterium | reverse complement strand
CCGAGGACGAAAACGGCACGCCGCTCGACATCGCCCGCAAGACGCGCTCGATTCCGCCTTCAATTCGCCGTGCGTTGAACTCGCGCGATAAAGGCTGCCGCTTTCCGGGGTGCTGTAACAAGAAATTCGTTGATGGCCACCACATCAAACACTGGGCGAATGGTGGAGAAACGAAACTAAGCAATCTTGTGAGCTTGTGTCGCTTTCATCATCGCCTTGTGCATGAAGGTGGAGTCGAGGTTCACGCGCTTGATGACGGCGCGATCCGCTTCGTAAAGCCCAATGGCCAGTCATTCGATAGTGTGATCCCCGGATTCACGCAACCGCTCTCGCATTGGTATCGCATTCCAGCACAACATGAACGAGCTCATTTGCATATCAACGACAGAACAGCAGCGACGAAGTGGGGTGGCGAATCAATGGACTATGGATTGGCAGTGCAGGTGCTGTTGCAGCAGAACGCGAAGAGTCATGATGAGGTGATGAGGTGATGAGGTGAAGGGAGCCAGCCATGAGTAGCCAACTTGACTCTACTAGGCGCGCATTCTTGGGTGGAATGACCTGCGCGTGCGTCCCGCTTAGGTGGTCGTTTGGTGCACCATCAGTAGTAGGCGGAGACTTCGGTTCCCGAGGACTCCCGACGATGCTGGAACTGGGCACCAAACGCATGCATCGCATCGCTGAATCGGTTTGGGTATCGAAATTGGCGAGCGGCTTGTGGCTACACACCACGACAGACACCATTGACGAGGCGCACAACGTTTACTTCCCTGCCAATGGACTGGTCCTGGAGCTCGAAGACGAAAGCATCCTCATCGATACTGGCTACTTGCCCGAGCACGCGGAAGCCTTGATTGCCTGGTCGAAAAATGAACTGTCACATCCAATAACGAATGCAGTGGTCACTCACTTCCATCGCGATCGCACTGGAGGAATTCGTGCTCTTGAGCAAGCCGGCATTCCGACCCTCGCTCATTCTCTGACGATCGAATTGGCTCGTGATCGAGGCGCAGCCGTGCCGAATATCCGCTTAGAATTTTCCGGCGACACAGTTCAGCTTTCGGAAGGGTGTGAGTTGTACTTCCCAGGCGCTGGGCATACGCCTGACAACATAGTCGTGTGGCTTTCAAGTCAGCGCGTGCTATTCGGTGGCTGTTTCCTAAAATCCAGTTCGAGCGGAGACTTGGGCAATCTCAGAGATGCGAATGTCTCTGACTGGATGAGCAGCCTGCAGCGCGTCCGCGCTCGTTATCCTGCACGGAAGATCATCGTCCCAGGCCATGGCACCGTCCACGGCGATGCGGTAGCTCAGACTCTTAGGCTACTGCGCGATGTATCGAACCAGGCCGGCAAGCGCGGTGCCGATGCCCGAGAATAGGATGCTTGACCCGCTGATCGAGCGGCGCGAATAGAAAGGGACGAAAGAACATGCGCGCAGCTAGCGATCCAGCAAGCCGAGTTGGACGAATCAGTCTTGATTCCACGCCCGTACGTGCTTCAATGCGCACATCGCACCAACGAACTCCAACTATGAAAGACACGACTCAACTCTACTGGCGCGATGACACGCTGCCGTTCTTAGAGCTGCGCAGCACGTATGACAGTCGGCAATCGTACAAACCGCACTTTCATCCAACACTCTCTTTTGGGGCAGTCATCGCCGGCAAGACTCGCGCGAACTGCGGCGGGCGAGAGTTCCTGCTCGGTGAGGGCGACTTGGTGCTCATCGCGCCTCACGTGGTGCATTCTTGCAATCCGATCGCGGGAGAAGCGCGCAGCTATCACATGCTCTACTTGAACGAGGCTTGGTGTGTCGAGAACGTCGCCGCCCTGCAAGTCGCATCGCTCGTGAACGGAAGTTGCGTAATCCGCAGCCCCGAGTTGTTTGCTAGCTATCTCGAGTTCGTCGTTGCCCTTCCCAATCTAAATGCATCGGATGCGACGCGGATAGTGCAGGGTTTGTTGGTATCAGTTGCAGAAGCCGCTGTTCCGCTGGCCCCTTCGATGAAAACCGAGCCGCTTGCGGAGCGGATTAAACACGCTCTCCTGGACAACATAACGGCACGGATCACCCTGGATGATCTGGCAATTGAATTCGGCTGTCGGAAGGAAACACTGATCCGTGTGTTCCGACGCGCATTCCACACCACGCCGTACGCCTTCCTGAACAACGTGCGCGTGGAGCACGCCAAGCAGCGGCTGAAGCTCGGGCAAGATATTGCGGATGTAGCTGTAGATCTCGGGTTTAGCGATCAGGCACATCTGCATCGCGCGTTCATGAACTTTACGGCTTCAACTCCGGGCCAGTATCGACGCGCGCGGTCGGCGACGATCAATATTCGACAATAGCTGCAATCGGCGTCTCGATACTCTGTGACCTTTCTTCGGAGGGTCGTCGTGACGCACTATCATCTAGCGCAAATCAACATCGCCAAAGCTGTAGCGGATCTAGATTCACCGCTCATGGCGGGGTTCCGATCTCGACTCAACGAGATCAATGCGCTCGCCGATAACGCCAAGGGCTTTGTCTGGCGATTGCAGTCCGCGGCCGGTGATGCAACCTCGATTCGCGTGTTCGACGATCCGAATATCTACATCAACTTGAGCATCTGGGAAACGCCCGAAGACCTGAAGAACTTCGTCTATCGCAGTCTGCACGTCGAGTTGATCCGCGATCGCGAGGCTTGGTTCACTCGATTGTCGGAACAACATCAAGCCGCCTGGTGGGTGTCTGCGGGTCATCGTCCTTCGGCGGAAGAGGGCCGCGACCGTCTCCTCACCTTGCGTGCACACGGACCGAGCGAGGCTGCGTTCACGTTAGCTCGACCGTTTCCTCGGCCGAGAGACTCGACTTCCACTCGCTGTTGACCCCGAAATCAGCGCGATGCGAGGATCGACGCATCCAAGAACACTTCGGATGATCGTAATGAACAGGAAGAGAACCGCGCAGACTTTTGGTGTGCTGCTCGCTGCTTGCATCCTCTGCGGATCAGTATCTGCCAGGGCTGCAGAGACTATCGACGCTCGCGTCAAAGTCGAGGCCGATAAGCCCGGCGCTCGTATCGATCCAAACATCTACGGACAATTCGTCGAGCACCTCGGCCGCGGTGTGTACGAGGGGATCTGGGTCGGTGAGGACTCATCGATTCCAAATGTACGAGGCATCCGCAGCGACGTCGTTTCGGCTTTGCGCAGGATTCATGTTCCATTGGTGCGCTGGCCGGGAGGTTGTTTCGCCGAGCTCTACCATTGGCGCGACGGAATCGGAGCTCGCGATCGACGTCCACGCAATGTGAATAGCGCGTGGGGCGATGAGCCCGAGACAAACGCGTTCGGCACGCATGAGTTCATGGACTTTCTGGAGCAGATCGGAGCGAAAGCCTTCATTTCAGTCAATGTCACGACGGGCACGGCGGGGGAAGCGCGGGATTGGCTGCAGTACATGACTGAACCTGCCGATTCGGCGCTTGGATCGCAACGAGCCGCCAACGGCCACCCGCGACCCTACGAGGTGCCCTTCGTCGGTATCGGCAACGAAACCTGGGGCTGTGGCGGCAATATGACCGCAAGTCATTACGCCGACGTCTATCGAGCGTACGTAAGTGCTCTGCGTGCACCGTCACGTCAGTTGATCGCGACCGACGCGAACTCCGATGACTATGATTGGACGGCGACGCTGCTAGACAAGGCGCTGTTTCGACACACTCGTGCGTTCGCCGAGTCGTCCGAACTCGCGTACGTTAGCCGTCAACCGCAGATCGACATGATGTCGATTCATTTCTACACATTCTCCGGCAATGACTGGGGCAAAAAGAGTCCCGCGCTCGGGTTCAGCGCGAGCGAGTGGGCGCAATCGATGCTTCGCACATCACGGACGGACGAAATGATTCAGCGACACTCTGACATCCTCGATCAGCACGATCCGGACAAGAGAATCGGGTTGTCCTTTAGCGAGTGGGGCACCTGGTGGGCTAAGGATGAAAAGCGGCCTTCCAACCTGTATCAACAGAACACGCTGCGTGACGCGGTCATCGCTGGCCTGACGCTGAACATCTTTCAGAATCGTGCCGATCGGGTGCGGATGGCGAACATCGCCCAAATGATCAACGTGCTGCAGTCGATGATCCTGACGCGAGGCAAGGAGATGGTGCTAACGCCAACTTACCATGTGTTCGATCTGTATCACGTGCATCAGGGCGCGACGCTCTTGCCAGTGCAAATTGCTACTGAGAAGTACGCGTCCGGAACGATCTCGCTTCCCTCCATCAGCGTGAGCGCATCACGCGACGAGAAAGGCCGTGTCCATCTATCCCTGGTGAACTTGGATCCGGATCGTGATGCTTCCATCGCCGTTGCGCTGAATGGAATGAGGGCGAGCAGCGCGTCTGCTCGAGTATTGACGGCCGATGCAATGGATGCGCACAACGACTTCGACGCACCGCAGCGTCTTGCGCCGCGTGAACTACGCGGAGTTTCCGTTCGCGGAGGCGGCGTGAAGCTCACAGTTCCTGCTAAGTCGGTGACCGTCGTCGAGCTGAGACCTTAGGTGTGCCAACACCTGCCGGCGCGCCATGATGGCAACGCCGGCAGGGGGCACGGGGGATTACTCGAGCGCGGTGATCGTCACCGAATACCCATGATGATGGGTTGCGCGTTCAGCAGCGAATGCACCGAGCGAGAGGCTGGCGCTGATGATCACTGCTGAAAGGATCATGCATACGGCGCTCTGAATCTTGCTGGTCACGGCGAACATGGCGATCTCCTTACGAACTCATCTGAAGCGATAGCCGCGTTATTGCGGGGTTAACGCTAAGACACAGCAAAGCCCTTCCGGGTTACACCGAAAACGCAAATACCGGCCAATGACATTGGGATGCCGGTGAAAGGCAGCTGCGCTTTCCGGCCAAGTAATTGGTGCGGGGCAGCGGTGTGTTTCTGGGTAGAAGACCGCTGGAAGCTAAGGCGATCGCGGCCACTGGCCTTGCGGATCAAAAGAGATTTTCGACAGAGCTGTCGGAATCCCTCGGTCTGGTGCGTCCTTGGTGCGGCCCCGCAAACAGGCTATGTTCCGCGGGTCTTGGAAGGGATCGACACAAAGAGAAACTCATGATCAAACAGGTTTATATCAATCTCCCCGTCACCGACCTTGCAAAGTCCCGAGCCTTTTTCGAGGCACTGGGGTTTTCATGCAATCCGGACATGCAGGACGGCAATTGTGCGTGCATCGTGATAAACGAGACGATGTCGGTGATGCTGGCAACGCACTCGAGATTTCGTGACTTCACGCCCAAAGAAGTTTGCGATACGAGCAAGGCAGTGGAGGTGTTGTTCAATCTCAGTTGCGAGAGCCGCGAAGAGGTCGATGCGCTCGTTGCGAAAGCAATAGCTGCGGGCGGCTATACGTACGATAAGCCCGAGGACTTTGGCTTCATGTACACCCACAGCTTTGTCGACTTGGACGGTCATGGATGGGGCGTTCTGCACTTCAATGGCGCGCCGCCTAAACAGTGAGCTTTCGACGCGAACAGCCGGTACGAGCGATCGTCCGGAGTTCTTGCGAATAGGCACGAACAGGCTCAGTCGCCGGCGTGCTGCTCACGGCTCGTCCGAGATGCTCCGCATCTGTTCCAGCCTCAAGTAGACTTGCGACGCATACTGCACCGCACCCGCGTCGAAGCAAGAGACTACGTGCTGAACCGCCTGAGCTTACGAACAATATTTGCCCCTAACGCCGCGCGTGGCGGCATCGCCGTTGCCCTTCGGTACGGGACCGCGCTTGCGATGGTTGGGATTGCAGAAGTGCTGTTCCGCTTTGTGTCGCGGCAGATCGAGGCGCTGCCGCCCTTCATCATTTTCTATCCCGTCCTCGTAGTTGTCTGCGTCCTCTGCGGACTAGCTCCTGCGCTTCTGGCGCTGGCACTTTGCACATGGGTCGGAGTATCGAATGGCGTAGGTCCGCTGGCGCTCGGAAGCTTCATCTTCCTTAACTTGGTGATGTTTGCAGTGTTGCGAAAGCTTCATCACCTACGACAAAGCGAAGCGATGGCACATTCGCAGATGCAAGAGCTGCTGGATAAAACCCAAGCGGAGCGTGAGTGGTATTCGCTCGTTTTGCGGAGCCTCGCGGAGGAGGTTTACTTTACGGACGTAGACGGACGCTACCGTTACGCGAATCACGCCGTGCTCAACGAATTCGGATACGAGCGGGTCGATGGCGTGCCCGTTACAGACATCCTCGCGCGACTCGAGGTGTATCGAGCCGATGGATCGCCCCGGCCGATAGAAGAGGCGCCGCCGCTGCGTGCTCTGAAGGGTGAGGTCATTGGCGATGAAGAACAAATCGTACGCGTGCCTCGTACGGGCGAGTTTCGATATCGTCAGGTGAGCGCATCACCGGTTCGGGATGCAGGCGGCAATATCATCGGCTCGGTTTCGGTGGTTCGCGACATCACGGAGCGAAAACGCGCCGAAGAGGCATTGCGCGAAGCGGACCGACGCAAGGACGTGTTCATGTCCACGCTCTCTCATGAGTTGCGCAACCCGCTGGCACCGATTCGCACGGCGGCGATGGTCATGGAATCGCCTCAGGCAGGTCCCGAGGAGATCGAGCGTGCTCGTCGCATTATCGTGCGACAAGTCACCCACATGGCGTCGTTGCTGGATGATTTGCTCGAAGTCTCGCGCTACACGCGCGGTGATCTGGTTCTACGAAAATCACACGTGCCGCTGCAGCAAGTGCTCGCTGGAGCCATAGAAGTGGCGCAACCGCTTCTGCAGGAGAAGGGGCATCAGTTGCGCATCGACGTACCTGATCCATCGCCAGTGCTAGAGGCGGATCCACTGCGCCTCACTCAGGTAGTCAGCAACTTGTTAACCAACGCAGCGAAGTACACAAACGCAGGTGGAGAAATCATCCTGGCATGTCGAGCCGACGATCAGGGGCTGAAATTATCCGTTCAGGACAACGGGATCGGTCTTGCGCCGGAGTCTCTCGATCGCATCTTCGAGATGTTCGTTCAAGTCGAGTCGACGCGGACCCAATTGCAAGGAGGATTGGGAATCGGACTGGCACTCGTCAAAGCGATCGTCGAATTGCACGGCGGACGCGTGGAAGCGCAGAGCGAGGGCCTCAGTCGTGGCAGTACCTTTACCATCAGCCTGCCGTCGAACCTTCTGGTGCGGCACGTGGGCACAGCGAACAAGAAATCGCCCACCGGACACTCGCCTGTGTTCCGCATATTGGCTGCGGATGACAACGTCGATGCGTCAAAGTCGTTGGGGATGTTCCTGGAGCTTTCGGGAAATCAGGTCACGCTGGCCCACGACGGGTTGAGTGCGCTGCGCATAGCAGAACAACTTCGGCCGGAGGTCATTGTGCTGGATATCGGGATGCCGGGAATGAATGGCTATGAGGTCGCTCGCGAATTGCGGAAGCAGCCTTGGGCCAAAGATATGTTTCTGATCGCACTAACAGGTTGGGGCCAGGAATCAGATCGCGCCGAGGCAATCGAGGCTGGCTTCGACATTCATTTCACCAAGCCGGTGGATCCATCCGAATTGCAAGCGGCATTGCCTCGGCGAGAGGACAAGAAATAGCGCCGCATGGTTGCCTCGGAACCCTCGAGCATCGTTCAGCTTCTCTAACTCGCCTTTGCCAAAGCCTGCCGGCGCGTCATGAAAGACAACGCCGGCAGGGGGCATGCGTTACTGCAGTTCGGTGATCGTCACCGAATAGCCCTGGTGATGCGTTGCACGCTCAGCCGCGAATGCACCGAGCGAGAGGCTGGCACTGATGATGACAGCCGAAAGAATCATGCAAACGACGCTCTGGATTTTGCGGGTCACGGCAAACATGGCGATCTCCTTGGTCTCTTCTCTGCGATGTCCGCGTTATTGCGGGGTTGAGCTCAAGACACAGCAGGGGGGCTCCTAGTTACAGCTAAAATGCAGATACCGGCGAACGGCGTTCGGATGCCGGTAGAACTCGCGAACTCGGAATTTAGACGCCAACCATTGAGCTGGCGGGGCATGATCGGGTTGATGCGCCGCGAGACATCGGAGTTACTGGTGCAAGCAACTGAAGTAGATACATCGGCAGCAGACGCATACGAGACTTCTCTCGTACCCGGATTAATCGCGCCCTGGGCAGAACTCATCGTATCGGAAGCCAAGATTACCGAAGGCATGAGCGTTCTCGACGTCGGATGTGGCACGGGAATCGTCGCTCGGCATGCCGCACGTCGAAGTGGCTCCGTCGGCAGAGTCGTGGGCATGGATATCGATCACGGAATGCTTGGAGCCGCGACGTCCGTATCGATCAAGGAAGGCCTATCGATCGACTATCAGTACGGCTCTGCTTGCGAGCTACCGTTTGACTCCGGTGCGTTCGATGCGGTGTTGTGTTTGCAAGGCCTGCAGTACTTTCCGGATCCGATGAGGGCCTTGCGTGAATTCCGCCGTGTTCTTAAGTCTCGATCGGTGCTGGCCATCGTCACGTGGAGCGAACTGGAGTCCTGCAAGGGTTGGTGGGCACTGGTCAGTGCCCTTGAACGTCGAGGCATCGACGCAAGTGCTGCCCGCAAACCATTTGCATTGTCCAGCGCTGACGAAATTCGCTCGCTGTACGCGCGAGCCGGATTCGAAGACATTTCAGTCCATTCGGAGCAAAGAGTTTCGAATTTTCGATCCGCGAATCACTTCGTTGCCGCCATGCTTCAAGGTGCACCGTCGACCAGGCTGGCGCTCGAGCAAGTTCCCAAAGGGGAATGGCCTGATTTCATCTCGGAAGTGGACGATTTGCTAGCACCGTGGCAAACCGCTTCGGGGCTGGCGTTTCCGACTCAATGCAATGTACTCAAAGCTCGGCGCTGAATCGCTCAACGGAAGAATCGGCTTGCCAAGCTGATATTAGCGGCTAATATTAGCCTATGGGCAGAACCGTACGCACGCAGGTCGCGCTGTATCTCGACGATGAATACATCGTGATGCTCGACAAGCTAGCCAAGAAGACGGGGCGGACCAAGCAGGATCTGCTCAGGGAAGCCGTCAATACGTTGCTGGTCGAGTATCGAATGTTCGATCGAAAAAAGCTCAAAGCACCTGCGCATTGACCCGTGCGCGCATCATTCGGGCGTCTCGTTCGAGAACTCGCCTTGCACGACGCCGTTTTCCGATGTGAGCGCGCTAATCCTTTACCACTGCGCGGTGCGATACCGGCGCGCAAGTAGGCGGTCCACAGAAAACCCGCCGGGCCCTTTGATCGCGAGCATCAGCAGCATGAAGCCCCACAAATAGTGTTGGCCGATTGCAGCTTCGAATCCCTCTTGGAACAGCACGTGTGCGTAGCTGATAACCGCCAGCGCGTTGACGGCGAACAATCCGACTGCACCGAGACGGCCAGCTAATCCGAGAATCACCAGAATCGGGAAGAACAATTCGCCGAAGGAGCCGACTACAGCAGCGATATGAGGTGCGAGCAGCGGG
>DASTSB010000135.1:0-3539 GCA_035760885.1 Steroidobacteraceae bacterium | reverse complement strand
CCTGGATGTCAGGCGTGTGAATGCTGACTTCTAAGAATCGACCCAACATCAGCGTTCTGCGCCGGCTCGCAGTGCGCGAGCCTTCGTCTGTGCAAGCTCAGCTGGGTCGCGCGGCTTGAACCAACCCTGCACATGCCGGTTGATCACCGCAGTGAGGAGTTGGATCTGCGCGTCGCTCGCGTTCAGCGCCGGAATGTAATCGTAAAACTCGCCGCCGTTCGCCATGTATGTCTCGCGGTTGCGGATCGCGATTTCTTCCAAGGTTTCCAGACAGTCAGTCGCAAATCCAGGACAGATCACCGTGACCCGACGCTTCCCTTCGCGTGCGAGCCGTGTGAGCAATTCATCCGTGTAGGGTCGCAACCACTCCTCACGCCCGACCTGCGATTGGAAGCTCACCGTCCATTGCTCTTCATGCAGACCCGCAAGCTGGCCGATGAGACGCGCGGTTTTCAGGCACTGACAGTGGTAGGGGTCGCCCGCGAGTAGATAGCGCTTCGGAATCCCATGAAAGGAGAAAACCAGGTGACTGTCCGCGTTGGTGCGCCGATGGTCCGTGATGGTCGAGGCGATCGACAGTAAGTATTCGGGCTGATCGAAATAGCTGCTGACGAAACGCAATTCCGGTACCCAGCGCCACTGCTGCAATTCTTTGCTCACCGCGTCGAATACTGATGCAGTCGTCGTCGCCGAGTACTGCGGATACAGCGGCAGCACCAAGAGCTTCCGCACACCTTGGTCGCGCAGCGAACGCAGCGCAGAAGGAATCGAAGGGTTGCCGTAAGTCATCCCCAGTTCGACCACCGCGCCCGACTGCGGATCCAAGCGGTCTTTGAGCTTTGCCGCGATCGCCTGACTGTGCAGAAGCAGCGGCGAGCCGCGGTCGGTCCAAATCTGCTGATAGGCGTGTGCGCTTCGACGTGGGCGGAAGCGCAGGATGACTCCGTGCAGCACCAACCACCAAAGCCAGCGCGGTGCTTCCACCACGCGGGCGTCGCTCAAGAATTGCGCTAGAAAGCGTCGAACGTTGGCAGGATCTGGACCGTCAGGCGTGCCTAAGTTGACGAGCAAAATGCCCAGTCGATCAGGCTGGTCGTGGGTGAAGGAGGGCGAGCCGAGAAACGACGGCATTGGATATCGATGCGTGAGCGATGGAGGCAGAGGATACCCAATCGCTGCGATCCACTCGACGAGGCAATTGCTGGTTGCCCAAAAAACAAACCCCGCGAAGCGGGGTTTGTAGAAGCGGAAGTGCAGCCCGACTTAGGCGTTCTTGGTCTTGCGACGGCGCGCTGCAGCGGCAACGCCGACCAAACCGATGCCGAACATTGCCAGAGTCTCTGGTTCAGGAACTTGGCGAGTATCTGCCACGCCCCCAGCAACCAAGTTTGACCCGCGGAAGTAGAAATCTCCGTAAGCCGAATTGATCGTGACCGACAACGTGCCGAGCCAGTTCAACTCGATCAGACCCAGCAGTGTGGCGCCATGATTGAAGTTGTTGGAGAAGAAGTTGAACTTGTAAGTACTGCCGCCCCACAGATCGCCAACGTTGATGACTGCTTTCTCGCCCCAGATGTCTCTGTCGTCCGAAAGATTGATGCTCAACGAGAAGTCTGTAATGAGGTCCGTCAAAGGACGAAAGCCGTTGTCGGTTAGATCGTGGACGTACGAGTAGGAACCACCGTCTTGTATCTTGACGGTCCCAACTACGGAGTCGGTCCAAGTCGCGGGTACGAACGCAGCATTTGCCGTTGCAGCCATTCCTACCCAAGCGGCAATCGCGACAAGTGTTTTGGTCAAAAAGCGAACCATGATCTCTCCCGTTCTCGTTGTTTCTGCCACTGCTCCAGCGGCACGCATGTATATAAGCAATGCGTGGGCCAACGGAACAATGTTCCTTTTCCGTCAGGTAGTTAGAGATTTCTAGTTGAGATTGCAGACCCGCACTGCGGCTCCCCTGTAAGAGTCCTCGACGGCGGTATCGGAGCGGTCGTTCTCAGGAACCAAAAAGTATTCAGCAACAATCTTAGGGTCCTGTGAGGGAAAGCGGCCGGATTTGTCGCTTTACTCTTTTAGGAACACGCGTGCGTGTGATCAGGGATGCTCACATGGACCCACATGGTTGGGGCTCGCAATCGGGCAGGGATGCCTCTCCTTTTCCAACTCACATCCTCAGCTAGCAATTTCCGAGTGCCGACTGCTCGGGGTACGCGATTCGTTACTGCCCCCTCCCCGGGATCGCGATGCTCCGACAGTGGGCATGCCGCCCCGTTCCTACCGCGGCGGCTTGCCCTGACAGCGGCCGGCAGTCTCAGCGTTTCGATTCCTCGCGACTCTGAGACTGCTGGCCGCTGTCTTCTTTAAGTTAACGTTCCACGATGGCCGTGACCCCCATTCCGCCGGCCGTGCACACGGAAATCAAACCTCGGCCGCTCCCGCGTTGGGCCAGTAGCTTGGCAAGCGTTCCCAGAATGCGACCTCCCGTCGCGGCAAATGGATGGCCGATTGCGACACTGCCGCCTTTCACGTTGAGTCGACTTCGATCGATGCTGCCGAGCGGTTGGCTCAAGCCCAGGCGTTCGCGGCAGAACGACTCACTTTCCCACGCTTTGAGCGTGCACAGCACTTGTGCCTCGAAGGCTTCATGGATCTCGTAGAAGTCGAAGTCCTGTAGGTTGAGATTCGCGTCCGCCAACATTCGAGGCACGGCATAGGCAGGTGCCATTAACAGACCTTCTTTGTTCACGAAGTCGACGGCGGCGTACTTTCCGTACGAGAGATACGCGAGCACCGGAAGATTGCGCGACTTGGCCCATTCCTCGCTTCCCAGCAGCACTGCCGATGCACCATCTGTCATGGGCGTGGAGTTACCAGCGGTCAACGTGCCGTTCGGATCGAACGACGGTCGCAACTTGCCGAGCCTTTCCAGACTGGTGTCGCGCCGAATGTTGTTGTCCTGCTTGAGCCCGCGAAACTCGACGACGAGATCGTTGAAGAAGCCCTCGTCCCAAGCGGCGGCAGCTTTACGATGACTTTCCAGTGCCAGCTGATCTTGCTCTTCGCGAGTGATCTTCCAAGTTTTCGCCATCATTTCGCAGCTTTGACCCATGGACAACCCAGTCCTCGGCTCGCTCACCCCGGGAAGTAGCGGCTTTAAATAGCCCGGCTTCAATCCCAGCCAAGGTTTGATGCGTTCTCCAAGAGAACGACCGCGGGCACTGCGAAGCAATAGCTTGCGATAAGCATCCGGGTAGACGATGGGCACATCGCTTGCTGTGTCGACACCGGCAGCAATCCCCGAATCGATTTGCCCCATGGCGATCTTCAGCCCGATGACGATCGCCGTATCCAAGCTCGTGCCGCACGCACGCTGCAGATCGAATGCGGGGGTATCGGCTGATAGGCCGCTGCCCAACACCGATTCGCGCGTTAGATTGAAATCTCGCGAATGCTTGAGCACTGCGCCTGCACCGACGTCACCCAAACGCTCGCCCGTAAGCTGAAAGCGCTCGACCAAGGCGCGTAGGGTCGCCGTCAAC
>DASTSB010000134.1:0-2328 GCA_035760885.1 Steroidobacteraceae bacterium | reverse complement strand
TCGTTCAGCACGATCCCTTTGCCGCGCACGTAAATCAGCGTGTTTGCAGTGCCCAGGTCAATCGAGAGGTCGTTCGAAAAGTACCCACGAAGATTCTTGAACATGGTTGTTTGTGCGTCGAACGACAGGGCGCAAAAATGGTGCGGTACTCTAACAACGGGTAGGAGATTGCACAAGCGAGGTGTATGATCGCGCGTGCATTTTTGCAGCCGTTTTTATGGGTTTTTTCGCGCGTGCCGAGCAACGCGATCGAGCTTCAGCGACGCGCTAATGGTCATTTGGGGAACCGCCGTACATGAGCCTCACTCGTCACGATGTCGAGAACATCGCGCACCTCGCACGCCTGTCCATCACGGAGGCTGAGTTGTCGGTGTACGTGGACAGTCTTTCGAAGATTCTGAACTTCGTAGAGCAACTCGCTACAGTGAACACCGCCGATATCGAACCGATGGCGCACCCGCTGGCCGATCAAGTCCAACGCATGCGTGAGGACGAAGTGCTCGATCGAGACCAGCACGAGAAGTATCAAAAGAACGCCCCGCGCGTCGAAGCCGGTTTGTACCTCGTGCCCAAAGTGATCGAGTAATCGCCCGCTTTCCTCGCTCGAATCGGGAGAGCGAATCGCATTCTCCCGCCCTCATTTCAGACTTGCGTGTAATCGCCAATGACCGACCTGCATCACTACAGCCTGGCCGAGCTAGCGGAGGGCCTGCGCGCCCGGAAGTTCTCGAGCGTCGAACTCACCCGGCACTTCTTGGACCGGATCGAAAAGCACAATCCCGAGCTGAACGCTTTCATCACGGTAACGAGCGAACGCGCTCTGAGCACAGCGGCTCAAGCGGACAAGTTGTTAGGGTCTGGCGAAGCGGCAGCGCTGGCGGGATTGCCCATCGCCCACAAGGACATCTTCTGTACCGATGGTGTGCTCACGACGTGCGGCTCGAAAATGCTCTCGAACTTCATCGCACCCTATGACGCAACCGTCGTCGAGAAGCTCGCCGCAGCCGGGATCGTGATGTTGGGTAAGGTGAACATGGATGAGTTCGCAATGGGCTCGTCCAACGAGACGAGCTTTTATGGCGCGGTGAAGAATCCTTGGGATTTGAAAAAAGTGCCGGGCGGCTCCTCGGGTGGCTCAGCCGCTGCCGTGGCAGCACGGCTCGCACCTGCGGCGACAGGTACCGACACAGGTGGGTCGATTCGCCAGCCGGCGGCGCTCACCTCGTTGACAGGTCTAAAGCCAACCTACGGACGCGTGTCGCGCTACGGCATGATCGCGTTCGCCTCGAGCCTCGATCAGGCCGGCGTCCTCACGCTGACAGCAAAGGACGCAGCGATGCTCCTCGGTGCGATGGCGGGATTCGATCCGCGCGATTCAACCAGCGTCGATACGCCCGTCCCGGACTATGTGAATTTGCTCGATGAGCCGCTCAAAGGCCTGCGCATTGGTTTATTGAAAGAATTCTTCGAGAACGGGTTGGATCCTGCCAATGCGGCGCTGGTGCGAGACGCGTTGAAGGTCTACGAAAAGCTGGGTGCAACGCTTGTCGATGTCAGCTTGCCGAGCCTTCCGGCATCTGTTCCGACGTATTACGTCGTCGCTCCGGCGGAATGCTCGTCGAACTTGTCGCGCTTCGATGGTGTGCGCTTCGGTTACCGATGCGAACAGCCGGTCGATCTCATGGACTTATATAAGAGATCGCGCGGCGAAGGCTTCGGCGCCGAGGTGAAGCGTCGCATCATGACCGGAACGTATGTGCTGTCCGCAGGGTATTACGACGCCTATTACTTGCGTGCCCAAAAAGTGCGGCGGCTCATCACGGATGACTTTGCGCGCGCATTCAAGCAAGTCGACGTATTGATGGGACCGACGTCTCCGACACCTGCATTCGACATCGGTGCCAAAGTCGATGATCCGATCACGATGTACTTGAACGACATCTACACGATCGGCGCGAACCTTGCCGGACTCCCAGCCATGTCGATCCCGTGCGGATTCATGGATGGCTTGCCGATCGGATTGCAGATCATCGGCCCGCACTTCGCGGAGGCGAAACTGCTCAACGTCGCGCATGGCTACCAGCGCGAAACGCAATGGCATCGGCAGATGCCCGCTCGGTACACCTGAGCGCGTCTGCAGGTCTGATCCGTCTACCCGCTATCCGCTAGTCACAAGTCACTTCTCAATATGAACTGGGAAATCGTCATCGGTCTCGAGATCCACGCGCAGCTCGCCACGCGCAGCAAGATCTTTTCGAGCGCGGCCACCGCGTACGGTGCGGAGCCGAATGCTCAAGCGAATCTCGTCGATCTTGGCTATCCGGGCGT
>DASTSB010000133.1:0-4892 GCA_035760885.1 Steroidobacteraceae bacterium | reverse complement strand
CGCGTTGCCTCACCTCGGCGCGTCGACGAACGAGGCCGAAGAGAATTGCGCCATCATGGTGGCAGACACGCTGCGCGACTATCTCGAAAACGGGCACATTCGTAATTCGGTCAACTTCCCTGAAGCGATACTGCCGCGCACTGCTGGATCGACGCGTATCGCCATCGCGAACGAAAACGTGCCCAACATGGTCGGTCAAATCTCGACCGCACTGGCAGGTGCGAAGTTGAACATCGCGGATTTGCTGAACAAATCGCGCGGGGAACTGGCGTACACCTTGATCGATGTCGAAGGCCAAGTCTCGCAGACCGTTATCGACCAGCTCCGTAGCATCCAAGGCGTGCTGGCTGTTCGAGCGCTCTAAAGGACGCTCTGGGGATCTTTGTGCCGCGACCCTCCAAGACGAAGGCTCAAAAAAAGAAGGCTGAGGCGAAGCAGACGCAAGCGAAACCGCGCATCCAGCTTGCGGAGATTCGCCAGCGCATCGATTCGGTCGACGAGCGCATTCAGGAATTGCTCAACGAACGCGCTCTGCTCGCGAAGCAGGTCGGCGAGTCGAAAAACGCGGAAGGAATGTCGACCGCGGAATTTTATAAACCCGAGCGCGAGGCCCAGGTGCTTCGCAAAGCGTTGGAGCGCAATCGCGGTCCGTTGCGCAATGAAGAGATTGCGCGTTTGTTTCGAGAAATCATGTCAGCGTGCCTCGCTCAGCAAGAGCCTTTGAAAATTGCCTTCCTCGGGCCTGAAGGCACGTTCTCTCAGCAGGCGGTGCTCAAGCACTTCGGCCATTCGGTGCGTGCCGTGCCGATGGGCACCATTAGTGAAGTGTTCGAAGAAGTGCAGGCCGCTCATGCGGACTTCGGTGTTGTGCCGGTCGAGAATTCAACTGAGGGTACAGTCAACAACACCTTGGACATGTTCATCACCTCGCCGCTCAAGATCTGCGGCGAAATCGAGCTGCGCATTCATCAGCACTTGATGGGTCAGATGCACGGGCTCGAAAACATCAAAAGGATCTGTTCGCATCAGCAGTCGCTGGCTCAATGCCGTCATTGGCTTGACGAGCATCTCGCTGGGATTGAGCGCATTCCTGTGACGAGCAATGCGGAAGCCGCGAGACGCGCCCGCGATGAGGTCGGCACGGCGGCGATCGCTGGGCAAGCTGCTGCGGACGTCTACGGTCTCAACGTGATCGTGCCCGAAATCGAAGACACAGACGACAACACGACTCGCTTTCTCGTCCTCGGTCGCAAGTTGTTCAATCCGAGCGGCAACGACAAGACGACGTTGTTGTTGACGGCGGGCGACACGCAATCGCCCGGCACGCTCCATCGGCTGCTTGAACCACTCGCGCGCAACAACATCAGCATGACGCGCATCGAGTCGCGCCCATCGCGCAAGAAGAAGTGGGACTACCTGTTCTTCATCGATGTCTTTGGCCACGCCAACGAGCCGCCGCTGAAAAACGCGCTCGATGATCTCAAGAAGCAGTCATCGCTGTTTCGCGTGCTCGGATCGTATCCGTGCGCGGTTCTCTAGGCTGCAGACCGTAGGCTCTAGGCTGTAGGTCAGAATGAAGCCGCGCGGCTTTTAGGCTGTAGACTGTAGATCAGAATGGAACGAACATCTCAACTCCCGTGCCATGCGGTGTTGTCTTTTGCTCCGTATCACAACGAGGCAGCTCTCGTTTTCTTGCCTACAGCCTACAGCCTACAGCCTACCGCCTACAGCCTGACTCATGCCTTTCGACGTCTCCAAACTCGCCGCGCAGCCTGTCCTCGGCATCGCGCCCTACGTCCCCGGAAAGCCACTCGAAGAACTCGAACGCGAGTACGGCATTCGCGACAGCATCAAGCTTGCCTCGAACGAAAATCCGCTCGGTCCCGGCCCGAAAGCGCGCGAGGCGATGCGCCAGGTTATCGATGCAGTCGGACTTTATCCTGACGGAAACGGTTTCGCGTTGAAGCAAGCGCTGGCGAAAAAGCACGGCTGCGATATCGCGTGCATCACCCTGGGTAATGGTTCCAACGATGTGCTCGTGATGTTGGCGGAGGCGTTTCTGACGCCAGCAACTGAGGCGATCTATTCGCAGTATGGTTTTGCCGTGTATCCGATTTCGATCCAGGCCACTGGGGCCACAGCTCGAATCGCGAATGCGTTGCCCGCGAACGATTCAATGCCGTTAGGTCACGATCTCGATGCCATGCGTGCGTTGATCAATGAGCGCACGCGGTTGGTGTTTATCGCGAATCCGAACAATCCCACAGGCACATGGCTATCGGCTGATGCGCTGGAGCAATTCGTTCGATCAGCTCCGCCGCATGTCATCGTCGTCGTCGATGAGGCCTATATCGAATACGCCGGTGCCGAATTCGCCGATGCGAGTAAGTGGTTGGGCCGTTATCCCAATCTAGTCGTAACCCGTACCTTTTCGAAGGCGTATGGGCTTGCGGGATTGCGGGTGGGCTATGCCCTTTCAGATCCGCAAGTCGCGAACGTGCTGAATCGCGTGCGCCAAGCGTTCAATGTGAATTCGATCGCTTTGGCGGCCGCGCGCGCCGCGCTCGATGATTCAGAGCATTTGCAGAAGTCTGTTTCCGTAAACACCGCCGGGTTAGCTCAGCTTCGCAGCGCGCTCGCAGAGTTGCCGGTGAGTGTCCTGCCCTCGGCTGGCAATTTCTTGCTCATCGATTGCGGTCGACCTGCGGCTCCCATCTACGAGGCAATGTTGCGTCAGGGTGTCATCGTGCGCCCGGTCGGAAACTATGGGCTGCCCAACCATTTGCGCGTCACGGTGGGTACGGCTGAGCAGAACGAGCGCATGCTCGCGGCGCTCGCCCATGCCTTGCACGCGACTTGATATGCTTCGCGCCCTTCGTTATCCGCAACCTTTATCCATCCAGCCATCGATCCAGCGCAGTTGCTGCGCTTGAACATAACCATGCCCACGTATCTCGTTCAGCCCGTCAGCAGCGTCTCTGGTTCCATTCGTGTTCCCGGCGATAAATCGGTTTCGCATCGCGCTCTAATGCTCGGCGGTATCGCAGAAGGGATCACGGAAGTTCGCGGCTTTCTGGAGAGCGAAGATTGCCTGTCGACGATGAAGGCGATGCAGGCGCTGGGCGTGAAAGTGGAGCGCACCGGCCAGCGTGAGGTACGCGTGCATGGTGTCGGCATGCGAGGTCTCAAAGGAGCTTCGCACCCGCTCGACATGGGCAACGCGGGTACGGCGATGCGACTGATGACCGGGCTATTAGCAGGTCAGGCCTTCAATAGCGAACTGATCGGCGATGCGTCGCTGATGAAGCGCCCCATGGAACGGGCCGCAACGCCGCTTCGGCAAATGGGCGCTCGTATCGAAACGAATAATGGCAAGCCGCCCGTAAAGATTACCGGCGGGTCCTCCCTGAAAGGCATTCGTTACGAACTGCCGGTGGCCAGCGCTCAAGTGAAATCAGCCGTGCTGTTGGGCGGTTTATATGCGTCGGGCGAGACGACGGTGATTGAACCTGCTGTTACTCGCGATCACACCGAGCGCATGTTGCAGGCCTTCGGTTGCGGTGTGCAGACAGCGCATGGCGAAGTACGTTTGACTCCACCGACGCGCTTGGACGCGTGCTCGTTGGAAGTGCCTGGCGACTTCTCCTCCTCGGCCTTCTTCTTAATCGCTGGCTCGATCAGCCGCGGCGAGGGCCTCACGATTACGGGCGTCGGGGTAAATCCGACACGCACTGGTCTGCTCGACATCCTGGCGCTCATGGGCGCGGATTTGCGCGTCTTGAACCACCGGTCGGCGGGCGCTGAGCCCGTTGCAGACATCGAGGTCAGGCCGGCGAAGCTCAAAGGCATTCATGTGCCAGAGAACCTGGTCCCGCTCGCGATCGACGAGTTTCCAGCCTTGTTCATCGCTGCGGCGTGCGCTGAGGGCGAAACATTGGTCACCGGAGCCGAGGAACTGCGAGTCAAAGAGAGTGATCGCATCGCTGTCATGGCGGAGGGCCTGAAGGCGATGGGAGTGCAGTGTGAAGTGTTGCCGGACGGCATCCGTATTCAGGGACGCGCGGAGGGTGCTGTGTTTTCGGGTGGAACAGTCGATAGTCACGGCGACCATCGCATCGCCATGTCGTTCTCGATCGCCAGTCTGCGTGCTGCGGCTCCGATCAAAATCTTGGATGTTGCGAACGTTGCGACCTCATTTCCCGATTTCCCCGGCGTTGCGGGTGCCGCTGGCCTGAACGTCAAGCTCCAGGACTAAGCTGGGACTCGGCCGTGGTCTCAGTGCCTATCCTCACCATCGACGGACCAAGCGGGTCCGGCAAGGGCACGATCTCACGCCGTGTCGCCGATCAGCTTGGATGGCGTCTGCTCGATAGCGGTGCACTCTACCGTCTGGTCGCTTTTGCGGGTCTCAAGCGCGGCACGCAGCCGGGTGCCGAAGACGAGTTTGCCGATATCGCGATGCATCTGAATGTCGTGTTCGGCATCGGAGCCAAGGGCGAGGAGCAGATTTGGCTCAACGGCGAAGAGGTCAGCCGGTCCATTAGGACGGAGCAGGCAGGCGAGGGCGCCTCGAAGGTGGCTGCCATGCCTAAGGTCCGTGAAGCTCTATTAGCGCGTCAGCGAGCGTTTGCCGCCCCGCCCGGGTTGGTGGCGGATGGCCGCGATATGGGGACTGTCATCTTCCCCGACTCAGGCCTCAAAATCTTCCTTACAGCGAGTCCCGAAGAAAGGGCCCAACGGCGTTATAAGCAGTTGAAAGACAAGGGTCTCGATGCTAACCTCGCCGCCCTTTCGCTGGAGATCGCCGAGCGCGACCGACGCGACGCGAGTCGCCCGATTGCCCCCCTCAAGCCTGCCGATGACGCCGTGATCGTGGATTCAACGTCCATGCC
>DASTSB010000132.1:0-4131 GCA_035760885.1 Steroidobacteraceae bacterium | reverse complement strand
TGAAAAATGTGATGAAAACGCCGAGGTGGCGGCGCGCGGAAGGGGAGAGCGGCATGTGCGGAGTATAGCGGAGCGCGGCGGGCTCCCGACCTCTCCGTTTCGCGCACATAGCACGCCATGATTCGGTTGGCCCTCTGCGCGAGCCATTTTCAAAATCGCTGCAAGGACCTCCTGCTACTGGAAGAGGAACAGCAGCGAGTTAGACCAGCTGCGACGTATATAACCGTCACCATCGCCCGATACGCGATTAGCCCGCAGCGCGCTCCAGCACGGCGAGAGTGATGCGAGAGATACAGACGAGGTGCTGGGCTTCGTCTTCGATGCGGATCTCCCACACTTGGCTGCGTTTGCCGCGGTGGAGAGGACGCGCGGTGCCGATGACGTAACCTTTGTGAACGGCGCGGACGTGATTGGCGTTGATCTCTTGGCCGACGACGGTGAAGCGATCTGGATCGACAGTGAGATTCGCGCCGAAGCTGCCCAATGTTTCGGCAAGCACGACCGACGCGCCACCGTGGAGAATGCCGTACGGTTGCTTGGTGCGCTCATCGACGGGCATGCGCGCTTGCAGGAAGTCTTCGCCTAACTGCGTGAATTCAATACCAAGATGCGTGGCCAGATTGTGTTGAGGTAAGCGAATGCCTTTGAGCTTGAGCAGATCGCTCAGTTGATAGTCGGCAAACCAGATCGACATAGCGGGCCTCCGACTATTGCGAATCCTTTTGCTTCTTCAAGCGCTCGCCGATGCGGCGATACGCCTCGCGGAAGGGAATGCCTTCTTTAACGACAAGTTCGTTCGCTTCGGCCGCAGCATTGATGGAAGGATCGAGGCGAATTTTCTCGGGTCGAAAACGCACACCATCGAGGGCCGCTGGAAGAATGCCGAGTGTGTCGAGGCACAGATCGATGCCACGGAATAGGGGCACTTTGATCAACTGCAAATCGCGCTGATATCCCGACGGCAGTTTAGTCACGATGCCGAGCACTTCGTTCAAGCATGCCTGGGCGGTTGCAGTGCGGCCGCGAATGAGTTCGAACACATCGGGATTGCGCTTCTGCGGCATGATCGATGAGCCGGTCGTAAACGCTTCGGGCAATTCGACGAACGAAAATTCCTGTGTGTAGAACAGCAGCAGATCGGCGGCAAGGCGACCGACATCCTGCATTACGAGCGTGATTTCGAACAGCAACTGAGCTTCGGCTTTACCCCGCGACAACTGCACAGACGTGACCGGCTCTTGAACGCTGGCGAATCCGAGCTTCTGGGCGGTGAACGACCGATCGATCGGCAAATTCGGCGAGCCATAGCCCGCCGCAGAGCCCAGCGGGCTCTTGCCGACACGGCGCTGAACATGCGCCAAGCCTTCGGCGTCGTCGCGCAGTTCGTTGGCAAATCCGCCTGCCCACAACGCAACAGAACTCGGCATGGCTTGTTGCATGTGCGTGTAACCGGGGATTTGCAGATCGCCATGACGCGATGCGAGACGATCGAGCGCTTCTGCAGCCGTGCGCGTCGCATTCGCGAGTTGATCGATCACATCGCGCAAATACAGCCGGATGGCGGTGAGTACTTGATCGTTGCGCGAGCGGCCGAGATGAACTCGCTTGCCCGCTTCGCCAATCTTGGCCGTTAACAGTCCTTCGAGCGCTGTCTGGCCGTCTTCGTTTTCCAGCGTGACCGTCCACTCGCCGCGTGCATGTGCTGCTGCGATTTCGTTCAAGCCATCCCGGATCGCATCGCAATCCGATTTCGACAGCAGCCCTTGTTGGCAAAGCATCTCGGCGTGTGCGATGGACGCACGCGCGTCGTACGCGATCAGCCGATTGTCGAGCGCGTGATCGTCGCCTGCCGTGTAGCGCAGAACCCGTTCATCTAGGGCGCCGCCTTTGTCCCAGAGTCTGCTCATGACGCGCTCCACGAGTCATGAGCGCAGGCGCTAGGCTGTAGGCTGTAGGCTGTAGGCCAGAAAAAGACGACACAGAAGTTAAGCCCGAAGAGACAACCTCTCGCGCATTGATTCGTTCGAGAAAACATTCTTAGCTTCCGACCCACAGTCTACAGCCTAGCGCCTACAGCCTTTCTCTGCTCTCATCCCGCATGCTGTTCCGCAGCCGACAACGCGCTGACGTTCTCGACAACGAGCGTACCCGTGCCTTCATTCGTGAACACTTCAGCCAAGATGCTGTCGGGTGATTTGTACGAGATCACGTGCACGCGCCGCACGCCGCCGCGAATCGCTTCTTCGATCGCTTTGGCTTTCGGCAACATGCCGTCTTTCAAGCTGCCCTGATCTTTGAGGCGCTTGAGGCCTGCGAGATCGGTGTAGGAAATGATCGAGCGCGGATCCTCGAGCGATTCGAGGATGCCGGGTGCGCCGGTGCACAGCATCAGCTTCTCGGCTCTCAGCGCCGCGCCAATTCCTGCAGCGACCGTATCGGCATTGATGTTCAGCAACGTACCGTTGTCATCAGCCGACACGGGGCTGACAACAGGCATCAAGCCGTCATCGAGCAATTGCTGCAGCACCTTGGCATCGATGAGATCGATGTCGCCGACGAAGCCGTAGTCCACGACTTGACCTTCCACGTTCACCGGCGGGCGCTTGTGGGCGCGCACCAAGCCGGCGTCTACACCGCTGACACCCACGGCTGCGATGTCGAGTTCGCGGCAGATGCCGAGGATCTGTGTATTCACGAGCCCGTTGAGCACCATGCTCGTTACTTCCATCGACTTCTCGTCGGTGACGCGCCGGCCCGCAACCATTTGTGGCTTGATGCCGAGCGTCTCTTGGATTTGGCTCAATTGCGGGCCGCCGCCGTGAACGAGCACGACGCGAATGCCTACTTGATGCAGGATCGCGACTTGCTCCATCAGCGTACGCGTGGATGCGACATCGCCGAACACACCGCCGCTCGCCTTGATGACGAACACCTTGCCCTTGTACATGCGGATGTACGGAGCGGCACTGCGCAGCGCGCGGACGGCGACAGAAGGATCAGTACGGATCACGGAAATATGACCTCTAGTGATGAAAGTGATGAGGTGATGGGGTGATGACGTCTGAGTGGATTTCAGCGCATGCGTAGCATGCTTTCACTGCATCACGTCATCACGACATCACTTGTTATCCACGCAACAACCTGTACAACACCGCCATCTGCACCACCATCCGGTTGAATGCCTCGCGGATGACGACGCTGCGTGGACCGTCGAGCACTTCGTCAGCGACCGCAACATTGCGGCGCACCGGCAAGCAATGCATGAAGTGGCAGTTACGATCCGCGCTCTTGAACCAACTTTCTTTGATGCACCAATCGCTCAGGTACTCGCGCAGCCGAGTCTCGGCCTCTGCATCGCCGTAGTGCTGTGGCGAGCCCCACTCTTTCGCGTAGACGACATGCGCGCCTTGAAGCGCAGCATTGCGATCCGTGGTTTCGGTCACGGAGCCGCCGGCCGCTTTTGCTGCCTGTCGCGCCTTCTCCATGATCGGGTCCGGCAGCGCGAAACCGTCCGGACGCAACACGACGACTTCCATGCCGCGCATCGCGGCCATGTGCACGACCGATGACGGCACGGCCAACGGCAATGCACGCGGATGATTCGCCCAGCTCAACACGAACTTGCCGCGCTCGGGGACCCGCAACTCATCCATCGTATGCCAGTCTGCAAGGGCTTGGCACGGGTGGCTCATCGCCGATTCCATGTTGACGAGCGGCTTATCGCACAAGTCCGCCATCATTTTGAAACCTGTCTCTGCGAGATCGGCGCCGAGGTTGCGTCCTTCCGCAAACATGCGAATGCCGATGGCATCGCAGTATGAGGCGAGCACCGGCACGGCTTCGCGCACGTGCTCTGCAGCTGCGCCGTTCATGATCGCGCCGGCACGGGTTTCCATCTGCCATGTGCCTTGACCCGGTGTGATCACCACCGCCGTGCCGCCGAGCCGCATCATCGCGCTCTGAAACGACGCGAGCGTGCGTAGCGACGGGTTCAAGAACAACAATCCCAACACTTTGCCCGCGAGTGCTTGCGGTTGTGGATGTTGCTGCAGACGCGAAGCAAGACCGAGCAGATCGGTGATTTGCTCGCGCGGAAAATCGGCCAGGTCGAGGAAACGGTTCATGGTTGTT
>DASTSB010000131.1:0-16102 GCA_035760885.1 Steroidobacteraceae bacterium | reverse complement strand
CGGTAAGCCGCCGGGTTGGGGCAAAGAGCAAATCGAAGCATACGAGGCGAAGAGCTATCACCAGCCTTCCGATGAGATCAACGATAACTGGAACTTCGACGGCATGATCGAGGATGCCAAGCTCGGGCTCACCATCGGCGTCAACGTTGCGAATGCAGATGCAATGCCAAGCTGGAAGGCGGGCGATGAATTTGAAGAGGCGAGGAAGCGCGCACTAGCCGCGGTGAACGGCAAGTAGGAGCCGGAAACGAACGTCACGTGCGCCACATCCCTCATTGGCTCCCCAGTCGAAACCGCTTTGCGGTTTCGACTTCGCTCGCGGGAAGGACTCTCGTCGAGATGGACGACTCTGTCGTCGGGAAGGACTGGTGTCGAGATAGACGGAGAGCTCAAGCACTGGAACAGCTACGCTCCTCACGCGCTCCGCGCTTTCACCCCATCACGTCATCACTTCATCACTCCATCACCTCACGCCGAGTTGACCTCCGCCCCGCATTGTGTGAAAACGTGTATACAAAGCAGCGCTACAAGACTGCTGTCACACGCGCGGAAACAAGGTGTCCGAAGAGCAGACCGATCGCAATCAGAACGGACACTCCCAACAAACATCGCAAGGATCCGCATCGACTTCCACGCCAGCCGCTTGGACTCCCGCCGTTCCTTCACGTGCGGCGATCGATGGCGTCAACGAAGTGCGCATGCTTCGTTCTCTGCTCAGCAACCTGGATGGAATGATTTACCGGTGCCGCGACGATGCGCAGTGGAGCATGGAATTCATCAGCGAGGGCTGCCGGCGCTTAACCGGGTACGACCCGGACGATTTTCTGCTGAACAACCGCGTTTCGTACGAATCCATTACGCACCCTGCCGATCGCAAACGGGTTCGTGACGACATCGAGCTCGCGGTTCGCAACCGCAACCAATTCGATTGCGAATATCGCATCCTGCACGCCTGCGGGGAGACCCGCTGGGTTTGGGAACGCGGCAGCGGCGTTTACGATGAACACGGCGAGCTGCTTGCGGTGGAGGGAATCATCCAAGACATGACGGAGCGCCATCGCTCCAGTCGTGCACTGCGCGAGGCCGAGCGGCGCTATTACAACCTGTTCGAAAACGCGATCGAAGGCATCTTCCGCACCAGCTTGGACGGACACTTCCTCGATGCCAATCCCGCGCTCGCTCGAATCTACGGCTTTGCGTCCCCGCTGGAACTGATTGCCTCGATTGCGGATGTCGGCCGTCAACTCTATGTGGATCCCTCGCGACGCGCCGATTTCATGGCGCAGGTGCGCGAAAAAGGCTCAGTGACCGGTTTCGAGGCACAGGTCCATAAGCGCACCGGCGAGGTGATCTGGACTTCCGAGAACGCACGCGCCGTCTACGATGATTTTGGCCGGCTGGTTTGCTACGAGGGCACGGTCGAAGACATCACCGAACGCAAGATTTACCAAGCTCGGATCGAGCAGCAAGCCAACTATGACACGCTGACCGGCCTTGCGAATCGATCGCTCCTCAACGATCGACTGGCACAATCGATTGCCGCTGCAGCAGACGATGGCAATCGGCTGGCGGTCGTGTTCGTCGATCTCGATCGTTTCAAGTACATCAACGATAGCCTCGGCCATCACGTCGGCGATCAGTTGCTGCGCGCCATGGCGGATCGACTCAAAGCCAGCGTGCGCGATAACGATACGGTTGCGCGTCTTGGCGGTGATGAATTCGTGTTGCTCATCACTAGCGAAGGATTGCCCGACGCTGTTGCGGAGGTGCTCGAGCGCATGCTGTCGGACATTTCGCAGCCGTGGACGATTCCGCAGGGCGATTTCAACGTGACTTGCAGCATCGGCGTCGCTCTGTATCCGGACGACGGCACCGATGGCGAAACGCTGCTCAAGCACGCCGATTCGGCGATGTATCGCGCGAAGGAGAACGGCCGCAATAACTTTCAGTTCTTTACCGCCGAGCTGAACCAGCTCATCACCGAGCGGCTCGAGCTGGAGAACAAGCTGCGCCGGGCACTCGAGCGCAATCAATTCACGCTGCGTTATCAGCCGCGCGTCGAAATGCGCACGGGCAAAGTCATCGGTGTGGAAGCGCTCACGCGGTGGATGGCAGGCGATGAGGAAATCGCCTCACCGACGCGGTTCATTCCAGTCGCGGAAGAAATCGGACTCATTGTGCCGATCGGCCGCTGGGTGCTGCAGGCAGCGTGCGAGCAAAATCGTGCCTGGCAACTCGCAGGCTATCCGGAGTTGGTGATCTCGGTGAACGTCTCGGCGCGACAGTTTCTTCAAGACGACTTGGTCCAAACCGTGGCGGACGTCTTGAAGCAAACGCAACTTGCACCGCAGTTATTGGAAATCGAAATTACCGAAAGCGCAGTGATGCACGATGCGGATCGTTTCATTGCGATGCTCGGAGAGCTCAACGAGTTGGGCGTGCAAATCGCGATCGACGATTTCGGCACGGGCTATTCGAGCCTGAGTTATCTCAAACGCTTTCCCGTGGATCGGCTCAAAGTCGACCGCTCTTTCGTGCAGGACATCGCGACCGATGCGGATGATGCGACGATCGTTCGCACCATCATTGCGCTCGGGCACAACTTGGGGTTGAAGGTGGCAGCGGAAGGCGTCGAAACCGAACAGCAGCTCATGTTCTTGCGCGACAATCACTGCGACGAGCTGCAGGGGTTTTATTTCTCGGAGCCACTCACAGCGGATGCTCTGGGCGTGCACTTGCAGCGGAGCTTCGCCCACTGACTCAAAGAGGGACTTCAGATGGCTGAATACACTGCGACCATCGCCTGGCAGCGCCAGGGTGCGGATTTTGTGGATCGCAAGTACAGCCGCGCGCATCGATGGGTGTTCGATGGTGGTGCGATCGTTCCCGCGTCGAGCTCGCCGCATGTCGTGCGGGTGCCGATGTCCGACCCCGCGGGCGTCGATCCTGAGGAAGCGTTCGTAGCGTCCCTATCGAGCTGTCACATGCTGTGGTTCTTGGATCTTGCCGCTCGTGCGGATTGGGTCGTGGATGAGTATCGGGACGTCGCGCTGGGGCGAATGGCCAAGAATGCACAGGGTAGGCTCGCGATGACCCTGGTGGTGCTGAGGCCGGAAGTCAGGTTCGCCGGTCGGCAGCCGGCGGCCGAGGAGTTTTCTCGCCTACATCATCAAGCGCATGAAGAATGCTTCATCGCCGCATCCGTGATGACGGAAGTACGCTGCGAGCCGCAGCTTCGAGTGCGCTGAGGGGCAAGGTTAAGACCCGCGGTCCGGGTCTTTATCTGGACTTCACGGGCATGCGACTGTACGGTAGCGCGCCGCATTAGAATCAGCATGCTCGCGGCGTTCAGAATTTCTCGGTTCTACAAGCGTCTTGCGCCGAATTCGATGGCTTTAAAGGCTCGCGTTCCAAAGCAGGGCTTCATCATTCGATTGGGACTTCGTGTGCGCGATTTAGCTTCATATCGCTTTCTTCTTGTTGCCGCTTTCGCATTCGTGGCCGCCTGCGGCGGCGGTTCGCAAGCCGTTTGCACTGAAAAGGACGAGCCCTACATGGCTGCCCGGGACAATGGGCCCCTGAAGGTCCCGGAGGGGATGGCGCAGCCAAATCGATCCGAGTCGCTGGAAATTCCAGAAGCCAAGCCCGCAAAAAACTCGACTACCCGCTGCCTGGATGAGCCTCCGTCCTATTTTCGTTCCACTGGAACCGTGGCACGCTCGCCTGAAGAAGTGGTCGCCAGCTGGGCGCAGGCTTGGGCGAATCGCGAGGCCGACGCAGTTCTCGAGCTGTACTCGAAGAACTTCGTCGCACCGACCGACTCTCCCGGAAGCGCAGCTTGGCTCGAACAACGGCGCGAGCAAGTCGCGACGGGAACGGCGCCGGAGCCTCGCATCGAAAAGCTCCGGATCGAACCCGATGGCGATGACCGCCGTATCGCCACCTTCGTCCAGCGCTTCGGTCGCAACACGTTACGCAAAGAATTGGTCCTCGTCCGCGAGGCCGGCTCTTGGCGCATCGTCGAAGAAAAGGTAAGCGAGCTGAAGTGATCGCCGCGTGTAGGTAGTCGTGACCTGCTGAGTTCTTACCGCGGTCTGGCAGACTCGAACCCACGCACTGCTCGTGCGTTGGGCTGTATTCCTTTGCCTACCGGTTGTCCTATGTCCGCTGCTTCCTCTGCTTCCGCCTTGATGAGTTCGGTTTCGTTGCGCCGCGGCGCGGTTCGCGAAGCGATTGTCGATCGTCTCGAACGTTCGCTGGGTAAGTCCGTCTCCACCGCCACGCGGCGCGATTACTACGACGCGTTGTCGATTGCAGTGCGGGAAGAGCTCTCGGAGCGCTGGATCTCCACGTGCAGCCGCGTTGCCCGTTCCAAGGTCAAACGCGTCTGTTATCTCTCGATGGAATTCCTGCTTGGACGCAGCCTCATCAACGCGCTCTCATCGTTCGACGATGGCTTGCTCGAAGAGGTGCGCGAGGCGCTGCAGTATTTCGGCCACGACTTGGATCACATCGCAGCGGAAGAAGAAGACCCCGGCCTCGGTAACGGCGGTCTCGGCCGCTTGGCGGCGTGCTTTCTCGACTCGCTCGCGACCTTGGGTTATGCGGCGACTGGGTATGGCATTCGCTACGACTATGGAATTTTTACTCAGGTCATCAATCCCGATGGCTCGCAGCGTGAAGTTGCGAGCTCGTGGCTGGGTTATCAGAACTTTTGGGAAAGCGGGCGCGGTGGCGTGCGCTATCGAGTGCGCTTCGGCGGTCACTGCCAAGCCACGCGGGCGGATGACGGCAAAATTCGTTACGAGTGGGTCGATACCCAAGATGTTTGGGCCATCGCGTACGACCTGCTGATTCCCGGCAATCGCAGTCCCACGGTCAATCACTTGCGCCTGTGGTCGAGCGGCGCGATCACCCCGTTCAAGATCGATGCGTTCAATTCGGGTAACTACGGCGCAGCGGTAGCGGAGCAAGTCGACGCGAAGAATCTATCGCGCGTTTTGTATCCGGACGACAGCACACCGCAAGGCAAAGAGCTGCGCTTCCGTCAGCAATATTTCTTTGTCAGCGCATCGCTCCAGGACATGCTCTCGCAGCACCTCGCCGAACGCAGGCAACTGACCGATCTTGCCAGCGCCATTGCGATTCAGCTCAACGATACGCATCCGGCACTGACCTGTGTCGAGCTGATGCGCTTGCTGGTCGATGTGTACGACATGGAATGGGAAGCTGCATGGAAAGTCACGCGTGAGGTCTGCAGCTATACGAATCACACGCTGCTGCCCGAAGCTTTGGAAACGTGGCCGGTGTCGTTGTTCGAGCGGCTGTTACCGCGTCATCTGCAGATCATTTATCAGATCAATCGCGATTTCTTGGAAGAGGTCAGCGCTAAGTATCCGCAAGACCTGGATCGCCGCCGCCGCATGTCTCTCATCAACGAAGACGGCGATCGGCGCGTGCGCATGGCGTATCTATCGGTGGTCGGCAGCCATCGTGTGAACGGCGTGGCGAAGCTGCACTCGCGGTTGATGCGCGAAACGATCTTCGCTGACTTCGCGCAGCTATGGCCGGACCGCTTCACCAACGTAACCAATGGAATTACGGTGCGGCGTTGGTTGAAGCAAGCCAATCCTGGTTTCGCCGATCTGCTGACAGCGCGCCTCGGCTCGGCGTGGGAAAACGATCTCGAGGATCTCGAGCGTTTGAAATGGGCGGCGGATGATGTCGATTTCCGCCAAAAGTTCCGCATCATCAAGCGCGCGAACAAGGAGCGTCTCGCGAAGACGATCAAGCAGCTCCTGAACGTCGACTTGAATGCCGATGCGCTGTTCGACGTGCAGGTCAAGCGCATCCACGAGTACAAGCGTCAGCTCTTGAACCTGCTGTACGTGATCACCCGTTACCTGCGCATTCTCGACAATCCAGAAGCCGAGATCGTGCCGCGCGCGGTGATCTTTGCGGGCAAAGCGGCGCCCGGTTATCACACTGCCAAGGCCATCATCAAACTCATCAACAATGTTGCCGAGGTCATCAATAACGATGCGCGCGTCGGCGATAAGTTGAAGGTGTGCTTTTTGCCCGATTACGACGTTTCGCTCGCGCAGGAAATCATGCCTGCCGCCGATCTGTCGGAGCAGATTTCCACGGCCGGCATGGAAGCGTCCGGTACCGGCAATATGAAACTGTCGCTCAACGGCGCGCTGACGATCGGCACGTTGGACGGTGCGAACGTCGAGATCCGCGATGCCGTGGGAGAGGAGAACATTTTCATTTTCGGCATGACGGCCGAAGAAGTCATCGAGCGCCGGGCGCGCGGCTATTCGCCCTCGCAGATCGTGGCTCAGAACGAAGAGTTGAAGCGGGTGATGCAGATGCTGGATTCCGGGCACTTCACGCCTGCCAACATCTTCGACTCCAAGGTGATCTCCGAACGCTTGATGAGCGATGGGGAACATTTCATGGTGTTGGGCGATTTCGAGGCTTACGCCGCGGCCCAAGACCGCGTCGATGCGCTGTTCAGAAATGCCGAAGAGTGGACGCGCAAGGCTGTCATCAACGCGCTCAGCATGGGCCCGTTCTCCAGCGACCGCACGATTCGCGAATACGCCGACAACATCTGGAGCATCAAGCCGGTGTTGTGAGCTGACGCTCGCGCGAATTTGCAGGCGCGAGAGGTGGCAACTTGCGGGCCGCTCGATGAGTTGAGCCCTCGCTAGTTGCGATGGACTCTCCATCGATCCGGCGCGCATGGGATGATGGCGTTTCGGAACCACCTCACTGCAATCGCTCAAGCTGCACACCGCGATGTCCACTGCACCGCACGAAATCACCGCCCTCGACCTTCACCTCTTCGGCGAAGGCAATCACCACCATATCTATCAAAAGCTCGGTGCCCATCCCGTCACCAAGGACGGGACCCAAGGCACCCAGTTCGCGGTGTGGGCGCCGAACGCACGCCGCGTGAGTGTCGTGGGCGACTTCAATCAATGGGACGGCCGCACGCATGTGATGCAGCGAGTGGATGGCTCTGGTATCTGGAGTGCGTTCATACCGGGTATCGGCACGGGTACGCTGTACAAATTCGAGCTCGAAACGCAGAACAACGAGCTACTGCTGAAATCCGACCCTTACGGCTTTCAGATGGAGATGCGGCCGAACACCGCATCGATGGTCGCCGAACTCAAAGGTTATGAATGGAACGACGGCGACTGGCTCGCCCAGCGTCGGCAATGGGATCCATTCCGCGCCCCCATCTCTATTTATGAGTTTCATCCTGGCTCTTGGCGTCGCTCGTGGCATCGCCAGCCTGCGTTCCTCACTTGGGATGAAATCGCGGACCAATTGATCCCCTACGTGATCGAGATGGGCTACACGCACGTCGAGATCATTGGCGTGGCCGAACATCCGTTCGATGGTTCTTGGGGCTATCAAGTGCTTGGGCACTTTGCTCCCACCGCACGCCATGGGTCACCGCACGACTTCATGCGCTTCATCGATCGTCTGCATCAAGCAGGTATCGGTGTGTTCATGGATTGGGTGCCGGCGCATTTTCCGAAAGACGCGCATGGCTTGGCGTACTTCGACGGCACATACCTGTATGAGCACGCGGACCCGCGTCGCGGCGAACACACCGAGTGGGGCACGAAGATCTTCAACTACGGCCGCCACGAAGTTCGTAACTTTTTGATCGCGAACGCGCTGTTCTGGTTGGAGCAGTATCACATCGACGGTCTGCGCGTAGATGCAGTGGCATCCATGCTTTATTTGGATTACGCCCGCAATCCCGGCGAGTGGACGCCGAATCAATACGGCGGTCGCGAGAACATCGAGGCGATCGAGTTCATCAAACAACTGAACTGGACGGTTGGCCACTACTATCCCGGCGTCTTGATGATGGCGGAAGAATCGACGTCTTTTCCGGGTGTGAGCCGGCCGGTGCATCTAGGCGGACTCGGTTTTCACTTCAAATGGAACATGGGCTGGATGAACGACACGTTGCGATACATGTCGCTCGACCCGCTGCACCGCCGCCATCATCACAATCTCATCACGTTCTCGTTCGTCTACGCGTTCTCCGAGCATTTCATCCTGCCGCTCTCGCACGATGAAGTCGTGCACGGCAAGCGTTCATTGCTCGACAAAATGCCCGGCGATGAGTGGCGCAAGCTGGCGAATTACCGGCTCATGATGGGTTATCAATTTGCGCATCCCGGCAAGAAGCTCATGTTCATGGGCGGAGAGTTCGGCCAATGGCACGAATGGCGCGATTACGAGGACATCGCCTGGGCAGCGCTGCAGCACCCGCATCATCAGCAATTGCAGTCCTACAACCGCGCGTTGAATCGTTGGTACCGCAACTATCCTGAGCTGCACGGCAGCGAAGACAGCTGGGAAGGGTTTCGTTGGCTGGAAGTCGACAATCGCGACGAAAGCGTCTTCGCTTTTGTTCGGCAGCGATTGCCGGGGGAGGGCGGCACTGCACTGCTGGTGTTTTTCAATGCCACGCCGGTGCCGCGCAACGGCTACACGTTCGGTGCACCCCGAGCGGGCCGGTATCGCAAAGTGCTGGACAGCGATGCCTCTGAGTTCGGTGGATCCGGGTACTCGCAAATCACGGAAGTCGAAGCGCACGCAGAGCCGTGGCGTGAATTTCCTGCGCGCATCCAGATCGATTTGCCGCCGCTCGCAATGACCGTTTGGGAAGCTCTGAGCTAAACGACTCGGCTTCGAGTTCGGTTTTAGGCCTTCTCACATCCGCGCGCATGCGTCACCATCGCATCCGATGAACGCTCAAATCGATTTTTCCAATGCAGTGATGTTGTCCGGATCGCCCGAGCCGCTCGGGGCGACCTGGACGAGTGATGGCGTCAACTTCGCGGTCTATTCCAGCGGTGCTGCGCGCGTCGAGATTTGCTTGTTCGACTCCTCGGGCGAGCACGAACTCAGCCGGCTGACGCTGCCGGAACGCACCGAAAATGTGTGGCACGGGCTGCTGCAAGCGCCCCACGGCATGCCGGGCCTGGTCTATGGCATCCGTGTGCATGGCCCGTACGATCCGTTGCATGGCGCGCGCTACAACCCCAACAAGCTGCTGCTTGACCCTTACGCACGTGCGCTAGCCGGACATTTTACGTGGCATTCTGCGCTGCTCGGCGAGGCGGCGGATGCGGATGAAGAACGAGCAGATACCGAGGACAGCGCGCCTTACGTCTACAAAGCGCGTGTGATCGACGACGCGTTCGATTGGGGCGATGACTGTCCGCCCTCCACGCCCTGGCGCGACTCGATCATCTACGAGCTGCACGTGAAAGGTTTCACGCGTCTGCATCCGAAAGTTCCTGAGCGAGAACGCGGCACGTATCTGGGCCTCGCGCATCCGGCGGTCATTTCCTACTTGAAGAGCTTGGGCATCACTGCTGTGGAGCTGTTACCCGTGCAGGCGTTCGTGCCCGAGAAGTTCGTGATCGATAAAGGACTGACGAACTACTGGGGCTACAACTCGATTGCTTGGTTTGCGCCGGCTCCGCAGTACGCGGTGGCGGATGCAGTGAGCGAATTCAAGACGATGGTGAAGGCACTGCATGCCGCCGGCATCGAAGTGATTTTGGACGTCGTGTTCAATCACACGGCGGAAGGCAATGAACAGGGCCCCACATTGAATCTTCGCGGGCTCGACAATCAGGCGTACTACAAATTAGAACCCTCGAATCTGCGTCATTACGTGAATCGCTCCGGCTGCGGCAATACGATCGCAATCGGTCATGCGGCCGTACGAAATCTGATCATCGACTGCATGCGCTACTGGGTAGAAGAAATGCATGTGGATGGATTTCGATTCGATTTGGCGCCAGTGCTCGGCCGCGACAACGGCCGTTTCCGTACCGATGCCGGATTTTTCAAAGCGGTCGCTGCCGAGCCATCGTTGCGCTACGTGAAGCTGATCGCGGAGCCCTGGGACATCGGGCCGGATGGTTATCAGCTCGCGCATTTCCCCGCGGGTTGGGCCGAGTGGAACGACTTGTATCGGGACAGCGTGCGCGGCTTCTGGCGCGGCAACCCCGGCATCTTGGGTAACTTCGCCGAACGATTTGCCGGCTCGAGCGACTTGTTTCGTGCATCGGGACGACGTCCAACCGCCAGCATCAACTATGTCGCGTGTCACGACGGCTTCACCTCTTATGACGCGACCGCATACGACGAGAAGCACAACGAAGCGAACCTCGAAGAAAATCGCGACGGACACAATCACAACTTGAGTTGGAATTGCGGCGCGGAGGGCGAGACGGAAGATCCGCAAGTGCTCGCCTTGCGCGAACGCCAGATTCGCAATCTGCTCGCTACGCTGTTGCTCAGCCAAGGCGTCCCGATGCTGCTCGCGGGAGACGAGTTTGGTCGGACTCAGCGCGGCAACAACAATGCGTACTGCCAGGACAACGAGATCAGCTGGCTCGATTGGTCGCTGGCTGCGCGCCGCACCTGGCTCACCGCGTTCGTGCGTCAATTACTCACGCTGCGGAAACAAGCACCGGGATTGCGTCGCGACACCTTCTTGAAGGGCGCCCGGCAGGTCGATCGCGAGCATAAGGACGTGAGCTGGCGCCATCCGCTCGGTCACGAGTTGAGTGCGGCCGATTGGCACGATCCGAGCGCTAAAGCGATCGGCGTATTGATCGGTCACGCGTTTTCCGATCCGTATGGAACACCCAACGGACATCTTCTGTTTCTGTGCAACGCTGGCGACGAACCTGTCGAATTCAAATTGCCCGAGCCAAAAACGGGCGTGGTGTGGCGAACCGTCTTCGACACGGCGCAGTGGCGAGCGAACGATCTGGGTCATCGGATTGCATCGCAGGCTCATTGCACGCTGGCGCCGCACTCCTGCGTGCTGCTGGCCGACGGTGATGCGCCGCTCAGCGTCAGGACTGGATTCACGCTGCCCGCTGATTCTTAAATGCGCGGTGAGGCAGCGAACGAGGGCGAACGCAATGCTCGAATCGCTTGCAGGCTTAAGATGAGCAACCCGTCGGCGATCAACAATTCGATTGCGCAACTCGCGGAGCTCCACGGCGTCGGCTCTTCTTACTTCGACTATCGCGGCGAGCTGCGCGAGGTCTCGCTCGAATCGCGGGCCGCAATTCTGGCCGCGTTCGGCGTCGATGCCAGCGATGAGCGAGCCGCCGCGAGCGCGGTGAGTCGGCAGGAGACGATCCGCTGGACGCGCTTGACTCCTCCCACTGTCGTGGCGGAAGAGCACACCGCGATCGAAATTCCTATTTCTGTGCCTGCCGATTTGGGTGCATCCAAGATCGACTGGAGGCTGGTATCCGAAGCCGGAGAGATATCCAAGGGCACCGCGCGGCTGAAAGAACTGAAGGTCATCGAACAGGGCCACGCCGACGACCGCGCGTATGTGCGATTGGCTCTGCCGCTTCCTGGCGCTGCCAGCGGATATCACGCGCTCACCGTCGAGCTCAACACGGGATTGAGCGGCGAGCTGCGCCTCATCG
The DNA here is from genome assembly GCA_035760885.1 of Steroidobacteraceae bacterium. Lineage (GTDB taxonomy): Bacteria > Pseudomonadota > Gammaproteobacteria > Steroidobacterales > Steroidobacteraceae > Steroidobacter. The sequence goes on along the minus strand of DASTSB010000131.1, from coordinate 4,595 downwards.
TCGCGCCGTCTTCGTGTTACGAAGCCGACATCATCAAGGATGGCGGACGAGTGTGGGGCATTGCCGTCCAGCTTTATACCTTGCGCTCGCAACGCAACTGGGGCATCGGCGATTTCGGCGATCTCAAAGATCTAGTCGAGCGCGTTGCTCCGCTTGGATGCGGCATCGTCGGTGTCAATCCGCTGCATGCATTGATGCCGGCGAATCCATCGCACATCAGTCCTTACAGCCCGTCGAACCGACAGTTCCTCAACGTGCTGTACATCTCGGTGCCCGACGTCGCCGAGTTTGCGGAATGTGCCGAGGCGCAGGCTCGAGTCGCAACGCAGGAGTTTCAGCGATCGCTTGTGGAGGTCCGCGCGACGCCGCTGGTCGACTACGTGCGTGTCGCCGGATTGAAATTCGACATCTTGCCGCTGCTGTATGCCGAGTTTCGTCGCAGTCATCTTGAACCAGGCACGGAGCGCGGCCGCGCATTTCAGGAATTCGTGAAATCGCAAGGCGATCCGTTGCGACTGCATGCGATCCACGACGCACTCGATGCGCACTTCCGCTTGCAGGGCCCGCAATATTGGGGCTGGCCAAGTTGGCCGGAGGAATATCGCGATCCCACTTCGCCGGCCGTGGTGCGCTTTGCGCGCGAGCGCAGCCAGGATGTCGAATACTTCTTGTACTTGCAGTGGCTAGCATCGACGCAGCTGGAAGCGGCGCAATTGCGGGCCGAGGAACTTGGGATGTCGATTGGCTTGTACGGAGACGTCGCCGTGGGCGCCAACTCCGCAGGCTCGGAGACGTGGTCGAACCGTCACTTATATTTGCAAGGCGCGTCGGTGGGAGCGCCGCCGGATGCGCTCGCGTTGAAAGGTCAGGACTGGGGTATCCCGCCGCAGGATCCGAACGAGCTCAAGGAACAGCAATACAAGCCATTCGTCGGCTTGCTTCGCAACAACATGCGCACCGTGGCCGCGTTGCGACTCGATCACGTCATGAGCCTGTATCGGCTCTGGTGGGTGCCACGGAACTTACTGTCGCAGGACGGTGCGTACGTGCACTATCCGGTCGACGATCTCATGGCGATTCTCGCGTTGGAAAGTCAACGCAATGCGTGCGTGGTGATCGGCGAGGATCTTGGTACCGTGGCTGAGCCCATGTCCAATGCGATGAAGCACTACCACGCGTATCACTACAAGGTATTGATGTTCGAGCAGTACCCCGATGGCCGTTTCAAGCCGCCGTCGGAGTATGTACGCGGCGCGCTCGCGACGGTCACCACACACGACTTGCCGACATTGCGATCCTGGTGGGAGAGCCACGATTTGCGCCTGCGCGATGAGTTGAACCTCTATCCCAGCGAGGAGTTCAAGGCGCAGGCAGAAGGCGCGCGCGAAAACGAACGCCGCAGTCTGATGCGTGCACTGGTCGAACAGGGACTATGGCATTGGCAGGAGCATGAGCCGCTGCCGCCTTATTCACCCGCGCTTTCCAGAGCGGTGCATGCGTATCTTGGGCTTTCGACTGCAAACATCGCGCTCATTCAGATCGAGGATCTGATCGGCATGATCGATCCAGTCAACGTGCCGGGGACCGATAAAGAGCATCCGAATTGGCAGCGCAAGGTCACCATGGAGACCGAGCAAATCCTTGGTCGCGGCGATGTGTTAGAAATTTTGGATGGAATGAACCGCGCACGGCGCGGGGAAAATCCCAACGTTTGATGCTGCTCGAAAGCGTCGAGCGAAACTGCCCGAGATGTGAGGAACGCTCATGCACCACAGCCGGCTCGCTGGATTCATTATCGATTGCAAGACCGACGATCTGGAAAAAGCCGCGGAGTTTTGGAGCGCCGCCCTTGGATATCCACTGCGAGCGCAAGCTGAAGAACCTTCGCCGAAGTACCGTCAGCTCATGACCGGACCTGATGCTCTGCACATCGAAGTCCAGCAAGTTGAGCATGAGAGCCGGGTTCATCTGGATATAGAGGCAGATGACATCGAATCCGAAGTACGTCGCCTCGAAGCGCTTGGAGCCCGCAGGCTGCAGAGCGTACATACCTGGGTGGTGATGGAGGCACCGACGGGTCAGCGCTTCTGCATCGTGCGCCCCCAACGGCCCGGATTGCAGTCTCCAGAGAACCAACGCCGATAAGTGTTATTCCTGACGAGGCGTCAGTGGATCCAAGCGCTTCCCTGATGCGTTACATGCCCGCATCGGATGCACCCTATAAGGGAGGCGTTATGTTATTGAGGTTGAAATCTTCTGAACTGAGTGTGATGCGGCCGCGCGTGACCCCTGATCCTGCGCGAGCCGCGGAATTGCAGCGTCGCATGAGCGAGTTGAGCTATTCACCTGAAAATGGCTTTCATCGCGATCGGGCGCAGCATCGCACAACAGTGCCGAAATTGAGATTGGTTCGCTGAAGGGTCTTTGGTTCTCGAAGTCGATTAGACGATGAAAAAAAACGGGCTTACTCCGCGAGGAGTAAGCCCGTTCTTGACTGCAGGAAACTACTTGCCGTCGCCCGGCGAGAAGCGCAGGCGCGTAATAGCGCGTTGCTCCACGATCACGCCGTTGCGTGCGACCGGTTCAAAGCGCCACTGTTTCACGGCTCTGACTGCGGCATCGTCGAATACTTCCGCAGGGCTCGAGTTGCGTACCTCAACGTCTTCGACGGCGCCAGTTTGGGTCACGTTGAACGAGACTTCGACCCAGCCTTCGATGCCCTTCTTCAGGGCGACCGACGGATAGACAGGCGCTACCATTTTCGTGCGCTTCAGCGTCGCAGCAGACACCACGTTCTGTTGTTCGCGAGCCAGGGTTAGATCGCGTTCTGCTTGCGCAATGGCAGCTTCGTTGTAGCGAGCACCAACGTCGCGTGCACCGGCGATCAGCTGGGCGGAGCGATCGAATGCTTTTGCGTTCATCGCCTGCTTGCCCACTTCGAGCAAGCGTGTAGACAGGGCACGTGACAGTTCTTCCACCTCGGGGCGATTCGGTGCCGCTGCACGCAAGTTGTTCAATATGTCGCGAGCGCTGTCGCCCGCCGGATCGATCAACTTGCCCTGACTAATGCGTTGACGGATGTTGGCGACCAGATCATCCGGGGTCGGACCTGCAGGTTGAGCGCGACGCGGAGCGGCGGCTGCACGGTTCGCTTCCGCAAGTGCACGTTCCACTGCTGCCAGATTCGCACCTGCCGCACCGAGCTGGCGGGCCGCGGTGAGGTATTGCTGTGCGTCGTCGTTCTTGCCGGCCGCAAGCGACTTGCGAGCTTCCTCAGCCAATTCGTTGGAGAGGTCGCGAATGCCCTGTGCAACGGTGGGATCGGTCGGATCCAAGCGCCGTGCTTCGGTCAGCGCATCGCGGGCACTGCCGCCAGATGGAGAAATCAGTCGGCCGCTCTGCATCCGATCCGTTGCTTGAGCAACCAGGGCACGCACCTTGCCGCCCACTTCTTGAGCTTGCGACAGCTTCAATCGCTCACGCTCGCGCGCCACCTGCGTATCGAGGAACGCTAAGCGCGGATGCGTGGCATCGATGTCGCGAGCCGTTTCGATGTTGCGGATGGCATCTTCCAGATGTTCCGCGACCAGCGAGGCCTCGGCTTTTTCGAGAATCTTATCGACGACCGAGCGGATGCCCGCCTTGGCGGCTTCACTGTTCGGATCGATCGACAAGGCGCTGCGATACAAGTCGAGCGCGCTCTCGCCGACAGGCTCGAGGTACTTGCCTTGATCGAACGCTTCTTTAGCCAGCGCGATCTCGGCTTTCACCGGATCCGGCTTTTCGGGAATGCCTTGCTCGGAAGTCGTGGCAGTTTGTACTGCAGGAGCCGTCGGCTCCCGAGTCATGCGACTGACGCCGAACCAAATACCGCCGATGATCACCACCAGGCCCAGGCCCAGCGCGCCGTAAGTCACAACATAGTTCTTGCCGCTGCCGTCGCTCGAGCCCGCTGAGCTGAGACGTTGACCGGCGGCCGCGAGATCCAGATGCTGGGTGACCGCTGCCTCCAGTGCGAGGCGAGTCTGGCCGTGCGAAAGCGGGGTGAGCAGGAAGCGGAAAATGCGACCCGCCGCGGTAAGCTGCATCAATGCCGCGCTGTCTTCGCGCTTGCCGGCGACCACCACGACCAGTTCGGGGAAATGCTGGGTCAGCTGCGCGACGAGGCCTGCGATGTCCGCAGTGCTTGCGGTGTCCGCAACCAGAACGCCCGGTTTCAGGCTGGACAGCTTGTCGGCCACATGGTCGAGATCCGGCGCCGTCGTGACGGGCGTACCCCGCGGAGCGGCCTTTTTCACTGTCTCAACGAGACCCGCATCGCGACTCAGAACCAAAATCGGCGGATGCGGCGTTTCATCCCCGAGATGCTTTAAATTCTGGGTATCGTCGATTTCGAGGTTAACTTCTTCGTGTCCTGAGGACGGTCGCGCTGAATGAGCGTTGGCCATAGACCCCTCCTGGGGGTTTTCATGCTTGTCGCGTAATACTACTTATGAAAGATGGAATGACTGAGAACTGCATCAGGCTTTTGGGGATGAGCGCGTGAACTGCACCCCAAAAAACAGGATCGGCTCTGCTGGTCTTCCGAATTCCCC
>DASTSB010000130.1:0-2792 GCA_035760885.1 Steroidobacteraceae bacterium | reverse complement strand
GGGGGATCCAGGCCTGCGCGATCTGTGGCTGCGTGTGCTCAGCACGCCGCAAGGTCGCCTGTTGCTGAAGGGAAATACGGCAGATGCACAGGATGAGAATGATCTGGATCGGTGTCTTGGTATGACGATGCTCGTCTTATCTCGGCGGGCCGGGCAATCGCTGCAAATCGGCAGCGCGATCGAAGTCGAACTTTCGGAAATCAGCGCTCAGAACGCGCACTTCAACGTGACCGTCGATGAAGATGTCGCCGTCATCCTTCCCGAGCTCTACGACTCCTCGATGATAGAACCAATGCCGCGCACGACCGAGGTGTTGCTGACCGATGGCGGTCGTCGGCGCCGCTTGGTTCGCGTTTCTCGTACTCGAGACCAGCAGATCATGATCGGTGCGGACGTCGAAATACGCGTAATCGCGATTTTCTCCGACCGTGTGCATCTGAATGTCGATGCACCGACTCAGTTTGTGATGATTCGTAACCGCTAGGGGACTGGATCTCTAAAAGAAAAGCCGCAAGCCGACGATGTCGGCAGGCCAGCCTAACGGCAAGGAAGCCACTGGCAGGCAAGCGCTCCGCGCAGGCCAGAGCACACGCGCAGCGTACACACTGCACCATACACCCCACACAAGAGAGGCTCGTAACTGGGCCTTGCGGCAGGCAAGGGCCTCATGCAGCATAGCCGCGCTTATTTCCCGACACGCATCACAAAATCTCGGCGGCGTAGACGCGGCGAACGCGATGCCATCCACCCTTTTTTGCAACATCCCATCAGGGCTTGAGGCTGCGTAATGAATACGTCGGCTGACCGGTCTGTTCTGGTGGCGGACCTTGGCGCCAAGCGCGAGCGCAAGCAGCGCTTCGAGACGCTTTGCGTTCCCTTGCGGGCGGATTTGTTCCGCTTTGTGTATTGGCTGAGCCGCGATCGCGCGCTGACAGAAGATGTAATGCAGGAGACGTGGATACGAGCATGGCGATCGATCGACGCGCTGGCTGATTCGGCCGCCGCACGATCATGGCTATTTACGATCGCTCGGCGTGAACTTGCGCGCATGTTCGAGCGTAAGCAGCTACCGACAGTGGCGCTGGATGTGGCCACGATCAGCGATGTCGACGCATTCATGCAGCACGACGACCACGAAGTTGCCGAAATGCGCCGCGCCATCTTGCAGCTCGATTTGATTCACCGTGAACCTTTGGTGCTCCAAGTTTTATTCGGCTATTCGACGGACGAGATTGCGAAGCACCTGCAGATTAGTCTGCCGGCCGTGCTGACGCGGCTGCACCGTGCGCGCCATGCGCTGCGCGACAAGATGATCGGACGGGAGGCCGCAGAATGAACTGCGAGCAATTCCGTTCATTGACGGGCGCGGACCCGGCTAACTCAGATGCGGAAGGACTGGCGCATCAAGAGACCTGCGCCGAGTGCTCGAGCTATCGCGACGAGATGCAGGCTATGGATCGGTTGATCCGTCGCGCACTGGAAGTCGAGATTCCAACCACCGAGCAGCACATTGATGTACGCCGCACGCAGGTACCCTGGCGTGCAGCAGCAAGCCTGGTCCTTGGGTTAGTGCTCGCGGGCTCTTTGTGGCTGGTGGGCACTCGCGACACGCTGGCTCATCAAGCAGTCGAACATGCAGAAGGCGAAGCATTCGCAATCGTGCGCACCGACGAGAGCGTGGCAGGCGACGAGCTGAACAAGGTGCTCACGCGTGCGAACTTGCGCCTGCGCCCAGGCGCGGCAACCGTTTCCTACGCTTCGAGCTGCCCGTTCAGAGGCCACATCATTCCGCACTTGGTCGTACAAACCGCGCACGGCCCGGCGGTCGTGCTGATCCTCACCGAGGAGCCCACGGTCCGCAAAGAACGGCATGTTGACGAATCGGGTTACCAAGGCGTCATCGTCCCGGCACCGCGTGGATCACTCGTGGTGTTAGGTCACGACATCCCGGCCGACGAAGTCGCGAAGACCTTCTTGAGCTCAGTCGAATACCTGGGCGACAAATGAACCCGCCTGAGCCGCGCGTCGTCGGCGTTCGGCCAGACACCGCGATCACAACGCTGCAGCGCTTGCCCTACTTCGTCGGAATCTCAGGCGAAACGGTCGGCGCGACCGGTTTGGCCATGCACTTGGTAGTGATTCCACCCGGCGCACGCAGCGAGCCGCACCTCCATGTCGGCTACGAAACAGGCATCTATGTGCTGGAGGGCGAAGTGTTGACCCGCTGGGGTCACGATCTGGGGCACGAAGTTATCAGCAGAGCAGGCGAGTTCTTATTCATTCCTGCCGGCGTCCCTCACGAAGCGATCAATTTGAGCAACACTCAATCGGCTCGTGCAGTGATTGCGCGGAACGACCCTGCCGAGCAAGACAAAGTGCAGGCAGTCGCGCGCTCATCTGAGACGAAGTGATCGCTGGGTCTCCCCCGCTCTCGCGAGGGAGACCCGAACTCCGTTACGACTTCTTTTCTGCCTTAGCCTTCGCGGCGTCGCACTCGGCCTTCGTGAGCTTCAAGTAGCCCTGACCTTTGCACGAGTTCTGACCCTGGCAAGCGTTGTGCGCAGTTGCACAAGCGGACTGGCCCTTGCACGCATTGACGCCTTCGCACTTCACCTTTGCTTCATCAGCTTGCGCGACGTTCAGTACGACGGTGCCGAACATGAGCGCGGCGGCGGTTGCGATTGCGGCGCCTGAGATCTTGGACGATTTCATTTCAAATCCCTCAGTCTTAAATAAGTATGTTGCATTGATTGCGACGGGCGACTCGCATGAAGCACCCGGCAATTAGACCG
>DASTSB010000129.1:0-12369 GCA_035760885.1 Steroidobacteraceae bacterium | reverse complement strand
GGATTACACGATGCGCCCGTGAAATTCACAATGGGCACGCGATCCACATGACTTATGACCGTTTAGTCAGTAATGTACCGTTCAGTCAAATTCTTGAGCTGGACCCATGAGTGCGAAGGTCGTCGCATTGGCTGTTGCTCCGAAAGCGGATCGGCGTCGCGCACGCACGCGGCAGGCACTCATGGACGCGGGCCGCACGCTACTGGCCGAGCGTCACGTCGACGGCGTGAGCGTGGATGAGATCGTGGCCGCCGCAGCCGTTGCGAAGGGGAGTTTTTACAATCACTTCGCCGACAAAGACGTGTTCGCACGCGAGATTGGTACGATGGTGCGCCGCCAAGCCGAACAAGCCGTCAATGCAGCGAACGCCGGTGTGCACGACCCTGCTAAACACCTCGCACGCGCGGTATGTGTGTTCGTGCGCTTCGCTATCGAACATCGCGAAAGCGCTCAGGTGCTGTGGCGCTTGAACGCCGGAGCCACGATGGCAGATGCGCCAATCAATCGCGCATTGCGGGAGAATCTGCTCGCCGGGATTCGCGCTAAACGTTTCAAGCACGTCGATATCGAGTCGGCAGTGCTACTCGTCATCGGCATCATCGTCGTGACACTGCGCCACGCACTGGAGGAACGCATCGTCACGCCGCCGAAGAAGATTGCCCAACACGCAGCGGCGGGACTGCTGCGCTCACTGGGAGTTTCAGCCGCGCAGTCGATTCAACTCGCAACCGGCGCGGCATCGAACATCTTTGCCAGCACAACTCAGACTAGGGGACGCTCATGAACACATCGCCACCGTTTCGCGCCGACCACGTCGGCAGCTTGCTCCGGCCGAAGTTCCTGCTGGATGCGCGAGCCGCCGCCGCCAAAGGGGAGATCACTGCTGCGCAATTGCGTGAGGTGGAGGATCGCGCGATCGACGATGCAATCCGACTGCAAGAGGACGTCGGGCTACGCAGCATCACCGATGGGGAGTTTCGCCGCACGTACTTCCATATCGACTTTCTGGAGCAACTTGGCGGGGTGAAGACGGATATTCCCGTGACGATCAAGAAGCCGGACGGCACGGAAGAGCTAGCGCCGCCGGTGATGCGCGTTGTCGACAAAGTAAAGCACGTCAAGGATATTCAGCTCGCGGACTTCAAGTATCTGGCGGCGCATACGAAGCAGACTCCGAAGGTCACGATTCCGTCGCCGACGATGTTGCATTTCCGTGGCGGGCGGGCAGGCATCAGCAAAGAGCACTATCCCGATCTCGAGCAGTTCTACGACGACGTTGCACGAGCCTATGCCGCAGAACTGCAATCGCTTGCGCAGGCGGGTTGCCGATACGTGCAGATGGACGACACGAATCTTGCGTATCTATGCGACGAGAAGATGCGCGAGGCAGCGCGCCAACGCGGCGATGATCCGAACGAACTGCCGCATCGTTACGCCGCGTTCATCAATCGCGTCGTAGCTCTGAAGCCAGCAGGAATGACGCTTGCGGTCCATCTGTGCCGCGGCAACTTCAAGAGCACGTGGGCAGCGCAGGGTGGATATGAGCCGGTCGCGGAAGCGTTGTTGTCGGCCATGAATGTCGATGCGTACTTCTTGGAATACGACGACCAACGTAGCGGCGACTTCCGACCATTGCGATTCCTGCCGAAGGGTAAGACCGTGGTTCTTGGCCTCATCACGACGAAGCTGGGTCAACTCGAAAGCAAGGACGACATCAAGCGCCGCATAGATGAGGCGGCGAAATATGCTCCGCTCGAGCAGCTCGCGCTGTCCCCGCAGTGCGGATTTTCGAGCACGGTCCACGGCAACGATATTGCGGTGGAGCAGCAAATCGCCAAACTGCGGTTGGTGGTGGAGACTGCTCGGGAAGTGTGGGGATGAGTCCGAGGTTCGGGAAACGTGAAACGTGAAGCGTGAAACGTGCAGCAAGAACACCTCGCCCCCTGTGGGAGAGGTCGCGCACAACGCGCGGGAGAGGGGGATTCGGGATTAGCGAAGACGCTCGCCTGCCAACACTCAACAGTCAACCGACGACTGGGGAACGGCCGCTCTCGGCGTCCTGTCCTCTCGCGGCACTAGCACATCCATGTGCGGCGGAAGCAAGAACACCTCGCCCCCCTGTGGGAGAGGTCGCGCGACGCGCGGGAGAGGGGGATTCGGGATTAGCGAAAGACGCTTGCCTGCCAACACTCAACAGTCAACCGACGACTGCGAAACGTGAAGCAAGAACACCTCTCCCCTTGTGGGAGAGGTCGCGCAAAGCGCGGGAGAGGGGGGCAACGCGTCGAACAGTTGCGAACTCGCGCGGAGAGTTCTCACCCTCTCCCCAGCCCTCTCCCATCGAAGGAAAAGGGAGCGTCTCAACCTTCCGATGCGTGCCGTGCATGGGCGAGGTCACCTAAGCGCACGAGCTTCTTGACCCGCTGTGTAAACGGCCAACTGCGAAGGCGTCGAGGATGGATTTCCGCCTGCGCGGAAACGACGGATACGAACGTGCACTCGCCGTTGCCTCTTGCCGTCAACGCACAACGGTCAACTGCAAACCCCACTCTTCCCTACACTTCACGCCGGACACCTAACACACACGATTTTTTTCTTTGTGTTGCGTCCTTCAACCCGAAACCCGGCTTACGTTTGAAAAACCGCGTACGAACCGACAGACGCGAGAACGCAAAACGCCACGACGGCCAACACCGGCAGCCGTGACAGCAGAAGAAATCCACAAACGGCGATCACAACGTCGATCCAGCCATGGACTGCGCTGATCCACACTGGATTGTAGAGCGCAGCGGCCAAGATACCGACGACCACGGCGTTCACTCCCGCAATCGCACCTGCTGCAAGATTGCCGCGCGACATTCCATGCCAAAACGGCAGCGAGCCCGACACCAGTAGTAGTCCGGGCAGAAAAATCGCAATCGTGCTGACGATCGCGACTGTCACTCCGCCAATCTCATGAACTCGCGCGCCTAAGAATGCTGCGAAAGAAAACATGGGGCCGGGCACCGCCTGCGCTGCGCCGTACCCGGCCAAGAAATCTCCGCCATCGACCCAGCCCGGTGTCACCACGCTCTGCTGTAGCAACGGCAGAACCACGTGGCCTCCGCCGAACACGAGTGCACCGGCCCGGTAGAAGGCTGCACTTACGGACCTCAGTGTGATGCCGCAGAGGGGTAGAAAGGATGCGGCAAGCAACACGATGAATGCTCCGAACAGAACGGTGCTTGTCCGCGCACCGTAACGCGGAGCGAGCCCCGCCAATTCGCCCGCACCAGAACTTCGGCACAACAATGAACCCACGATGGCGCCTGCAAGAATCAGCGCGAGCTGAGTCGCCGCAGCGTCGGTTGTAATCATCACAGTTGCGGCTATCAGCGCGACGATCCGCCGCAGCGTGTCAGGCGTGAGCCGCTCAGCCATCGTGAGAACACCTTGTGCGACAACCGCAACGGCAAGCAATTTGAGGCCGTGTATCGCAGCTTGAGAAACCGGATGACCCAAAGACGGCATCAACTGCGCGAACAGAAAGAGCAGTAAGGCGGAGGGCAGGGTGAACGCAATGAACGCAGCGATTCCGCCTAGCCATCCCGCACGCAACAGGCCAAGCGAGAACCCAAGTTGGCTGCTCGCGGGGCCTGGCAGAAATTGGCATAGACCTAAGAGTTGAGCGTAGTGCGGATCATCAATCCAGCGCCGCTTCTGAACGAGCTCGCGGTGGAAATATCCGAGATGGGCGATCGGGCCGCCGAAGGAGGTGAGGCCTAGCTTCAGAAAGGTCGCGAAGACCTCTCGCCACGTGCCTTGCTCCAGTTCACGGCGATTCGGCTGAGTCATTCAGAAGCGTTCACTGCGCAATCAAGCTCGCGCGCTTCGTATCGGAACTGTACAGGCGCCTCCCCAGCGCGAATGCGACATGCACCAGCGCGAGTAAGGCAGGGACCTCGACCAGCGGCCCGATGACGGCCGCGAAAGCCACGTCTGAATTCACCCCAAATAGCGCGATAGCCACTGCAATGGCAAGCTCGAAGTTGTTGCCTGCAGCCGTGAATGCGATGGTCGTGCTGCGTTCGTAGTCCGCGCCGACTCGATTCGCGAGCAGGAAGCTCACGACGAACATCACGGCGAAATAGATCACGAGGGGCACTGCCACACGCAGTACGTCCAGCGGGATGCGCACGATCGCCTCGCCCTTGAGAGTGAACATGACAACAATCGTAAAGAGCAACGCAATCAGCGTGAGCGGCGCAATGCGCGGTACAAAGATCGATTCATACCACTGCAGGCCACGCCGTGCGACCAGTACGCGCCGACTCAGAAATCCCAGCGCAAATGGCACACCGAGATAAATCATGACGTTCTTGAAGACTTCCAGCATCGTGACATTGACGGCGACGCTCGGCAGTCCGAGCCACGAGGGCAGAACGCTGGCGAAGAACCAGGCGTAAATGCTGAAGGTCGCAATCTGAAACAGACTGTTCAGGGCAACCAGACCGGCACCGTACTCCGAACTTCCTTTAGCCAGTTGATTCCACACCAAGACCATCGCGATGCATCGTGCGATTCCGACGACGATCAATCCCGTCATGTATCCCGGGGAGTCGCGCAAGAAAAGCACGGCGAGCGCAAACATCAACACGGGACCGATCACCCAGTTGAGAACAAGCGACAGTCCGAGAACGCGTCGATCTGACATGACTCTGCCCATTGCTTCGTAGCGCACTCGCGCAAGAGGCGGATACATCATGACGAGCAGACCGATCGCCAGGGGGATGTTGGTAGTGCCGATATCGAAGCGTTGAATCAGTGCAGGGGCATTCGGGAAGGCGTAGCCAACGCCGATCCCCATCAACATCGCGAGTAGGATCCAGACGGTGAGATATCGATCCAGGAATGCGAGTCGTGACGCCGCGCGCATATTTCAGGTTTCCAACTGCGAGCGACCGATCTCATCGACGTGTTGTTTGATTTTCGCGCGGTCAAGCGCATGAATGGAGAGGCTGCTGAAAATCTTGATGCGCGCTTCCAACTCGTGAAATGCTTTGCGGAAAGCCGCGAGTTTGGCTTCGTCGCTGCCCTCTGCGGCGGCAGGATCTTCAACACCCCAATGTGCCGAGATCGGTTGCCCTGGCCATATTGGACAGACTTCGCCCGCCGCGTTGTCGCAAACCGTGAAGACGAAATCGAGCGGCGGCGCGCCGGGTTGAGCAAACTCATCCCAACTTTTGCTGCGTAGTCCCTCTGTCGGCAGGCCGAGGCTCTTCAACAGCTTGATCGAATAGGGATTCACTTCCCCCTTGGGATGACTTCCTGCACTAAACCCGCGAAATTTTCCGGCTCCCCATTTGTTCATCAGCACTTCGGCCAAAATGCTGCGAGCGGAATTACCGGTGCAAAGAAATAGGACGTTGTAGGGCCGTTCGTTCATGTGGAGTTCTCATCCATTGTGTTTCGACAAGTTGTCAGTCGCGTCAGGAGCAGCAACGCTGGGTAACCTGATCCGCTTTCTGCTCCACGCAACAGGGTGAGGCCGGCTCTGCTTCGGCCAGCGGCACGCAGCAGCCCGACGCCTCGCCGACTTTTGAATCGGTCTCTTCGTAAACGGGTGCCGAAGCCAGCGTATGGAATGTCTCCCACGCGATACCTGTGGGATCTTTCACCCAGTACTTGTCGGAGCGCGCATAGCAACAGGCCTTGCCCGATTCTTCCGTCATCGCGGCATCAGCAGAAAGGAGTTGATCTTTCATGCCCGCTAGATCCGAAGGCGAGTCCACCTGAAAGCCGAGATGGTTCACACCCGTCTTGTCCAAGCGATTGGAGATCGCAAAGTTCACGCGAGGATCTTCTAGCATCCACTTGGCATAGTCGGAGCGCACAACGCTCGGCGGAGTGCCGAACAAGCTCGAATAGAATCGAATACTGTCGGCGAGGTCTTTGACGGCAACATGTACGTGGAAGCGTTTCATCGAACTCTCCTCGGCTTGGATCTACTCTTGGGTTTTGGGGTAGGCGCACAACTCGTAGCGCAATCGTTGTTCACCAAGCTGCAACAGTTCTCGGTGAGATAGGCCACTAACTCATTCATCGAAGCGAAGTTGGCGCTATAAAACAGGTTGCGCCCAAGACGCCGCGAGACAACTAGATCGGCGTGTTGCAGTTCTTTGAGGTGGAACGAGAGTGTCGGCGCTGGAACGCTGAGCTGTTCTGCTAACTCGGAGGGAGTGAAGCCTTCCGGCCCACGTTCAACCAACAGGCGATAAATGCCCAGCCGCGACTCTTGGGCTAGGGCACCGAGCGCCTTGACGACCGCTTTCGATTCCATATTTCCATTGTTATCGAAATATGGGTGCCAGGCAACCTTTTTCCTGTTTCTCAGCCTCGAACCGTTTGAATCATCCGGGCCGTATTCCCAGCGACGAGGGTATTCGCAGGCACACCCTTGCTTACGGCCAACCCCGCTGCAAGGACGGACCTTTCACCTATGGTCACGCCACCGACGATCGTCATCCGCAAAAGAAAACGGCGGAGCCCTTGCGGACTCCGCCATTCCCTGCTCGAGCATAGATCCATGCGGTACAAGGCACCCGCACAGCAACTGCATCGGAGCGTCCGGCCGTTGGTGACCTCGGTCGCGCGCGTGACGAAAGCCTGCGCGCATGCTCTTGAGGCCTTACAGCTAACGAGATTTACCGTCTATCGACGAACCTCGCCAGCCAGCGTGCCCAGAGTTGCGACCGAACCAACGTTTAAATGAACCATTGGATCACCTCCTTCAGTTGCCGTGGGCTATTGCCGGCGCGTACCGCCCACCGAAGTTGCGCGCCGTTGTCGAAATTCTACGGTTCACGAGTTTGCGGCGGGAGAGGTAAATTCAAGGTTGGTTACTCCGGCACGCACGCAGACGTGACTGGGCTCACGAAATAGACGATGTCGAACGCTTCAGCCGTCGCGAATTGTTGCCTACCAAAGCCATTCCAGTGATCGTGCACCTGATGTAGCAGAGCGGACACTGCAGCGGGCGCATGCCGTAAATCTAAAACGTATTCGGGCACGTTCACGCCTGCGAATAAGTTCTCCAGTGCTGATGCTGGCGGCGGCTTCAGGGGCATCAAGGGGCGCGGATGGGCGGAGCAGTACTTGATCTCACCGTTAACGATCAAGTTCAAGATGTCGACGAAATCAGCTCCAAAGCGGTCTTTCAGATAGGTGCCCGCGGGGACCAGATCGTGAACTCGATGATCCGGATTCTGGACCGCAGTCGAGGCAAGGTGCCCGATGGCCGTGTAGACGAGCACGCGTGCATGAGGCCCGAGTCGGTGGATGACCCAATCGAGATTGTCGGCCATGACTCGGTCACGGACTTGTTGCGAGTACTGAGTCCATTCAAATCCGTCCCCCAATTTCCACCCGAGCGGCATACGTCGAAACCAGGTGTCGGTCTGGCGTGCTCCGATCGCCGCGCGCTGCGCCCACTCGTATTCATCTCTTGAGCTCTTGTCGACATAGGCAAGCTGTTGCCGCTGGATCAACGCAACGAGGTCTTCAATGGCCGCAGTGAGCGTGTCTCGTTCCGACTGTTTCAGGGTGCCGTAACCTGCGGTGTCTTTCAGCAAAGCAAAGTAGGGCTCGACCCGAGACTGCATATCTGCCGCTGCATCAGGGTCTACGGCGCGCAGGTAGTCGAGCGAGGCACGAAGTGCAGTGTCCGGTCGACGCGCCGCATCCGGATTGCCGGGACTGCCGGGAACATCCAAGCCGAACACTTGCACCTTCACTGCGCCGGGCGGCAAGTGATCGTTGTAGTCCCTCATCCAACGAATCAGTTCTCCGTTTTGCCGGAAGGTATCCGATCCAGTCGAGAGACCGTCCCTGAGAACTGATCGAAATCGCCTTTCCCTTGGGTGACGTAGTCGTTCAATAACCGTCCTTCGATGATGCCCGACTCCAGGCCGATGGCAGTGAACCCTTGATGCTCAACCAAGTGTTTGAACAATCTATTCCTGAACGTCAATGGCTCAGCCGCCGCGTGGATACCTTCGCTCAGTCCGACGATCTTCGCGTTGCCAATCATCTTATCGATTGGCGCGAGATCGTTTGTGGGCGCATCGAGATCGGCGCGGCTCACCGGATGGAGAGAATGCTTTGCCCACTGCAGAAACGCACTTCGTACCTCATCAGGCGCTTGTGCTTTTAGCGATGGCGCAACGACAAGCAGTGACAGTGCTGCAACCAGTACGCCTGCGGTCACTTTCTTGGATTCAAGTCCCACTGGATTCTCCCTCTTCGATCGCTTCAACGGTTCTTAGTGCGAATTACGTGCCTGGCTTGCACCTTTCGGGGCTGCGAGTACCGTGCGAAAGAACTCCACCATTTCGCCGTTCACTTCGGGCGCCAGCTCCTTCGAGAATCCGTGGCCGGTGTCGTAACTCAAGTGGCGAACCGGGTACGTAAACCCTTTCTCCTTCAACCGCGCGACGACTGCATCGCTCATTTGTTTCGAAGGCCAGATCTCATCGTGTGCGGCCGAAATGAGCAATAAAGGCCCGTTGATCTTCTCCACTTGAATGGTGGCTGCCCGGACTGCGCGCTCGTTTTGCAAACTCAATTCAAAGAGATCCGCAAGTCTTCTCGATTCTGGCGTGAGAGGGCCCTTGTACGGCACGAACGGTAACGGCTGACCATGGAGCGTCCAAGATGAAGAAGCGCGATCGACCGCTCTGGCGCTCTGCCAAACCACATGGCTCGGAACGATTGCGCAGATCGCATGCAGGCGTTTGTCGAGCGAGCCGAGCAGCAATGCAAGCTCGCCGCCTTTCGAACCACCGACCAGTCCAATTCGCTCGTGATCGACATACGGCTGGCGTGCGATGAAATCGATCGCGCCAGTAAAGTATTCGATGGGAATGCGGTCGATCGCAGGGGGAAGTTCGGGAATCCCGAAATATGCGAGTCCTAAGACTGCAATTCCGGCGGGAGGCATAAATTTGCCGAAAGCGTCTGCGGTGATGAAGCCACCTTCAGACCCTCCAATTACGAGCAATACCGGAAAAGGACCAGATCCGGCTGGTAAATAGAGGTGGGCGTAGAAACCGGCATCGTGGATGTCGACGAAGGCGGGCGTCGCCGAAGGAGATGGTTCTGCCGAAGCCTCGGAAGCCATCATCAAAAGTATCAGTGCTTTAATCAATCGAGAACGAACGTGAACCACTTTCTTCTCCAACTCCTGTTGCAATCCATTTATTCGTATCGACGCGCTGTCGTATCGCCACGTTTAGCACGTTGGGAAACACGCCTTATTGATTAGACGTACACAGCCACGATCGCCGTCGACTTCGAGCACGTCCCCGTTCGAGATTCGCGAGACGATGCCAGACACATTCGAGATGGCCGGAATTCCAAATTCACGGGCGACGATCGCGCTATGCGACACATAGCCGCCGACTTCCACAACGACCGCAGCTGCTTTGAGGAATAGCGGAGTCCAGGCGGGATCGGTCGCTGGTGCAACTAGAATCGCTCCGGGCTGTAGGTTTGCAGCCTCAGTTGGATGCCGCGCCACGTGGGCCATGCCGCGCGCGAAACCGGCCGCTAATACCGTGCCGAACCATTCTTGGCAGTCTATGTGGATGCTTTGGCGGCCTTGGGCGGGTTCTCTAGGGAATGTCGAGGCACGCGCGTTCTCGATGACCACGTCCGACTCGCTCTCATTTGAAAAATCGTCGAACTGTTTACGCCGCCAAAGGGCGCGCGATCGAGCGGTTGATAGCGGAATCTCTGCATTCGCAAACGCGTAGAGTTCGGAACGTGTGAGATGGAACAGATCCGCGCTATCGATGAAGCCGGCTTCATCCTGCAAGCATCGGGCTAGCTGCAGCACGAGGCGACGAATAACGCCGAGTTGAGCAGTAAGTGCGCTGCGGGCACCCTCGCGCATTCTGCGTTCGGACTGCGCAAGCCGCGCTAACAAGTGAAGGGTAGGACGCATCCAGAACGGCGCGATCCTTCTCAGGCGCTGGTCCGCTTGTGCGAGCAGGTCGTTCTTGCGGCGATCTACTTGGTCCGAAGCGATGCCTGCGAGGCTCAGAATGACGTCGAATAAGTAACTGGGATCCTCGCTCCAACGCGGCGAACGCAAATAGCTTTCGTACACGGCCCGATGACCGAAATCATCCAAGAAGCTCAGAAAGGAATCGCGAAATCCACCCTCGGGTAACTCATCCCGCCACCGCTCGTTTGATCGTTCGATGTTGCGCAACCAATCCAGAACGCGAGAGTCATCGGCGGCAAAGTTCGCGAGTTGCATGAGGCGCAGGTTCTGTACTGCCGTGATGCTCGGCTCACCGCCCGTCATAAGCGCGGCTGCGAGCGAGTACGCTTCGTCCCCGCACTGCTTTTTGAGTGCGTCGGTCAGCAAATAAAGAGCACTTCCGGCGGCTTGCAGCAGGAACAAATCTTCCGATTGGAGGAGTGCCTCGATCTGCTCGCCGATAAGATTGGCGAGTTCGCGCGCGCTATTTGGAAGGATCGCACGAGCGCGCGCAATCGCGCCGTCGTGGGCACGTCGAATGCTTTCTGCAGCTCGCATCCGCGGTCGAATGCTTCGCAGCAGAAACAATGTGCTACGTGATGCTCGGGCAAGTCGATCTCGAACTGACGACTTCGGAAGTGAGATCTCCGGTTGGTTGCCCCCCAGTAGTCGGTTATACGCACTAGGCGGTACGTCGAAGGCGTCGAACGACTCCCATTGCATGATCGACGTCTCATAGTACAAACGCCCGCACCGGAGCATCGTGCGGCGAATTCCGGCCCGAGGCTGGTAACCCGCCAATCGAGCAGTACACGTTAGCATTCTCTGCAGCAGCGGTTGCGCAATGCTCCAGTCGAGAGCGGCGAATGCGTGAGGGACGACCTCTTTGGAATTAGCACGAGACCAGAGCACAGGTTGATTTGCGAGCTGCGGATACGTCGCGTGCGCTCGAGCAGTAATGGGGCGCGCCTGCACAATCCAGAAATCCTTCCCGTCCCACACCCATTCGATGTCGAAGAAGGGTCTTGTGTAGTCGAGTGCATCTGCAATTTCTCCGGCGAGCCGCCCCAGTTGCAGCGCTTGTGCGTTGCTCAATGCGGTTGAAGCGTCACAAGGGCGCATTTGCATCACATCCAGGTTCCTGTGGTTCTGGGATAGAACGTACTCATCCCCTGGGACCTGCGCGTTCACGAGTGCATCGGCTAATCCTCGCGTTGCATTGATCACGATCCGATCTTCGCGACCGGTAACGGGATCGCAGGTAAATACAACGCCGGCTGCCACAGGGCGCAGCATCGGCATCACTATGACGGCCATTGCACCGTCTTTGCAGCTGATGTGAGCTCGCTCGCGATACGCACAGGCTTGCGTAGACCAGTACGAATCGAGTACCTGTTGCAGCGCTGAGTGGATGCACGCGCGGCCTCGTACATCGAGCACCGATTGATAGATTCCTGCAAATGAATGTGCCACGGAATCTTCGTGCGTGGCCGAGGATCGCAGTGCTAACGAGCTCTCACCCCAGCCTCGACGGTCGATCTCGCACCAGATCCCATCCACGATATCTGTTCCAATCGCGTCATTCGGGGTGCGCCCTCGGAATGCCTCAGGAGAAACGACAAACGCATCCGGCACGCGAAGCCCCAACTCACGCATCAATGCCAGCCGCCACGCCTTGCTGCCTGTCGCGCCCGCACCGGCTTTAAGCACCGCATCCCAATCGAGGATGGCTGAATTCATTTGCGCCGCCGGCCGGCTGTTCGTGGCTTTCTGGGAGTTTCCTGTATCGAGATTCCATTCAGCGTGACATCGAGGACCGACTGAAATCTACGCTTCAAGGATCGACGTTCGTCATTGAGCCAAGCGACTACGGCACCGAAACACAGCATCTCGAACATCCACGCAAGCTCGGTTGCCGGAATGTCCTGTCGAATTTCCTCGTTGGATTGCGCTTGTCGAAAGAGCTGCTCCACGATGGCGTACACCCCACTTCTGAATTGGGGCGCGGAGCCTGCCTTGCTGAATCTAAATTTCAGATAGTGGGGCATCAACACCCTGCGTGATTCATTCCATGCCGCCGATGCAGATAGCAACTGCTGCATTCGGATCGCGAAGGGTGCTTTGCCGTCGACCTTTTCGCCGAAAGACTTCATCCCGGATGCGATTTCCTCCCTGAAACGATGCGCTAGTAATGCTTCTTTGATGGGGAAGTACTTATAGAGCGTGACTTTCGAGACATCCCCGACGGCGGCAATTTGCTCCATCGTTACGGCGTCGTACCCGTGCTTCTCAAATAGCTCGAAAGCGGTCTGCGATAACCGCGCCGCCGTGCGGTCGCGCTTGCT
>DASTSB010000128.1:0-2554 GCA_035760885.1 Steroidobacteraceae bacterium | reverse complement strand
TGCACATCGTGAGCTCGAGTCCCGG
Source organism: Steroidobacteraceae bacterium (assembly GCA_035760885.1). Lineage (GTDB taxonomy): Bacteria > Pseudomonadota > Gammaproteobacteria > Steroidobacterales > Steroidobacteraceae > Steroidobacter. Next base: position 2,529 of record DASTSB010000128.1, on the reverse strand, counting down.
CATACGACAGGCTCTACGGTGTTGTTGCCTTGAAGAACATTGAAGGGGACGTAAGCGCCTAACGATTACATCGCGCCGGGTCCCACAACGAAGCGGGGCGAACGAGCGTTCAAGATGGCTCTTGGCGTGAAAGCAAAATTAGCGAGCAGCATATGGATTGCGTCCGCGGCGTTGTTTCTGTCTGCTGCCGCGGCTCAGCCAGCCAGCGATACAGCTCCCAGCTCGAATTCCGATGGACTCACGCGCCCGGGCGCGCCACCAACGCACGTTGAAGATACCCGTGGAGAGCTGAAACCCGAGTCATTGGAGGCCGCAGGGTTACGCATCGGCGAAGTCATCATCGACAACGGCGACGTGTTCGATCCCAGCATCCCTGCAGAGAATCACGCCATCTTCCGTCTCGCGAATCGACTGCATATCGAAACGCGTCCGAATGTCATCCGCGATCAATTGCTGTTCAAGCCCGGCGATCCTTTCAAGGCGCACTTGCTTCGCGAAAGCGAACGTATCCTGCGTGCCAACAATTACCTGTTCGATGCGCGCATCACGCCCGTGCGAATTCACGACGGGGCGGTTGATCTCATCGTTCACACCAAAGACGTCTGGACGCTCAATCCCGGCGTGAGCTTCGGTCGCAGCGGCGGCGAGAACTCATCGGGGTTTCAGTTCGAAGAATCGAATCTGCTCGGTACCGGTCGATCGATCATGCTCGGCTACGATCAAGATGTGGATCGTAACAGCCGTCAGATCCGCTACGTGGATCCGCATTTTCGCGGCACCTGGAATGAGCTGCGGCTCGCCTATGCAGACAACAGCGACGGCAAGTTGCGTCAGGTGTCGTACAAACAGCCGTTTTATTCCCTCGCCACTGCTCATGCAGGCGGTGCGGGATATGAAGATTGGGATAGAGTCGATTCGCGCTACAACTTGGGCGAGGTCGTCGATAAGTTCCGCCACCTCGAAGAACGCGTCGAAGGTTCTGCAGGCTGGTCGAGCAAGGCGCAGAACAGTGCTTGGGTTCGGCGCTTTTCGTTCGGATTTGCGTACGACACCGATCGATTCGAGACGATTGCCGATCCGCTAGCCGCCACGGCGCTACCCGAAGATCGTCGCCTCACCTATCCGTTTTTCGATGTCGAACTGTTGCAGGACGCGTTCGAAGAGCGCCGCAATCAGGATCAAATCGAACGCACCGAAGATTTCTACGCCGGCCCTTACCTGCGCGCTCGCATTGGCTATTCCTCGACCTCGTGGGGATCCGACCGCGATTCTGTGATTCTCGCATTGAAGGCCGGCACGACGATCGAGCATGGCGATGAACACAAGTATTCGCTGCTGATCGAATCCAAAGGTGGGGCGCGCATCGAACACGGCAAGCTCGCGAATGCGTTGTACGCAGCGGAAGGCCGCTACTACTGGCGCGTGTCGCAGAGTCAGCTCTTCTTCGCGTCGTTGAGCGGTACAGTCAGCAAAAATCTCGACCAAGATCAGCAAGTGCTGTTGGGTGGAGATAACGGATTGCGCGGTTATCCGCTGCGATATCAGGATGGGTCGGCGCGCGCGCTGTTAACGCTCGAGCAACGCATCTACACGAAGTACTACTTGTTCAGACTGTTCCATGTCGGCGGCGCGGTGTTCTTCGACATGGGCCGCACGTGGGGTCGCGGCACCATCTCCGGCCCGACAGAAGGCCTACTAAAGGATGTGGGCATTGGTCTGCGGTTCGGATCTAGCCGTTCCGCGTTCGGCAATGTGATCCATGTGGATCTGGCGTTCCCGCTCGATGGCGATCCGAGTATCGACAAGGTGCAGCTGGTGGTGGAGACGAAGAAGAGTTTCTAGCGAGCGAAGCGAGCGGCGGAATTCCGGACGCAACACATAGAACGCAAGGAGATACTGTTCAGAGGAAGAAGAAATTTAGCCGCAGAGAACGCAAAAAAGAATTGATGGGTCAGACTTTGGCTGGCTGGTTTCCCTGTTCCGAGTTCCATCTGGTCACGAGTCAAAGTCACAAGTCACGGACACGCGCAGCTCACACCCGACACTTCACACCCGTCAATCTCTGTCCTGCCGTCAACCCAACCTGATCCGAGAGGATCCTCCCTGCCGAAGGCCTACCCTGACGACGCAGTCGTCCTTCCAATAGTTCTTCCTGATTGCGAAGCAATCCGTCGTTACTTCTCGTTGATCGCCACCCAACCCTTCTGCGACATCACGCGGTCGCACCAGCCGCGGATATTGGGATAGGGCGCGAGGTCGAAGCCACCTTCGTGCGCGATGTGCGTGTAAGCGAACAGCGAGGCATCGGCGAGGGAATAGCGATCGGCGACCAAGAACTTGCGGTCTTGAAGTCCTTCCTCGAGCACATCGAGGGCGGCATAGCCAAGCTTCTTCTTCTCGACCAGCTTCTCGCCGAGTTCGGCGCGGGTTTTCTTTAGTACACCCAGCCAGAAGCGAGCTGAGCCCACGTTCGGTTCCAGGTGATATTGCTCGAAGCACATCCATTGCCACATGCGGGCGCGGTCGAAG
>DASTSB010000127.1:0-10041 GCA_035760885.1 Steroidobacteraceae bacterium | reverse complement strand
CTCATCAACGGTGCGTCGCAGCCGACGTTGGATGCGCTCGTGGATGCGAAGGTACGCGTTCGTGGCGTGCTCGGCAGTTCGTTTACGAACGACGGCGTGTTGACCGGCTATCGCATGTTCATCGATTCGCCCGCGCAGATCGAAGTACTGACTCCGCCGCCGTCCAACACGACGACGCTTCCTATTAGGCGCATTCAGGATCTGTTGCGCTATTCCTCGGAGTCTGGCGGCACCCATCGAGCTCGCATTCGCGGAGTCGTGACACATCGTGCACCGGACATGCTGTACGTCGAAGACGGATCCGGAAGCGTGCAAGTCGTCGCGGCTTCCTACTCCATCGCTGCACAAGCAGGCGATGAAATTGAAGCCATTGGTTATCCGGCGCCGAGCGATCGCGGTCCGCTGCTCTCCGACGCTTTGGTGCGTAAGACGGGCCGTGTGTTGCCGCTCGAGCCCAAGCAGGTATCGGCCGCGGACATTCTGAGCGCCGCCGACTTCGACAATCGCCTCGTCACTGTCGAAGCTCGCGTGGTCAGTCAGGCGCCCGGACCAAGCCAGCAAACCCTAATCCTGCAGTCTGGATACACCGTCTTCAATGCGCAGTTGGAAGATAGTGCTTCGCTGCCGAACGCTCCTGAAGGCAGCACGGTGCGCGTGACCGGCATTTGCCTCGTGCAGCGTCAATCGCTCGTGGATGTCTTCTATCGAGATTTCAATTCGGTGCCGTCCGCATTTCGCGTTCTGCTGCGCAGTACGGACGATGTTCAAGTGGTGAACCGCTCCGCATGGGGCAATTTCAAGCAAGCTTGGCCGGTGCTCGCGTTATTGCTGCTTGCAGTTTCGCTGGCCATGATCTGGGTGATGTTGTTGCGGCGGCGTGTGCATTCGCAGACCGCCGAGATCGAATCCCAGCGAACGTTCCTGCGGCAAGTGATCGATCTGTGTCCGAACTTCATTTTTGTTAAGAATCAGCACAATCGTTTCACGCTCGCCAATCGAGCACTGGCGGAAGCAGTAGGCCGGCAACCCGAACAGATCGTCGGCTGCACCGAGCAAGAGATCGGAGTTAAGCCGCTCGAGGCGATTGCACATCAGCGAGAAGACATGGAAGTGCTCGAGAAGCGCTGCGAGAGAGTGGCGCGCGAGCATGTGTTCACGCGCACCGACGGTCGCAAGTTGTGGCTGCATTCGGTGAAACGTCCGATCAAAGCGCGGCGCGGCGATGCCACGTACGTACTCACCGTCTCGAACGACATCACGCTACACAAGCAAGCTGCCCAGACACTGCAGGAAGCACGCGAGGCTGCCGAAGCGGCCAATCGTGCGAAGAGCGAATTCCTCGCCAATATGTCTCACGAAATTCGCACACCGCTCAACGGCATCATTGGGATGAGCGAGCTGTGTTTGGATACGGATCTTTCGCGCGAGCAACGCGAATGCCTTGAAACCGTGAAGCTGTCCGCGGATGGATTGCTTTCGGTGGTCAACGACATCTTGGACTTCTCGAAGATCGAGGCCGGCCATTTGGAACTGGACGTCGCTGAGTTCAACCTGCGGGAGACTGTGGAGGCGGCGCTCAAGACGCTTGCGCTACGCGCACATCAAAAAGGCTTGGAATTGCTGAGCGACGTTCCGCCGGATGCGCCTGTTGCTGTGTACGGCGATGCCAACCGATTGCGCCAGGTGATCCTCAATTTGGTCGGTAACGCGATCAAGTTCACTGCTGCCGGTGAGGTGATCGTGCGTTTGGAAAATGTCGAGCGCCACGATGGGGGTCTCACCTTGCAATTCGCCGTATCGGATACGGGCATTGGCATTGCGCCCGAGCGGCAACAGTCGATCTTCAATCCATTCGTTCAAGCGGATTCATCGACCACGCGACAGTACGGTGGAACGGGTTTGGGACTCACCATCTCGGCGCGTCTCGTCGCCATGATGAAAGGTCGCATTTGGCTGGACAGCAAAGTGGGGCAGGGCAGTCGCTTCCACTTCAGCATCCAAGTAAAGAATTCGGATGCAGCATCGCGCCCGAATCCAGTCGTGCTTGCCGGTAAGCGTGTCGCGATCTTGGAGTCGAACGATTCGCACGCACGGATCTTGTTGCAGACGCTGGCCGCGTGGGGAATGCAAGCGAGCACTTTGGCGAGCGCGCAAGATCAGGAGTCGATCGCCGATCAGCCCGACCTCGTGTTAGTCGCCATGCATCAGGCGCACGGCGATGGGATCGCTAGCGCCGGCCAACTCAAATCGAGGTATCCGTCGGCACGCATCGTCATGATGCTGACGTCGTCCGGGCAGCGACTCGACGCCACGCGATGCAAGGAAGCGGGATTCGATTGCTATGTGGTGAAGCCGATTCGTACGCAGGAGTTGCAGGACCTGTTGGTTCAATCGCTCTCTTCGCAGCCGATTGCCGCCACGCCGTCAAGAACCCAACGCACTCGGGCGTTGACTGCGGGCATGACCATTCTGGTAGCCGAAGACAATGCAGTGAACCAAATGGTCATGCAGCGGCTGCTCGGGAAACGCGGCCATCGCGTCGTGATCGCCGGCAATGGGCGCATCGCCGTCGATCTGTTCAGCCGCGAAGCCTTCGACCTCATCTTCATGGACGTACAGATGCCGGAGATGGATGGCATCGAAGCGACTCGGGAGATCCGTCGTCGCGAGCCCGTGGGTGCGCATATACCGATTGTGGCGTTGACTGCACACGCAATGAGCGGCGATCGCGAGCGTTGCTTGGAAGTAGGGATGGACAACTACATGACCAAGCCGGTAGATCCAAAACAACTCGATACGGTGCTTGCGAGCTATGCAGGCGAGACCGATTCCCACGTGGGCGCCGCGTAAGAGAGCGAGATGCAAACAGCAGCTACACAAGCAGCCAACGTTAGGCACACCTACGCAATCGCAGGGCTGGTCTTCCTGACGTTTGCGTGCGTGCTTCTGGCGTGGTTGTTCAGTGCAGGATGGCGGCCCGCTTGGACGCGAGATCACCATGTTGCGATTCAAGAGCTGCGACGCGTGAAAAATGGCGATGCGGTGGAGCTGAGCGGCATCGTAACGTTCTCGAATCCGAAGACCGGCGCATTCTTTCTGCAAGATGAGAGCGGTGCCACGCAGTTCGTCGTCGATGCCGGCGCCACTCCGCATCTCGGCGATCGAGTGGTCGTATACGGAAAAATCGAACGCACCGGCGGCTCGCTGGATGAGAATCCCGACCTCCAGTTCCGGGAGATGCGAGTGGTGCGACGTGGCAGCGGCTCGCTGCCGGTCGCCGAGTCGATTGCACTGACCGACTTGACCAGTCAGCTGTTCCGCGAAAAGCACAGGATCAAAACTCACGGCATCGTCCGCGCCGCCGAGCAAGTCGGGGATGAGCTGGCACTAGAGATCGGCAGCGGTCCGGTGACGCTCAACGTGCGAGCGTTCAATGCCGGGCAGTTCGATCCGCAATCGCTGTTGGACACTGAGATCAGCGTCTCGGGCATTTGGCTGCATGACGCCAACGTTCCGATCACCGTCACGGCCGATACATTGTTAACGGCCCGCGCCGCGGATATCACGATCGTGCGACAGGCCCCAAGCTCGATTCCGTTGGTGAGCAGCCCGCGCGATTTGTTGATCGACTCCGCGATCATGCAGGCTGGACATCGGATTCGCATGAAGGGTGTCGTGATACCCGGTGGTGACAGCCGACGCGTGCTCATGCAATCCGCGGGGATTGCGATACCGGTGGAAGTGAATGCGCGGGCTCGTTTCAAAGACGGCGAAATGCTCGAGGTCACTGGCTGGCCTACGCCTTGGCGGTATGCGGCGCGTATCGCTCGTGCACAGATCAAGCGCATCGAGCAGCCTTCGCAGACGCAGACGCAGACGCAGCGCTTCGCTGCGGAACTTACGAGCGTCGCGCAGATACGAGCACTCAGCAGAGTCGAGGCTAATCGTGCGCATCCGGTAGATCTGGTTGCGACGGTGACGGCTGTCTTCGAACGTCCGCAGTTCTGCTTCGTACAGAGCGATGGTCATGCGATGTTCGTCGATGCGGGCGGCCAATCGCTAGAGCGCCTGAAGCCCGGCATGCAAATCAGGATTCGCGGTCTTACGTCCGCAGGCGGCTTTTCGCCGATCGTGATTCTGCCTCGCATCGATGTGCTGTCTGCCTCTGGACTGCCGGTGCCGATGCAGGTCGATCCCGATCTCGCACCGAGCGGTGCGTACGATGCGAACTGGGTCGAAATCGAAGGACAGATCCGTCCGCCCGCGGACACTGCCGACGGTATCCAGTTCTCGGTGATCACTTCGTTGGGTCAAGTGCGCGCTGTGCTCATCAATGCGGCACCGATGGAGCAACTCGAGCAGTACATCGATGCGAAAGCGCGCGTGCGCGGAGTGTTCAGCACATCCTTCACGCGTGAAGGCGTGCTCACCGGCTATCGCATGTTCGTCAACTCCATCGATGACGTTGCCATCGTCCGCGGTTCGCAAGCGACGGGGAAAACCTTGCAGCCACGGCCCATCAAGCAGCTCCTGCAGTTCACGAGCGATTCCATGGGCTCGCGCCGTTCGCTCATCACGGGTGTGGTCACGTTGCGCACGCCGGACGCTGTTTATGTCGAGGACGAAACCGGCTCAGTTCAGGTCATTACTCGCGATGCGCGCTTCAGAGTCGCCCCCGGAGACAGCATCGAAGCGGTCGGCTATCCAACCCCGAGCGATTTCGGGCCGAAGCTCACCGATGCAGTGATCAAGCGCAGCAAGGAGCCGCTAGTGCTGGCACCCAAACTCATCAGCGGCAGCGACGTGTTGAACGGCGAGTACGACAATCGGTTGGTGCAGATCGATGCACGTGTCGTGAGCCAAGTAGGTACAGCGAGCAAGCAAACGCTGGTCCTGCAGTCGGGTTACGCGTTGTTCAATGCGCAGCTCGATGACACGCTCGCTCTGCCCACGTTCACGGAAGGCAGTGTGATCCGCGTGACCGGCATCTGTTCGGTGCAACGCAAGCCGCTCGTGGATGTGTTCTATCGCGATTTCAACTCGGTCCCAAGCTCGTTCACGATCCTGATGCGTTCCCCCGAGGATGTGCGGCTGATCAGCAAGTCCGCATTCGGCGGCTTGCGTCGCTCTTGGCCAGTGTTGTCGCTGCTGTTGCTGTCGGTATGCGTGGTGTCGCTCTGGGTGGTGGTGCTTCGCCGCCGCGTCCATCAGCAGACTGCAGAGATCGATTCGCAACGCACGTTCCTGCGGCAAGTCATCGACATGTGTCCGAACTTCATCTTCGTCAAAGATCGCCAGCAGCGTTTCACATTGACCAATCGCGCCATGGCGGAGGCGTTGCGAGCGGATCCGGATCAACTCATCGGTAAGACCGAAGTCGAGGCAGGTATTGCGCCTCCCGAGGCTCACGCACACGAGAATCACGATGCACGCGTGCTTGCAGAGGGCGCTGAGAAGGTTCTGCACGATCAAGAGTTCACGGTGGCCGATGGGCGCAAACTTTGGCTGCACACCGTCAAGCGTCCCATCGCGGACACGCAAGGCGCCGTGACCCATGTGTTAAGCGTTTCGAACGACATCACGTTGCACAAAGAAGCGGAACGCACCTTGCTCACTGCGCGAGAAGCTGCAGAGGCTGCGAACAAGGCGAAGAGCGAATTTCTCGCGAACATGTCGCATGAAATCCGTACGCCGCTGAACGGCATCATCGGGATGAGCGATTTGTGCCTCGACACGGATTTGTCGCGCGAGCAGCGGGAGTATCTCGAGACCGTGAAGCTTTCCGCAGATGGCCTGCTCACCGTCATCAACGACATTCTCGACTTCTCGAAGATCGAAGCCGGTCATCTACAGCTGGATGCAACCGAAACGAATATCCGCGAAGTGATCGAAGGATCGCTGAAAACGCTCGCTCTACGTGCTCATCAAAAGGGTCTGGAATTGATTTGCGACATTGCGCCGGATGTCCCGGAACTTGTGATGACCGATGCAAATCGACTGCGTCAAATCGTCCTCAATCTCGCGGGCAACGCAGTCAAGTTCACGCAACGAGGCGAGGTGATCGTGCGCGTCCGCGTGGAGGAGGCTGCAGGACAGATGGCCGTGCTGAAATTCTCGGTGGTCGACACTGGCATTGGCATCGCGCCCGACCGTCAGCAGTCGATCTTCAATCCATTCGTGCAGGCCGATTCGTCGACGACGCGTCAGTATGGCGGCACCGGTCTGGGTCTCACGATCTCTTCGCGTCTCGTCGCGATGATGCAAGGCCGCATCTGGCTGGAGAGCGAATTGGGGCGGGGCAGCGCATTCCACTTCACTTCTCGCGTGCGGATCGTTGCTGCGGCGCGCGCGCCGACGCCGAAGGCTCTGCAGAGCGTTCGCGTGCTCGTTGTCGATGACAACCAGGGTCAGCGCGAGGTGTTGGTGTCCTTGCTCAACTCTTGGGACATACGCGCTGACGCCGTTGCAAGCAGTGCTGCGGCATCGCACTGGCTCGATCGCGCGGAGGCGAGCGAAGGGCAAACCGTGCTGCTGGTCGATATGAGCTTGCCAGATGACGGTTTGGCGGTTGTTCAGGAAGTGCGTGCTCGCGCGGGTGCACTGCCGAGCTTCGTCATGATGCTTACGTCCGCGAGTCAACGTGTCGATGCGCAGCGTTGTCGTGCCGCCGGCATCGGTAGCTACCTGGTGAAGCCTTTCAGGGCGCAAGAGCTGCAGTCGCTGCTGGTGCGAATGGTTGATCGCAAGATCGCCTCCGACCACGCGCTGAATCGCACGCAGCCAGGCGTCGAAACCGCGACAGGCGGTTTGCACATCTTGCTCGCGGAGGACAATGCGGTGAATCAGATGGTGATGCAGCGCTTGCTCGCCAAGCGTGGGCATCGCGTCGTTGTCGCCGGAAATGGAAAATTCGCAGTCGAGATGTTCCAGGCGGATCGCTTCGATTTGATCTTCATGGACGTGCAAATGCCGGAGATGGACGGCTTGCAAGCGACGCGCGAGATTCGCCGTCGTGAGGCGCACGGAATGCGAACGCCCATTGTGGCGCTCACCGCCCATGCGATGAGCGGCGATCGCGAGCGCTGCCTGCAGGTGGGGATGGATGACTACATCACCAAGCCCGTGAATCCCAAAGAGCTCGATGAGGTGCTCGAACGATACGCGCCGGCCTCGGCGGCAATGCGCTTAGCTTGACGTGCGCTCCTTGCGAGCGCGCGTTGCAAGATTGCTCGAGAGTTCCTGGACCGAATTCGCTTCAGGATCGACTTCTTTTGCACGAGCCGCGAATCGCGCCAGGCGATCGAACGCCTTCTCGAGCTTCAGCAAATCTTCATCCGACATATCCTTGAGATTCACCATCTCAGTGCGCGCTCCGTGCACCGCCCGTAGCAGTTCATCCAGTTTGAGATGCATGGCCTTCGCATCGCGGTTCTGCGTGTACTGAATCAGAAACACCATCAAGAACGTCACGATCGTGGTTCCCGTGTTGATGTAGAGCTGCCACGCGTCCGAGTAGTGAAAAAGCGGACCCGACACTGCCCACGCGGTGATGATCAGGATGGCCGCGGTGAACGCCCCGCTCGAACCGACGATCTCCGCAGTGCGAACCGCGAACTTCCGAAATCCCGATACGCCTGAGGTCGACATGACGCTCTCCTCGACAACACCGAGTTGTAAATTCGCGCGGTAGGAAAAAGGATCCGCGCGAAGCGCGGTAACTGGGCGAGGGGTCGGACGCAACACAAAGTGCACATAGAGCAACGAGTGGCACGACGGATCGCTTCGCGATCAGGAAGGACTGACGTCAGGTAGGACGCTCACGCGTCAGGAAGGACGGCGGCAGGACAGAGAAAGGAAAGGACGGACGCTTCGCGTCGGGAAGGACTAACGTCGAGAAGGATGCTGTCGCATCGGGAAGGACTTCGTCGGGACAGACCGGAGCAATGACGGACAACTTTGTCGTCAGGATGGCCTGTCGGCAGGAGGGACGCTCACGCATCAGGAAGGACGTCGTCAGGTCAGAGAAGGAAAGCACGGACGCTTCGCGTCGGGAAGTACTAACGTCGGGACGGAATGAAAGCGGAAGGATGACGGAGCCTTACCGCACGCGCTACACACGCGAGAGCGTGCTCTTTCACCTCTCCCCTTGGTGCCCCTTGGTGGTCGGACGAAGTCCGGGAGAGGGGGATGACCTCCGTGGCACCCTCGCGATTGACTGAGCGAAACGTGTGAAGTGTGGGGTGTGAGCTGCACTCCTTCGCGAAGCGGGTCCTGCTGCCAACTGCCAACGGTATCCCGTAAACGGAAGGCAGAATTCCACCGAGGTCACGCAGGAGGCAGTCACTCGCGCAGACGGGATGAACGGGAATAACAGGATGGTACGAGCTAAAGTGTTTACCCAGTCACTAGTCCCCAGTCACTAGTCAGCAGTCACCAGTCAGGTGTGAGATTCTTTTTCGTCCCGGGTCAAGGCTTACAACTCACGAGTCTGAACACCAGAGCTGAGACTCGTGTACACCTCACACCCGCCACACTTTACACACTCGGTTCTTCCTTATGCGCTTTGCGTTTCGTCCGAGTCACGAGCCAAGCGCCACGAGCGATGCTGTCTGCACTCGTGACCTATGACTCGTGACCCGTGACAGCATCTCGCTGCTACGCAGCGAGATGCTTAGTGCTTCGCGGACCGACTGCCGGAGTTGCGAGACGATGCCGACTTGCTGCGGCCTCCAGCGCGAGCTTGGCGGCTCTTCGAGGAGCTGGCTGAGCGGCTGGAAGAACGGGACGTGCTCTTCTTCGCTGCCGGAGCTTCTTCTTCCTCGATTCCGAGCTGTTCCATCAACGCGAGCTTGCGCTCTTGAAGCTGCGAGCCGAGTTCCTTCAAGTCCAGTTCGCTCTTCTTCAGCGCCGGGAACATCTCGTTTTCTTCCTCCTTGACGTGATGCTTCACGTACTCGCCCAAGACGGTTACGGTCGCCTTGAAGGTTTCGTCATCGGGCGTCATGCCTTCGATGCGAGCGATCAGTTCTTTGGCGGAGTTGTGCTCGACCTGAGCTTCAATCACCAAATCCTCTTCCTCCTCGTCTTCACCGAACGCTTCCTTTGCGGCGGGGTAGAGGATCTCCTCTTCGATTTGCGTATGAACGGTTAGCAGTTGGCAAACGCGCTCGGCAAGTTGCGATTGCTCGCTTTCGTCGGCGTCTTCGAATTGATCGAACAGCGCTTCCACTGTGCGATGGTCTTGCTTCAGTAGCGCAATAGCATCGCGCGGTGCATCGCTTGCGCGGCTGGGCGTGGAACGGGCCATGGTAGCTCCTTGGTTGAAATAGCAATGCGGACTGCCGCAGAGAAATGAGTTGACTATGTATAGAGTTCCAAGCGCGTCCGGAGAGCGGGCATGTGAGGTGAGAGGTGTGAGGTGTGAGGTGTGAGGTGTGAGGTGAGAGGTGTGAGGATCAAGGACGGACGACGTTGTCGTCACGAAGGCCTATCGGCAGGAGGGACGCGTGGCGTCAGGAAGGACTGGCGTCAGGGCAGAACGCACTAGGAGGCAAGCGCTCACGCGCAAGGTAAGCCTTCGGCAGGCAAGCCCGTTGGGCAGGGAAGCGCTGCGCGCAGGCCAGAGATCTTGGAGTGACTACTGACTGGTGACTGGGGATTAGCCAGAAAGCTCCGTGCTCTCCGTGGCCTCGGTGGAAATTCTTCTTTGCGTTTACGGGTTACCGTTGGCCGGTGGCAGTAGGACCCGCTGCGCGCGGTGTTTCCCGTGGAAATTGCTACTCTCTTCCTGTCTTGATCCACGCCCGCAGCACTTCGGCGACGCTCCAAGCCTGCGCGATGCAGCCGCCGGGATCATGAGGCGGTTCGGCATCGAAGATCTCGCTGATGCTGCCGACGCCTGCATCGTTCAGATGTTCGGGGAAGGCATTCAACAACTCGCGGGCGGCAGCCCGATCGCGATGGACTTGCAGATACGCATCGACGAAATGGCCGATGAGCCACGGCCAAACGGTGCCTTGATGGTAGGCACCGTCGCGCGAC
>DASTSB010000126.1:0-9162 GCA_035760885.1 Steroidobacteraceae bacterium | reverse complement strand
AAGGCAAGATGCCGAGAGCGGCCGTTTCCCACCTTTACGAACCACGAACCCCGATCCACGGCTCACGATGACCGTTCCCCGTTCCCGGTTCCCCGTTCCCCGTTTCTCGCTTGACGAACCCCGAACCCTGATCCACGGCTCCCGTTTCCCGCCGCCTACCCTCCCATCCGCTCAACCCACTCCCTCACATCCACAATCACGTCGAATCCATCGCGCACTTTCAGCCACTCGTAATTGCGCCGATGTAAGTCGCTGTGCCGATCAAAGCGATTGAGAAGGACGATCGTTTGTAGCCCGTCGAGCTGCGACAGACACAATCGCACGGAGTTGATCGTGCCCAATCCTGCATCAGCGACCAAGAGTACGTGCGTCGGATGCAGAAGCATTACCAGATCCAAGTTATCGCCGTCGTGAGCGATGGGTGAGCGTAAACCGCCCGCGGTTTCGAGCAACCGCAATTGGGCCTCGGGTTTCCATCGCAGTTCAGCCGCGAGATCTTTCAGCGCGATTCGGGATCGCGCCAACACTTCCGCTGCCATCGGCGGCGCCATCGGGATCGGATACGACCGATGCGCAGGACAAACCTCGATCGGCGATTCACCGCTCGCTGCGCTCAACAGATCCGCATCGGTCGGGCCCGAACCCTCGAAAGACTGCGCGGGCTTGCGCGCGCTCACGGTCACACCGAGCTCGCGTGCTTGTCGCAAGAGCTCGCAACTTGCCCAGGTCTTTCCCACCTCGGTACCTGTGCCCACAACGGCGAGGAAGATCGGTTTGCTACGCATGCACGATCTCTGGCGTCACACGCGCGAGCGAAGTGCGCAGCTTGTCGATCATCTCATCAGTGTGCAGAGCGGAAAGCGCAACCCGCAATCGTGCGGTACCCAACGGCACGGTTGGAGGGCGAATCGCGGGCACATACAGCCCCTCATCCATCAGTAGGCGTGAGGCCGAAAGTGCGGCTTCTTCATCGCCAAAAATGACTGGAATGATCGGTGACGCGTGTCCCGGCTTTATCCGCTGCACATTTCGCCGCAGTTGACTGCGTAAACGTTCGCCCTCTTGGCTCGTGAATATCTGCAATGCGGCCAACGCGGCCGCCATATCCGCCGGCGTTGGTGCAGTTGTAAAGATGTACGTGCGCGCCCGATTGACTAGCAAATCAATGAACTCGCTGGCGCCTGCCACCCATCCGCCCAGCGCACCAAGAGTCTTCGACAGCGTTCCGACGCGCAGACATTCGAGCTCAGCAAATTCGTCGGGAAGCACAGGGCCCAACACGGCGTGCGCCTCATCAAGAAGGAGCAGTGCGTGATGCTGGATGCACAATTCCGCGAGCCGGTGCAGATCAGGCGAGTCGCCGTCCATCGAGAACACGGCTTCAGTGACGATGATCTTCTTGCTCGCATTCGCCGCGAGCAAAGCCTCAAGGTGTTGAAGATCGTTATGGCGAAACATCACCGTCTCGCCGCGTGAAGCGCGACAACCATCTATCAGCGACGCGTGATTGAGCTCATCGCAGAAGATTGTCGCGTCCGGTCCTGCAAATACCTGCAACGCCCCGAGATTGGCGGCATAGCCGGTTGGGAATAGCACTGCGCGTTCGACTCCCTGCCACGCGGCGAGCGCTGCTTCCAATTGATGATGAATTGGCCTCGTGCCGGTCACGAGTCTCGATGCTGTCGACCCCGCTCCCCACTTCTGGATGGCATCGATAGCGGCGGCTCGAACGTGAGGATGCGCGCTAAGTCCTAGATAGTCATTGGACGCAAAGCTTACGACGGAGCGCCCGTCGACCTTCCCGCTGACACCGGCTCCGTCGAATACCGAGGTACTTCGCCAACGATTAGCGCGACGGACTGCTGCGAGTTTACCTCGTGCCCATTCGCGCCAGTCACTCACGTGCAAACCTCATCCAACGCTGCGCGCAAGGTGCTCACGATGAGTTCGATTTCATCCGCAGTCGTCGTCAGCGGTGGAACGATGATGATGTTCGGACCTAACGAGCGCAGCAGTACGCCCTTACGCACAGCAGCAGCGCAGGCGCGCCGTGCGACACGAGATTCGCTCGCGCCATCGCGAAGCTCAACGGCAATCATCAAGCCGACATTGCGGATCTCTTTCACGGCAGGGTGCATCGCGATGCGTTGCTTGAGCAGTGAATCGACTTGGGCTGCCCGAGCGCGCACATTCTCGAGAACCGCCCATTGGTCCATCAACTGCAAATGCTTGAGGGCCACTGCTGCCGCAAGCGCGTTGCCTCCGTAGGAATGCCCGTGATACAGCGTTCGCTCACTTAGATCGGGCCCCAGAAACGTGCGATATACGCGATCGTTTGCCACCGTCGCAGACATGGGCAAGTAACCGCCGGTGATGCCCTTTCCGACACAAAGGATGTCCGGTCGCAATCCGCACTGTTCGGACGCGAACAGCGTTCCAGTGCGACCGAAGCCCGTCGCGACTTCATCGCAGACGAGCAGCACGCCGGTTTCGTCACACGCACTCCGCAAGGCCGCGAAGTCTTCGCGCTTCGCGACCAACACACCTGCGGCACCTTGCACCAGAGGTTCAACAACAACTGCGGCAAGTTTCGACGCGTGCTCGCGAACGAGTTCAGCCGCGATCTTCGGAGCGTGCGGTTGCGAGAATGAAGGTGCACGCAGCACGGGGAAACGCAGCGGATCGAACACCGTCGTACCGAATCCGCCGCCTCCTAGCGAGATGCCACCCACAGTATCGCCGTGATACGCGTCGCCGAATGCGAGATACGTCGATCGGCCCGCAATGCCTAGATTCGCCCAGTATTGAAATGCGATTTTCAGCGCTTGTTCGACTGCAGATGCGCCGTCGGAGGCGAATAGGGCATGACCGCGATCGACCGGTACGCGCTTCAGCAATTCTTCTGCAAACTCAATGACGACGCGATTGCCGTTGCCGAGCATCGTCGTATGCGCCACTCGTTCGAGTTGCTCACGTGCGGCTTGATCCAGTTCGGGAATGTGATGGCCGAGCGTCGTGAGCCAAAGCGAAGAAATCGCATCGAAATACCGCTTGCCATCGACGTCGATGAGCTCGCGTCCTTCCGCGCGCTCTACGATGACAGGCGCGTTCTCGGCATAGCACGACATCTGCGTAAAGCCATGCCACACCGAGTTTGCATCGCGCTCAATCCAATTCATCCAGCGGCCTCGGTTAGAGCTTGCTCAAGAAATCGGCGATCACCGGTCGGAAACGATCCATGTCGACCAAGAATGAGTCATGGCCTTGCAGCGACGACAGCCGCGCGAAGTGAACCTCTTTGCCGCCAGCGGCCAAGCCGTCTGCGAGTTCTTGCTGTTGTTCGATCGGAAATAGCAAATCGGTTTCGACGCCAATGATCAAGGCTCGATCCACAGTGAAACGCCGCAATGCTTCCGCGACCGAGCCGCCGTGATCAGCGAGATCGAACAGATCCATCGCGCGCGAGATATACAAGTAGCAATTCGGATCGTATTGACCGGTAAATTTCGCGGCGTGGTTTTCCAAATACGACTCGACTTCGAAATCAATTCCAAACGGATCGCCGGGTTTGCGCTCGACGTTCGCGCGCTCGCGACCGAAACGCAGCGCCCATTCTTTCGCCGATCGGTACGTGATCATGCCGAGCTTGCGCGCGAGCTGCATTCCCGTAACGGGCATCGCATCGTGCGTGTAATTGCCATCGCGCCATGCAGGATCGCGACGAATGATTTCGCGCTGTAGCGAGCGCATCGCAATTGCGAATGGCACGGAGCGAGCCGATGCAGAAATCGACACGACGCTACGGGCCGAGCCCGGAAACAGTGCGCAGTAGGCCAGCACAGTCATGCCGCCGAGCGACGGTCCGATGACAGCGGCAAGTTTCTTCACGCCCAGCGATGCTGCAACTTCATAGCCAGTTCTCGCGATGTCTTCCACGGTGAGTACGGGAAACGTGAGTCGGTAGGGATGGCCCGTTCCGGGATTGATCGACGCGGGCGATGTCGAGCCAAACGGACTGCCTAGAGAGTTCACGCAGATGACAAAGAAGCGTCGCGTGTCGATGGGGCGGCCCGGCCCGATCATGTCTTCCCACCAGCCGGGCGATGGATCTTCAGTTGAAGATGCTGCGTGAGCCGAGGGCGACAAGCCGGTGAAGATCATGATGGCGTTGTCGTAACAGAACGCCATGTCTCCCCACGTCTCGTACGCAATCTCCACGCCTTGCAAGGCGCCCCCGCGGCGCATCTCGAAGGGTCGAGTCAGCTTGAGGGTTTTTCTCGCGGCGGACATAGGAATTCTGGAATGCGATGTTGAGGCCGATTGTAGGACGAAGCATCCATCAACGTGAGAACTGCGCGTTGTCAGGTAAGAATCATCGGTGATGAAGTGTGAGGTGTCATGTGTAGTGTGTGAGGTGTACGTGTGAGGGGCACAAGGCTTGATGCACTTCACACTCGACACTTCACACAATTTGCCCTCAGTTCCTTCCCCTTGCTCTCTGCATCAAGCGTTTGCGCGATCTCTGCTGGCGCGGCGTGAGCGGATTGCGCTTGCCCTTGAAGGGGTTCTCGTCAGAGCGGAATTCCACCCGCACAGGAGTGCCCTCAAGGCGGAAGTTCTTGCGAAAGACATTACCGAGGTAGCGTTTGTATGCATCGGGAACGTGCTGCACCTGATTGCCGTGCACGACGATGATGGGCGGATTACGACCGCCTTGGTGTGCATAACGAAGTTTGATGCGGCGACCGCGGACCAAAGGGGGCTGGTGCTGCTGAATCGCTGTCTCCAGCACGCGCGTGAGATCGGGCGTGGACATCTCGCGCATGGCGGCGTCGTAAGCATGTGCAACCGCTCGGATGAGTTCGCCAACGCCGGTGCCGTGCAGCGCCGAGATGAAGTGAATGGGCGCAAAGTCCAAAAACGGCAAGCGCAAATCCAAGCCGGTGCGGATTTCATCGCGCTTATCCGTCGGAATGCCGTCCCATTTATTCACGGCAATCAACAGCGCGCGACCACGTTCGGCGACCATGCCGAACAGACTGGCATCTTGCTCTGCGACCGTGTCGTGAGCATCGATTACGCCGATCACCACGTGCGCCGAATCGACGGCTTGCAGCGCCTTGATGACGCTGAACTTCTCTATCGCCTCTTCGACGCGAGCCCGGCGACGCACGCCAGCCGTGTCGATTAACGTATAACGACGGCCTTCGCGTTCGAACGGTACGAACACCGCATCGCGCGTCGTGCCGGGTTGGTCGTATGCAATCAGACGCTCTTCGCCGAGCAGCCGATTGATCAAAGTCGATTTGCCGACATTCGGTCTGCCGATCACCGCGACCCGGATCTCGTCGTTCGTTTCAGGAGCGCTTTCAGTGGCTTCGAATCCGCCGAGGGTTCGTTCCAGCAACGCGCGAACGCCATCGCCGTGCGCAGAGGAAATCGCTTGGGGTTCACCGAAACCGAGCTGATAGAAGTCGGCCGACGCATTCGCTGCGTCCAAGCCTTCCGCCTTGTTCGCAACCACGATCACGTGTTTGCCCAGCTTCCGCAGGGTTTGGGCAACGAAGTGGTCGGTTGGCGTCAGCCCTTCACGAGCATCGACGAGAAAAAGAACGCGATCTGCTTCTTCGATGGCTCGCAGCGTTTGCCGCGCCATCAATTCTTCGATGCCGTGCGCCTCAGTGACCAATCCACCCGTGTCAACGACCAAGTACGGTACGGGCCCATTGCGCCCATAACCATACTTTCGATCTCGGGTGAGGCCTGGGAGATCCGCCACCAATGCATCGCGAGTCCCGGTGAGGACATTGAAGAGCGTCGACTTGCCGACATTCGGCCGGCCGACCAGAGCAATAACGGGCAACATGATCGGCCTTCGCTTGGGTTACTGCTCGTTCTTCGCCGTACGGTGTTTCTCCGCGCGCGGTGTCGAACGGAAGGCAAGCAGCTTGCCTGAATCGCTTTGCACGAACACACCTGCTTCGGTGGTGACGGCAGAGTTCGTAATACGGTCGCCGCCCGCCTTTTCGCGAGCGATGATTTCGCCGGTGTTTTTGTCGAGCCAGTGTAGATAGCCTTCAAAGTCGCCGACCACGAGTGCATTGCCGTCGATCGCTGGCGCAGTGAGCCCGCGTTTGCGGAGCCCCTTCTGTTCCCACAGTACTGCGCCGTCGGATCTCTTCATCGCGACCACCTCGCTATCGGAGTTGGTCAGGTAGATCGTGTCCTCATCCATCGCGAAGCCGCGATAGCTCGATGCATCGCGAGCCCACCAGATCTGTCCAGAGTCCAGCGCCAGCATCGCCATTCGACCTTGGAATCCAACCACGAAGACATCATCGCCCGACACGCGCGCCGGAGAGTCGATATCCGCCAGACGTTCCAATTCGGTTCGTCCATGCGGCGCGTTTACGACCGTGTCCCACAGGACATCTCCGCTGCGCGGATCGACGGCAATGACGCGACCGTTATCGAACCCCGCCACGACGCGATCGTTGGCGAGCACCGGCGGCGCCGTGCCTCGCAACGTCAGTCGCGGCACTTGCTGATCGACGACCCACTTGGATGAACCATCTTCAAGCGATAGGCCTTCCAAATGACCGTCCACCGTCCGCACGACCACCAGATCGTGGACGATCAACGGCCGCGCCAGGATTTCACTGGCGATCGTCTTGCGCCAACGCTCCTTACCCGTTGCCGCATCGAGCGCCAAAATGTCTCCGTCGCTCGAACCCACAATCAACGTACCGTTGCCCACCTCCGGACCCGCCGACAGCGGCAATTTGGTTTTCACGTTCCAAATGCGTCGGCCGTTTGCCGTCGTCACCGCGATGACTTCGCCATCGTGCGAGGCTGCGTACAGCTTCTGGTCGACGACCACTGGTCGTAGCGCCAGCCTCAAGCGTTTCGCATCCCCGCCAAGGCCGGTGCTCCACAAGCTCTTGACGTTCAACTTGGACGTGATGGGGCCTAGCTTCGCCGGCGGATCTGGGTCTTTGTCACTGCAACCGGCGGCCACCAGCAACACTGACGCACAACCGATTACGAGGTATGACCGCAGTCGGCGCGCCGAGGCAGCGAATGATTCGATCATGGTGCAACCTGTGCAGCCGGCTTCGCCGCTGTGCCGCCGATATCCTGCTGCTTCAATTCCAGCAGCGTGCGATCGATCGAAGCGTCATCATTGGCAGCTAAAGCCGCCGCGTACTCGGCGCGCGCGCCTTCCAGATCGCCCTTGGCAACGAGTGCATCGCCGCGAACCTCCCGCACCTGCGCGACGAATGCGCCGGCCTTCTCCGGCTCGAGCATCTTGAGCGCTTCATCGTGCTTGCCAAGCTGAATCTGCATTCGGGCCAGGCGCAGTTTCGCAACTTGAGCTAGCTCCTCATCGCGAGCGCCGTCGACAACGGACTGCAACAACGGGAGCGCCTTCTCGAATTGGCTCGCATCGCTGTATGCCTTCGCGAGTTCCAGCCGCGCCTGTTGCGTGTATGGAGAGCTTTCATGCCCTGCAGCCAAGGTTTTCAACACCGCTTCTTCCTGCTGGAGATTCTGCGCCGTCGCGGCGTCTTCGAATTTCCTGTAATCCTGGGCTGCTTCGCGATGCTCCTGGGCTTGACGGTTCTGCCAGTACTGCCAACCGCCGAGAATGCCTAAGCCCAGCACCACGCCGGCCACGATCCAGCGCCAGTTTTCGCGCCACCAATTGCGCAGCGCTTCTTCTTGATCGCGATCCGTCAAATAGTCTTCAACCATACGTCACGTTCTTTGCTTAGTAGTCGAAAGGGTTGCCATCTTCACGCAGAGAGCTTCTGCGCCAATACGTTGGGCAGTTCAGCCCATGAGACTTCGATCTGCGGTGCTTCGACGCGTAGCGATTTCAGTCCCACGATGCGGCGCTCGACTTCGGTATCGCCCAAGATCAGCGCAAACTTCGCACCACTCTTATCGGCTCGCTTCATCTGCGATTTGAAACTGCCGCCCCCGCAGTTCGTTTCGATACGAACCGTTGTCATCTCGTCCCGCAGTGTCTCGGCCAATCCCAGGCCCGCAGCTACAGCGCGTTCGCCAGCAATCACGAAATAGAGATCCGGTGCGTCAGCCTGCGAGTCACCGCGCTGCACTTTAAGCAGCTCGACGAGGCGTTCCTGACCCAAAGCCCAGCCCATCGCCGGAGTGGGTTCGCCGCCAAGTTGCGTGACGAGCCCGTCGTAGCGTCCACCAGAACAGACGGCGCCTTGAGATCCAAGTTCCGTCGTCACCCATTCGAATACCGTGTGGGTGTAGTAATCGAGCCCTCGCACCAGCCTTGGGTTCACCACGTAGCGAATTCCGACTGCATCGAGGTGCCGGCACAAGCCCTGGAAATGCTGACGCGAGGCTCCATCCAAATACTCTGTAAGTACCGGAGCGCCGGCGATCAGATCGTGCAGTTCCGGATTCTTGCTATCGAGGATTCGCAATGGATTGCCCTCTAACCGGCGCAGACTGTCCGCATCTAACTTCGACTTATGTGCGCTGAAATACTCGCGCAGTTTGTCGCGATAGACACGCCGGGATTCGGGCGTGCCGAGCGAATTCAAATTCAACTCCAGGCGCTCGACGCCGACCGTTCGCAGCAGACGCGAGCTCAGCATGATGAGTTCGGCATCAATGTCGGGACCGGCATAGCCGAACGCCTCGACGTCGAGCTGATAAAACTGCCGGAAGCGTCCGCGCTGCGGTTTCTCGTGGCGGAACATCGGACCTGCGCACCACACGCGCTGCTTCTGGTTGTGCAACAGTCCGTTCGTGATCATGGCGCGCACGATCCCGGCCGTTGCCTCCGGCCGCAGCGTCAATGAATCGCCACCTGGATCCTCGAAGGTGAACATCTCCTTTTGAACGATGTCCGTGAACTCGCCGATGGAGCGTTTGAACAAGCCCGTGTGCTCGACGATCGGCACGCGAATCTCGCGGTACGCGTAAGCAGCGAATAATTCGCGCGCGATGCGCTCGAGACGCTGCCAGGCGTGGATGTCGGCCGGTAGAACATCGTTCATACCGCGGGGAGGCTGGATCTGCACTGGAGTGGGCGTATTCAAACTAAAGCTCGTTCACTGCATCGAGTCCGGATCGGGCGGGCAGATTGCCAAGCTGCCAGTCTGTGTCAACCGCTGTCGG
>DASTSB010000125.1:0-4760 GCA_035760885.1 Steroidobacteraceae bacterium | reverse complement strand
GCAACACCCACAGCAATGGCGTTGACGGGTCCACATTCTCGAGCACGTGTTCTTCACCGTTTACTTTGACGCGCATGACTGGCTCGCTAAAGGGATTGGAGGATCTACATACTGGGCCGCCCGATTATGCGGAACAGCGCTTGCGAGCGCTGCATTTCTATTACGTCGAAACCGTGGAGAAATGTTATGCGACCGTTTCTGATTACCGTAGGCATTTTGGCGTGGGCGTTCGGCATGGCGGTGCTCTTCATCTTCAGCCAAAGCGGCGGCGTGATGACGGCTATTGCCGCAGGCGTATTCGCGGGTGTCGGCCTCATTGCACTCGGTTGCGAGAGAATTCTGAAAACCTTGGAAGAGATACGCGATGGCACACGGCCGCTGCGTCGCACGGTTGTTACGCGGGAAGATACGCCGCGCGCCGTCACAGCGGGAGTTTGATGGTGAGCAAGTGAGGGAGTGAGAAGGTGAAGGCG
Source organism: Steroidobacteraceae bacterium (assembly GCA_035760885.1). GTDB lineage: Bacteria > Pseudomonadota > Gammaproteobacteria > Steroidobacterales > Steroidobacteraceae > Steroidobacter. The sequence goes on along the minus strand of DASTSB010000125.1, from coordinate 4,287 downwards.
CTTCGCACGTGAAGCTTGGGGCACGGTAGCTACGCCCTTCACCGCGAAGCAGCTCACGCGAGCTCGCTCGCCCTCACGTTTTCGCCGCTCTTTCTCTAGAATCGCCTCTTGAACCTCAGGAGGCGATTCGTGACCGAAAGCACAGCAAGCAAGACCGCAGGCGCAATTCAGACCGACACCGTGATCGTGGGTGCCGGGCCATGCGGCATTTTTCAGATTTTCGAATTGGGATTGCTGGGCATTCACGCTCACATCATCGATTCGTTGAAGCATCCAGGCGGGCAGTGCAGCGAGCTGTATCCTGAGAAGCCCATCTATGACATTCCCGCGCTGCCGGTGTGCGGTGCGCAAGAGTTGATCGACCGGTTACTCGAACAGACCAAGCCGTTCAATGCGCAGTACCACTTGGGGCAAGAGGTCACGCACCTCGAAGTGCTGGAAGATCACACGTTTCTCTTGCGAACGTCTCTAGACACGCGCTTTCACACCAAGACCGTGATCATCGCAGGCGGGCTCGGTTCGTTTCAGCCGCGCCGCCTCGGCGCCGAAGGCAGCGAGCCGTTCGAAGGGCGTCACATCCACTACAAAGTGAAAAGCGCGGCTGACTTCGTCGGCAAACGTCTCGTCATTTTCGGCGGTGGCGATTCGGCGTTGGATTGGACGCTGGAGTTCGCAGGCAAAGCACGCAGTCTCACGCTTGTGCATCGTCGTGCGGAGTTTCGCGGGGCACCGGCCTCAGTCGCAAAGATGCGAGATCTCGTCAGCACGGGCAGCATGCAGCACATCGAAGGCACGGCGCAGTCGATCCTGAGCAGCGGCGACGAATTCGTCGGCGTGCGCGTGAAAGGTACGGATGGGTCGCATCACGACTTGGAAGCCGATCATGTGCTCGCATTCTTCGGCTTGAGTCCGAAGCTCGGGCCGATTGCGGAATGGGGACTCGCGATCGACAAGCGCGCGATCCAAGTCGATACCGAAAAATTTCAGACGAACATTCCCGGAGTGTTTGCCGTCGGCGACGTGAACACCTATCCGGGCAAGAAGAAGTTGATCCTCTCGGGTTTTCATGAGGCAGCTCTAGCAGCATTTGCTGTGGCGGCCCACATCAATCCGGCGAAGAAGATCCCACTGCAGTACACGACGACGAGTCCGATCATGCACAAGCGTCTGGGTGTCGCTCCGCCTGCCGAGTCGCAATGAATCCGCTCGTCGCGGATCTACTGCAGATCTTGGAGTTGAAGCAGGTCGAGGAGAACTGCTTCGAAGGCGAGGGGCGCGATCCGGGACATCATCGCCTCTATGGGGGGCACGTCCTCGCCCAGGCGTTGGCTGCTGCGTACGGGACGATCGAAGATCGACACGTTCACTCGCTGCATGCGTATTTTCTGCGGGCGGGAGATCCATCCGATCGCATCCTTTATCGCGTGGATCGAGCGCGTGACGGCATCAGTTTCGCATCCAGACGCGTGTCGGCCATGCAAGGCGATGCCGAGCTGCTGCATCTCGCTGCATCGTTTCAGGTCGCCGAGGACGGCATCGATCGCCAAGCGACGATGCCGGATGTCGCTGCACCCGAGTCGTGCCCCGACATGGCAACGGCTCTCGATGAGTTTCGCCAGCGCGCTCCGGACCGGCCTCGGCCCTTTCTGATTCGGCGGCGTCCCTTCGAGTTTCGCCCCGCGGGGCTCCCCGATCCGCAAGCAGAACTGCCGCAAGTGCCGAACCTGAAGATTTGGTTTCGGACCTTGGATCCGCTTCCCGACGATGAGCGGCTGCACCGCTGCGTGCTCACCTATGCCTCGGATTACTACTTGCTCTCCACTGCCGCGTTGGACATTCGCTTGAGTGTAGATCCTTCAAGATTGCAGCTCGCCAGCATCGATCACGCCATGTGGTTTCATCGTCCCGTGCGCGTGGACGATTGGCTCCTATATGTATTGGAGAGCCCCTCGGCCAACGGCTCGCGCGGGTTCGCGCACGGCAATATCTTCAACCGCGCCGGACACTTAGTCGCGTCCGTTGCCCAGGAAGGGGTGGTCCGCAAGAAGCGATGAGTCTGCCTAGAGCGCTGGAGCTGAGTGCCAGCGCTGAATGTTCCATTTTGGTCATCGACACCAGTCATCTACACATACCCAAAGCGAATTTGAGTGGTGCAGGCGCGCGGCTACAGTCGCGAGCATGTATCAGTACGACCAACTCGACCAGCGCCTCGTCGACGAGCGCGTCGCGCAGTTTCGCGACCAAACCCGCCGCTTTCTGGCTGGTCAGCTTTCTGAAGACGATTTCCGGTCGCTGCGGCTAAGGAATGGGCTCTATATCCAACGTCACGCACCGATGCTTCGCATCTCGGTGCCGTACGGTTTGTTGGCGAGCAGGCAATTTCGCATGCTGGCTCGCATCGCGCGCGAATACGACCATGGTTACGGCCACTTCAGCACGCGGCAGAACATCCAATTCAACTGGCCCAAGCTCGAGTCCGTCCCGGACATCCTGGCATTGCTTGCGACCGTGCAGATGCACTCGATCCAAACGAGCGGCAACTGCATCCGCAATGTCACGGCCGATCACTTGGCGGGCATCGCGCCGGATGAACTCGAAGATCCGCGTCCTTGGTGCGAATACATTCGTCAATGGGCGACGCTGCATCCGGAATTCTCATACTTGCCGCGCAAGTTCAAAATCGCGGTGACAGGCTCGCCGCAAGATCGCGCAGCATCCAAGGTTCACGACATCGGCCTGCACTTGGTGCGCAATGCCGCCGGTGAGATTGGTTTCGAAGTGATCGTGGGTGGTGGCCTGGGTCGCACGCCCCTCATCGGTCATGTGATTCGCGAGTTCTTGCCGAAGCAGGAGTTGTTCGCATATCTGGAAGCGATCCTGCGCGTGTACAACATGGAAGGCCGTCGCGACAACATTCACAAGGCTCGCATCAAGATCCTCGTCAAGGCGGTTGGTCCGGCAAAGTTCGCCGAGATGGTCGAAGCCGAGTATCAAGCGTCACGCGATACGGCGCCGAAGTTCGAGCCCGCGGAGTTCGAGCGCATCAAAGCGTTCTTTGCACCGCCCAGGTACGAATCGCTGATCGATGAGGATGTACTCTCGGGACGCCCGACAGAATTCCGCAACTGGTATCAGCGCAACACGCGGCGGCACAAAGTCGCCGGCTACCGCGCTGCTTTCATTTCACTCAAGGCGCCGGATTCCCCGCCAGGCGACATCACTGCTGAGCAGCTCGATCAGCTCGCGGACATGGCGGATCGCTACTCGTTCGGTTTGATTCGCTCGACGCACGATCAAAATCTGCTGTTTGCCGATGTGCGCCAGAAAGATCTCTTCGAAGTGTGGCAGAAGCTAAAGTTGTTGAACCTCGCGACGCCGAACATCGGCACGCTGACCGACATGATCTGCTGTCCAGGGCTCGACTTCTGTGCGCTTGCGAATGCGACGTCGATTCCGATCGCGAAGCAAATCAACGAGCGGTTCGACGATCTCGATTACGTTTACGACTTGGGCGACATCGAGTTGAAGATGTCGGGCTGCATGAATGGTTGCGGCCATCATTCCATCGGTCACATCGGCATTCTCGGCGTCGATAAGAGCGGCGAGGAGTGGTATCAAATCACGCTCGGCGGCTCATCGCGCGGCGCCGATGCGGCCCTGGGCCAAGTCATCGGACCTTCTGTTCCCCACGCTGACGTTGCGGAAGTCGTTGACCGCATCCTGAGCGTCTATCTTGCCGAACGCGACGAAGGCGAACGTTTCATCGATACCTTCCGCCGCATTGGCATCGCACCTTTCAAGGCACGTGTATATGCGCCGTCTCATCAAGCAGCGTGAAATCGTCGTCGACTCTTGGCGCTATGCGGAAGAAGATCCGCTGGGCCGCGAGCGCGCACTGATCCTCCCATTCGCTCGCTGGAAAGAGGAACGATCCCGTTGGTGGTTGTGGGATGGGAAGCTCGGCGTGCGTATGGGGCCGACAGATCCGGTCACCGAGCTCGAGCACGATTTCTTGCGCATCGGTTTGGTCGCAATCGAATTCAGCGGTATCGCTGAAGGACGCGGCTATACCCAGGCTCAGCTGCTACGCAAACGCTATAACTTCACCGGCGAGCTGCGTGCGGTGGGTAAGATCCAACGCGATCAGGTGTTCTACATGGCTCGCTGTGGGTTCGACTCGTTCGAGTTCCCGGAAGGCACGGATCTCGATGTTGCGATGACTGGGTTCAAAGACTTCTCGGTCGCGTATCAAACTGCTCCTGATCTTCTAGTGCATCCGCTGCGTCG
>DASTSB010000124.1:0-16118 GCA_035760885.1 Steroidobacteraceae bacterium | reverse complement strand
GCATCGTGATCTTTCGAGCTGATGCCATGTTGCGCAAGACACTTCCTGTTTTAGTTCTCGCAGTGCTCGCTGGCTGCCAAACCGCACCGCAGCGGCACATTCCCGATCCACCCCTGAGGCCAGAGTTGCTCTCGGCGGGTTCGCTGCAGATCGCATCCGACTGTGTGGTCAACACCCCCGTCGATATCGACTACTCCGTCCAGCCCGATGGCTCTGTCGCCCATCTTTCGCTCTCTGACGCACCGGCCTGCGTTCGAGATGCGCTTACGGCTTGGGTGAATTCGTACCGGTACGCGCCGCAGTCGGCGCCGGTGACGACTGGGTTTGCGTGGATGAGGGTGACGGGAGAGAGGGGGTCGTAAGAGGCAAGCGCTATCGCGCAAGGTAAGCCTTCGGCAGGCAAGCCCGTTGGGCAGGGAAGCGCTTACGCGCAGGCCAGAAAGAAGACAAAGAGGCAAGCGCTAGCGCGCAGGCAAGCGATTCGCAGGCAAGCCCGTTGGGCAAGGAAGCCTGTCGGCAGGCCAGAAACAAGACAAAGAGGCAAGCGCTGACGCGCAGGCAAGCCTGACCGGCAAGCAAGCCGTTGGCAGGCGAGCGCTGTCGCGCAGGGCAGAAGTAGGAATTAGAAGCCGAGTGCTGGCGCTCTGACTCCTTCCCTCGCTTTGCGGGGGAAGGTTGGGATGGGGGCGATACAACTTGGTTTGCTGTTGAGCGTTGACAGATGGCAGCAAGAACTTCCGTGTCCCTCTCATCTCATCAAAGGTAGCTGCTCTCCAAGTGCGGTGCGCGTTGCTTCCACTTCTTCTCTGGCCTGCCCAACGGGCTTCCCTGCCTTCGGCTCGCTTGCCGTTAGGCTTGCCTGCGCGATAGCGCTTGCCTCTTACGACCGATTCACTTCGCTCCCGGCATATACGCAATCCCAAGCTGCGCGCCGATATCCGGCGTGTTGCCGAAGTTCGAAATGTTCTCGGTGAGCGCGAGACTCACGAGCACGTTCTTGCGTCGAGATTGCACGCCCAAGCTCGCCTGATACTTGTTCGCCGACAGCTCATCGATGCTGGTGTCCTGCACGACGCTCTTGCTCACATAGGCCTGCAGAATCACGCTCGTGCGATGCGTGAGTCCGTAGCTGTAGCCCAATATCAACGTCGGAATGAATTGTGCTTTGCGACCGGGAATTTCCGGCCCGCCGGCGTAGTAGACACCACTGGTGCTGATGTACGTTGCCTGGCGACCAGTGCGACCGAAGCGTCGCTGCATGGTCACTTGCACTCCGTAGTCGTTGCGGCCGGTTGAGAGCAGCGTGCGTTCGCCATCGACGGCGAACTTGGCGGCGAATTCTGCGACCACATCCCATCCGAAGCGCGGCTGCGGCAGCGAATACCGTACGCCGATCACCGGATCGCCGAGACCGCCTTTGGTCTGCCGATCGAGTTGCACGAACTGCGCATCGCCGACGCCGTACACGATTTGAAACTCATTGCGCGCAACGAGATCGCGCCCTTGCTGGCTGAAGCCGAACGCGTTGTGAAAAGACTCAACGGTGCTGTCCCATACGCCTTCGCCGTAACGAATGTACGGGACCGTCACGTAGGCGCTCCAATATGAGCTCAACCGTCGCAGCACGATGAGATCTGCGAGCCCAACTTCGCCGTCGACGTAGTACGCATCTCCCGGCAGGGCCAGAATTGCTGCTGCATCTTGCGGACGCAGGGGAATACGCCCCGTGTTGCGCTGCTCAAGATAATTGCGCACGTTGTCGCTCATGACGAACGTGTTTTGATATGCGTATTGAACTTCGAAGGTCCACGTGCCGGCCTTCGCGTCGGCGGTGTGCGCCGGAAGCATGTCCAAGCGCAACAAACCGAAGGGCGTCAAATCGCGCCCACGCAATAACCCCGTGTGACTCCAGCCGTTGAGTTTGGTGGCTTCGGCAGTGGACGATGCGGGAGGTGAGACAGTCGGGGGAGGCTCCTGAGCAAACGCGACGCAATGCTTTGCGAGGGCGATCAGGACGATCAGCCCGGTCCCGAGTTTCAACGCCATGAGCAGGAATCGCGCAGGATGATCCTGACAAACGCCGGATCGACCTGCGAGTTCCGATTGGCCCTACAGCACTTTGCCTGGATTCATGATCCCGTGCGGATCGAGCGTGTGCTTGATTGCCCGCATCACTGCAAGCGCGACGGGGTCCTTGTAGCGCGCGAGTTCGTCTCGCTTCAGTTGCCCAATGCCATGCTCCGCGCTGATGCTGCCGCCGAAGCGTGCAATGAGATCGTGCACGGCGCGATGGATCGGTTCGGCCAGTTGCATGAATTGCGCTGGTGCGCCGGTGAAGTCCTCGCGCGGGCTCACATTGAAATGCAAGTTCCCATCGCCCATGTGCCCGTAGGGCACGATTCTGCCGTCAGGCACGATCTTTAGGATCAGCGCACTTGCTTCCTCGATGAAGCGCGGCAACTCGGTCGTGGTCACTGAAATGTCGTGCTTGATGCTGGGACCGTCTTGGCGCTGTCCTTCGGGGATCGTCTCCCTAATCCGCCACAGCATTTCGCGTTGCGCGTCGCTCTCGGCGATCACTGCAGTGATGAGTTCACCTGCTTCCATTGCGGCGGCGAGTTCTTCCTGCACTTGTTCGCGCAAATCGCGCGCGAGCTTGCCGGTGCCAATCTCCAGCAAGACATACCAGGCATACTTTTCGTCCAACGGATCGCGGACGTTGCTGATGTGCTTGAGTACCAGCTCCAAACCGATGCGCGGAATCAATTCGAAGGTGCTCACGGCATCGCTCGTTGCTTCTCGCAGGCGCGCCAACAGGCGCACCGCAGCTTGAGGATTGGGAACGGCGATGAATGCTGTCGTCACGAAAGCGGGTCTAGAGAAGAGCTTGCAGGTCGCGGCAGTGATGATGCCGAGCGTGCCTTCCGCGCCGATGAATAGATCGCGCAAGTCGTAGCCGGTGTTGTCCTTGCGCAGGCCACTTAGCGACTCCAGGACGCGGCCATCGGGGAGGACGACTTCGAGGCCCAAGATCAGATCACGCATCATCCCGTAGCGAAGTACCGCTGTGCCGCCCGCATTCGTCGACAGATTGCCGCCGATTTGGCAAGAGCCTTCTGACCCAAGACTCAGCGGGAACAACCGCTCGACGGAAGCCGCCGCTTCCTGCGCTTCCGCGAGCACGCAACCTGCCTCGAGCGTCATCGTGTAGTTGAAGGGATCTAACGCGCGAACCTTGCGCATCCTGCCGAGCGAAACGACGACCTGATTGCCATCGCTGCTGGGCGTGGCGCCTCCGCAGTAACTGGTGTTCCCGCCGACCGGGACCACCCCAATTCGGTGTTCATGGCAATGCGCCAGGATCTTCGAGACTTGCTCGGTGCTATTGGGGCGCAGCACGCACGGCGTCGAACCGCGATAGAGCTTGCGATGATCGACCAAGAAGGGCTCGATGTCCGACGGCAACTCGAGGATGCCGTCCGCTCCCACGATGCCGCGAAATGCGGCGATGCTGTCTTCGCTGATTGGCATGGCGGGATGCTCGCAAATATCTTCCAGTCGAACCAGTCGCCTAAAGCGACCAGTCGCCGTCCTGGGCCGCCAAGGTCTCGAGTTCGGCGGGTTCCACCAGACGCGCACTGACCACCTTGCGATTGTCTATGAGGCAGGCAAACGAGCTTGCGCCGATGCCGCTTCCCGCTAGTCCACCCACGAGTTGCAGGGTGGCTCCCTTGCGATCGACGGTGATTTGGAATTGAGCGGTCCTGCCGACCGCCTTTGAGTCGAGCAGCGCCTTCTCGCACTGCAGGTGCGGACAGATGCGTTGCGCTTCGTCCGACTCCATGGGCTCGCAGCCCTTGATGGCGATCACCTTCTGCGTTCGTAGCAGCTCAGGCTTGCGCAGGTTATCGAGGAGCGAAAACAAGCCCCACAGCGAAACGCCGGCCACGGAGGCGACCAATGCGAGGCGAAGTGGGTTCATGGCTAACGGCGGAGCTTTCGGATCGCGCAAAAAAAATGCACCGGCCGAATCTTAGCGACTCAGCCGATGCATTGGTGTTCGGAATGGGGCGAGGTCAGTTACTCGTCGCGATCGCCGTAATCGTCGTCGTCGTCGAGATCTTCATCGTCGTCGTCCCAGTCGTCGTCTTCGTCCTCGTCCCAGTCTTCGTCCTCGTCCTCTTCTTCGAGGTCTTCATCATCCTCTTCGTCTTCGTCGTCGCTGGCCCAACCTTCGGGTTCTTCGGCGTGCTCCAGATCCAGCTCGTGCCAGGTATCCAGATCGATCTCCTCGATGTCGCCGTTCTCGTACTGCAGTTCAATGATCTCTTCGTCGGGATCGACAGAGAGCACCTGGAAGATCTCGTTCTCTTCGAGATCCTGGTACCACTTGCCTTGAACTGGATCGTAATCTCTTCCCACGCGACACCTCAGCGACGATGACCGGTCTGGCGACCGGCGGCAGGATATTAGGGTCTCGCTGTGCACCAGGCAACTCGCTCGTATAGCGATGTTGCAAGGCGTAGCAGCGACAAGGAGCGTTCGCATGCATCTGCTAAACTCGCTGCCCACGTTCGTCGCCGCACGCGCACAAAAGACGCATCAGTACACGCTGAATGCGAACGATCTGCGCCTTGTGAGGCTCCGAACGATCTACTTCCGTCACCTTCGGGTAGCGATCCGGCGAACCTGAAATAGGTCGTCGCAGCAGATGCGGTCACGGCTCATAGATTTCCTGGGCAGCGCATAAAGTCTTCTTGCTCATAAGAGTTCCTTGGTTCGAATCCCATGACCGCTCAGCAGTCCATCCCCGCCGCGAAGCCGCTGTCGGAAGCGCGCCGCATCGTCATCAAAGTGGGCTCGGCTTTGCTGGTCGAAAGCGCAACGGGCCGGCTCAATCGAGCGTGGCTGGAGACCCTGGCGAGCGACATCTCGCGCCTGCGCCAACGCGGGCAAGAGGTATTGCTGGTGTCCTCCGGTGCGATTGCATTGGGACGGCGGCACCTGGGTTTGCCGGCAGGAAAGTTGAAGCTGGATGAAAGCCAAGCCGCGGCGGCAGTCGGCCAGATCAGTCTCGCGCACGCTTGGAAAGAGGTGCTGGAGCGGTACGGCTTGGGCGTTGCCCAGATCCTGCTCACGTTTGGCGATACCGAAGAGCGTCGGCGTTATCTGAATGCTCGTAATACTTTGGGTACGTTGCTGCGTCTCGGGGCGATCCCGGTCATCAACGAAAACGATACGGTCGCGACTGCCGAGATTCGCTATGGCGATAACGATCGGCTCGCCGCCCGCGTCGCGCAGATGATCAGCGCCGATTGCCTCTTGTTGCTGTCCGATGTGGATGGGCTATACACCGCCGACCCCACTCGCGATCGGACAGCCGAATTCATCCCCGAGGTCCGTTCGATCACCGCCGAAATCGAGCGCATGGCCGGCGGAGTTTCTTCTGACGTGGGCTCGGGCGGAATGGCGACCAAAATCGCCGCGGCACGCATCGCGGTGAATGCCGGCTGCCACATGTGCGTGTCATTGGGACGAGAGTTGCACCCAGTCAAGCGCATCGAAGACGGCGCACGCTGCACCTGGTTCTATCCCACCGCGACGCCGGCAACGGTCCGCAAGCAATGGATTGCCGGATCTCTCAAACCCGCGGGCGAACTCACGGTGGATGAGGGCGCCGCGACGGCATTGCGCGCGGGCAAAAGTCTGCTGCCAGCAGGCGTGACCGCCGTGCAGGGAGAGTTCCAGCGGGGTGATTCAGTCGTAATCCGCGACTCTGAAGGGCACGAGTTGGCACGCGGCCTCGCTGCGTACTCCAGTGTCGACGCCGAACGACTCAAAGGACGTCAATCCGCCGAGATCGAATCCATCCTGGGCTATCGAGGTCGCGACGAATTGGTCCACCGTGACGACCTGGTATTCACCTCTTGTTAAGTGGCAGGCTGCAACATTTACAGCCTGCTGAGTTTGAGGTTGCCTTTCGAGGCCTCGCGCTAACGGCGATTCACGGGGATGTCGACATAACGCGGCGCGATCGGGTCACTCGCCGGGAACGTATCCATGAGCTGATCGTCGATCGCTTCTTCCGTTCTCGCTTCCGGGTGGCGCAAGCGCCAACGTCGATAGATGCGCCGCGCTGCCGGAGCCGCCAACAAAGCGACTGCACCGACCAGCAACACGGCTCCGAGCGCTTTCTGATATGACGCCGACTGCGGTTCGTTCAGCATGAGGTTCTCCGTTCGAGGAAGCGAGCTGGCGCTTCGATGCTGAAGGACGCGCTGCGCGTAAGGTGTGTTCCAACAACTCGTCTCGCAAAGAGATTCGCAGAGAGTTCTATCCTTTACTGAGGCCGACCCGCCGGTAGAATGACGCGATGAACGCCGCTACGTCCGAACTCAACGAAATCGCCACACAGATGAACGCCTTGGGGCGTGCGGCCGTGAACGCCGCGAGAGTGCTGGCTCAGGCCAGCACCGAGGCGAAAAATCAGGCACTGGCTGCGGCGGCGAGAGCGATCCGCGATCGCAAGGCGGGGATCCTTCAGGCAAATCGCACGGACATGGAGCAGGCGCGGGCTCGCAACTTGAGCGGTGCGTTGCTCGATCGTTTGATGCTCGATGACAAACGCATCGAATCCATGGCGCGCGGCATCGAAGAGGTGATCGCGCTCGCCGATCCCATCGGCACCGTGATCGCGGAATGGACTCGGCCGAATGGACTGCGCATTCAACGTGTCCGCGTCCCGCTCGGGGTCGTCGGAATCATTTATGAGAGCAGGCCCAACGTCACAGCCGACGCCGGCGCGCTCTGTTTGAAATCCGGCAACGCAGTGATCCTGCGCGGCGGCTCGGAAAGCAGTCACTCCAGCCGTGCCATTCACAGCTGCTTGGTCGAAGGTCTTCGCGCGGCCAAGTTGCCCGAAGCCGCAATCCAGATCGTACCCACCACCGATCGTGCCGCCGTCGGTCACATGCTCGCCGGAATGACGGATTACATCGACGTCGTCGTGCCGCGAGGCGGCAAGAGCCTGGTGGAACGCGTTCAGCGCGAAGCTCGCGTTCCGGTGATCGGCCATCTCGAAGGCAACTGCCACGTGTACGTGCACGCCGGCGCCGACATCGACATGGCAAAGAACGTTGTCCTCAACGCGAAGATGCGCCGCACTGGGATTTGCGGTGCCGCGGAGACGGTTCTGTTCGATCGCAATTTCTCGGGCACTGCGCAGGTCGTCAAGACGCTTCTCGATGCCGGCTGTGCGGTACGAGGCGATGAGTCCGTTCAAAGCGCAGACCCACGTGTGACTGCGGCTACAGAAGCCGACTGGTACACCGAATATCTCGATGCCATCGTCGCAGCCAGAACAGTGAACGGGGTCGACGAGGCCATCGCGCACATCGATCAGTATGGATCGGCCCACACGGATTCAATCGTTACCTCCGATGCCAAGGCAGCGGAGCGTTTTCTTGCTCAGGTCGATAGCGCGATCGTGCTTCACAACGCATCCACCCAATTCGCCGACGGCGGGGAATTCGGCATGGGTGCGGAGATCGGCATCAGCACCGACAAATTCCATGCGCGCGGTCCGGTCGGGGTCGAGCAGCTCACCAGTTATAAGTATGTCGTGCGAGGATCGGGTCAGACCCGTCCTTGAAAACGCCGTCTTCCCTGCGACTCAAGTTGAAGGTGTGTATGACGCATTGGCGCCGCGCAATTGCGATGACCGGTCTATTGTTCGCGCAGATTTGCGGTGCGGCAGACACTTCACCCGTCAGCACGCTCGCCGCGGACCTCGAGCAAGCCAAAGCGCAGCAGGTCAACGTTCTCTCTCCGAAGAATTTCGCCCGCGCTGTTGAAGCATTTCAAAGCGCCTCTCGCGATGCCGAGAAGGGCAAGGCGATGGACAAGATCCGTGCGCGCGTCAACGAAGGCGAGGCAGCATTGAAGCGCGCCCAGGAAGCGGCGAGCGCGGCACGTCAGTTGGTGCCTTCCACGATCAGTACCCGTGACGACGCCTTGAAAGCCAACGCCCCGAGGCTTGCGCCCGAGGCTTGGGCGAAAGCCGCACAACGTTTCAACGATGCGATGTTGGAGAACGAACAGTCCGACATTCGCAACGCGCAGAAGAAGGCTGCCGAGGCGGAAGTGCTGCTGCGAGATGCCGAACTGATCGCGATCAAGGCGAGCGTTCTCGATGAGGCGCGTTCCGCGATTGCAGAGGACGATGCTGCGAAAGTGGGCAAGATCGCACCGCGTTCATTGGATGCCGCCAAACGATATCTCGCGCAAGCCGAGCAGGAAGTCCAACGCAACCGCTATGACTTGACCACCGCTCGCAATCTGGCGGCACAAGCTCGTTACGAAGCGCACCATGCCGCGTATCTCGCGAAATTGATTAGCACCGCGAACGAGGCGGAGAAGGATGACAAGGCGGGGTTCGAGGCGATGATCCTTGCGTGGGAAGAGCCGTTGAAGCGCATGGCAAAGAACATGGAACTGGCCGTTCGCTTCGATCAGGGCTTTGAGCCCGCGTTGCAAGAGATCGAAGAGCACGTCCGCCAGCAACAAGACGAAATTCGCCGCCTGAAAGCCGATCGCGACGATCGCGATCAGCAGATCGCAACGCTCAAAGCGCAGCTCGAAAAAATGGATGCGCGGCTTGGGGGCGTGTCGGAGGAACGCATTGCGCTCCAGCGACGAGTGGATGCGCAAGAACGCGTTCGCATCAACGCGGCGACGATCGAAAGTTCGTTCACGCCGGATGAAGCGCGAGTGCTACGTCAGGGCGACGATGTCGTCATCTCGCTGCTCGGCATCAAGTTCCCGCCGGGCAAGAGCACCGTCGACAGTTCCAATGCGGCGTTGATGCAGAAGGTCCGCGACGCCCTGCAGCTGTTCCCGGATGCATCGATCTCCGTGGAAGGCCACACTGATGCGAACGGCAGCGATTCAGCGAACCTGATCCTCTCTCAGGACCGGGCCGATTCGGTGAAGTCGTACCTGGTGAGCAACTTCGGAATGAATCCGGAGAAGATCAGTTCAATCGGCTATGGCGAAGCCCGTCCCGTCGCGACCAATGAAACCCCCGAAGGCCGCGCTCGCAATCGACGCATCGATCTCGTGATTCATGTGCAGCTCAGATAAGAGACAGAAGGATCGGCCGCAGAGAACGCAAAAAAGAAGGCAATGAGCTTGCGGGCGAGGGTGCGTTAGGTCGACACGTATCTCAACCCGTCTCAACTGAGGATTCGTTCAGATTGGATGTATGCTCCGCCGCTCTTTGAATTCCAATCTGACCACAAGTATTCTTTTTTGCGTTCTCTGCGGCTAACTACTCTTCTTCCGTTCTTCACTCATGACTCTCATGGCTATGCGCATGAGAATGCGACGCACAGCGTTCGCAATTGACCCACCCGGAGTCGCCATTCTCATAGTGTTCCTTCTTCCAGATCGGAACGCGGTGTTTCACCTCATCGATGATGTAGCGGCACGCGGCAAAAGCTTCGGCGCGATGGCGTGAGCTCACGCCGACCCATACGGCTAAATCGCCGATGGCAAGATCGCCGATGCGATGCACGCACGCAGCATTGATCACGCCGTACTTTTCGACGGCTTCGCGAACTATGCGTTCGCCTTCTTTATGGGCGAGTGCTTCGAAGGCTTCGTACTCCAAGTGTGTGACCGCGTGACCTTCGTTGTGATTGCGCACCCATCCTTCGAATGACGCATATCCGCCGGCTGCAGGATCTTCCAGCCAACGGCGATAGACATCCGGCGTGAGCGCCGATGAGCTAAACGAGAACGACTTCATCCGCCAGCCACCGGAGGAATGAAGACGACGGCATCGCCTTGCTTGAGCGGTGTTTGCCAGTCGCTGAACTCATTGTTCAGCGCGACTTTGAGTTGCGTTGGCGATAGCTGAAATCCATAGCGCTGCTTGAGTTCGGCGTACAAATCGGCGGCAGTCTGTGCGCGAGTTTCCATCTGCTCTTCGCGTCGTCCCGCCTGTTCTCGCAGGACTGCGAAATACTGCACACGAATGGATTTCGGTTCGCCAGTCGCCGGCGAGCGGCCGGACAGCATTGCCTTGGCAGCGCTGAGTTCGTCAGGCGTATTCACGTTGTCGAGTGCATTCGCCTCAGGAATTTCGAGCAATGCCGCGTTCGAGTTGATCAGCAGCTTACGCGGGCAATGTTTGCCGGAGTTGATGTGGGCCAGCACCGCGTCTCGCGCCCGTGGCTCCCAAATCGCGCACAGCGGTTCGGGCAGACCATCGTGCTGGCTGCGATAAGCCGTTGCGATGCGCGATGGGTCGCGATGTGCGATCAAATGCTTCAGTGTGGTCGCAGTTAAAAAAGGCAGATCGCACGCGAGGACCAGCCACGCAACATTCGGATAGCTCGTTAGCGCTGTACAGATCCCTGCGATAGGGCCTTCGCCAACAGTTCCGTCGACCAGCAGCGGGAATCGGCTGCGTACCGGATCGGTGCGTTGAGCTTCTCGCACCGACACAAAGGTTTCGCCGCACAGCGGTGCCAGTAAGGCGAAGGCCCATTCGAGTTGGGTGCGACCGTGGTACGTCAACGCGGCTTTGTCGCGTTGCATGCGAGTGCTGGCGCCGCCCGCCAGGATCAATCCGAAAAGTGGAGTGCTGGTCATGAATCTTCAGTCTAATTTGATGTCGCCACTGCGGCCGCCGGTCTTCTCGATGAGTCGAGTTTGCGTAATCGCGATCTCATGTGACAACGCTTTGCACATGTCGTAGATCGTGAGTGCCGCGACACTCACGCCGGTGAGTGCTTCCATCTCAACGCCGGTTTTGTGAGTGACTGCGACCGTGCAACGAATGATCGCCTCGCTGGCTTCCATGTCGATATTGATCTTGCAGCTTTCGATGCCGAGCGGATGACAGAAAGGGATCAGTTCATGCGTGCGCTTCGCTGCCATCGTGCCGGCGATGATGGCGGTGTGAAAGACCGGGCCTTTCGACGTGCTGAAGTCCTTCTTAGCAAGTTCCGCGGCGACCTCCTGCGGAAATTGAACGCGAGATTCCGCCGTCGCTGTGCGGCGAGTGACTTGCTTCTCACTCACGTCAACCATTGTGGGACGCGCATTTTCATCGATGTGTGACAGCGTCATTGAGCTAACCGCCGATGTAATACATTTCGATCTTTCGCAAAGGATGTTCGATCGCCGATTCGGATCCACGCAGCTCGCTATAGCGATCTGATCGACGTGACCATGTCTCTGCGATCGTTTTTAGTAACTCTTCGTCGCTCGCGCCGGAGCGCAGCGGCGCACGCAAGTCGACACCGGAAGATGCAAACAGGCACGTATAGAAGACTCCTTCTGAGGACAGTCGTGCACGAGTGCAATCGCCGCAAAATGGATTCGTGACCGAAGAGATGAAACCAATCTCGCCTTGCCCGTCATCGAACGCATATCGTTCGGCGACCTCGCCGCGGTAATTCTCTTGAACTGCGTGCACTGGCCATCGTGCGGCGATTCTCTCCAGCAGTTCGCGGGACGCAACCACTCGATCCATGCGCCAGGCGTTTCGATTGCCGACATCCATGTATTCGATGAAACGCACGATGATGCCGGTGCCGCGGAAGCGCTCCAGCAAATCCAATATGGTGTGATCGTTCAAGCCGCGTTCCACCACGCAATTGATCTTGATCGGCGTGAGTCCGGCTGCAACCGCGGACTGTAAGCCGTCCAACACGCCCTGCAATTCGGCAAATCCGCCCGACATCTGTTTGAAGATTTCTGCATCGAGCGTGTCGAGGCTGACGGTGATGCGGTGCAGTCCGTTTGCCTTGAGTTCCGCCGCATGCTGCGAAAGCAGCACGCCATTGGTGGTGAGCGCAACGTCTTCGATGCCTTCCAACGCAGTCAGCTCACCGACCAGCTCGGAGAGATTGGGGCGCAAAAGCGGTTCGCCGCCGGTTAAGCGAAGCTTGCGCACGCCGAGTTGTACGAACAGACGGGCCAGTCGCGTGATCTCTTCGAAGGACAACCGCTCGCTCGATTTCAGGAAGCGATAGTTCTCGTGAAACGTCTCGCGCGGCATGCAGTAGGGGCAACGGAAGTTGCACCGATCCATCACAGAGATACGCAGATCGTGCAAAGGACGACCTAACGCATCGTGCGGACGCGAAGTGATGTTCAAAGGGATGACGTCGCCGGAAGACATGCGGGGCTGAAGGAAAACTCCGGGGGGCACGTTACACCGTGTGAGCGATCGGAAAAAGGCGCAATTCGGCACGGATCCTTGGCGCGGTCTGTGCACCTACCCAATGCATCCAAGGCACTGAACCGATCGTTTACACGATATCCCTACCAGGAATAGTAAGGGACGAGTCTGCCTGCAGTGAGACAGGTAGGTCCGGGCGGAAGTTCGACGAAGCCATCGGTGCCAAGCAACGAGACGAAATCGCCAGATCCGCGCGTCGGAGCGAGTCGGGCCACGCGCGCGCCGTCATCGAATGAGACGATCGCTGGTACAAACAGGGCGAGGGCGGGTTTGACTTCGAAGTCCTGCACAATGCGAATTTGTTCTGGCCGGCGTACCGGGGCTCCGCGAGCCGTATCCAATCCTGCGAACACGTATCGGACTAAGCAGGTGAGCGTGGAGACAGGGTTGCCGGGCAGGGCGTAAACAGTCTTGCCTGCGCCGACACCGAACCAGAACGGCTTCCCCGGTCGTTGAGCAACCTTGTGAAACACCGTCTGAATTCCGAGTTCTTGCAGCACTTGCGGCACGTAGTCGAATCGGCCCATCGAGACGCCGCCGCTCAGGATCACAACGTCAGATGATTCGAGGTGCGCCTGCAAGCGCCGTCGCAGCGTGGGCAGATCATCTGGCAGGTGATCTTGATTCAAGTTGGAGAAGCCGCGTCGTTGCAGGGCGGCAAGTACTGCGAATGCATTGGATCGAAAGATCTGCCACTCGGTGATTGCATGGCCGGGCTCGACAAGTTCATCGCCTGTGGAAATGACGGTGATTCGAGGTTCGGCACTGACGCGTGCCTCACGCTGCCCATTGGATGCGATGACGGCGATTTCGGCAGGCCCCAATCGTGTTCCCGGTTCGAGTAGGCGCTCGCCGGTTCGCACATCCGATCCGCGCGCATGAATGTTTGCGAGCGGCTCAAGCCGCACCTCATCGATCAACCGGACAACACTTTCCGCGCGCACCGTTTTTTCAATCGGCACGACGCAATCGCATCCCTTCGGCAGCATCGCGCCCGTCATTACTTCAATGCAGTCAGCGGGAGAGGTGAGCTGAAGGGGCGCTGCGCCCGCGGCTTGTGTCCCCGCTATTGCGAATTGGCGGCGGCCTTGGTCTGCGATCTTCGAGTCGAATGCGAAGCCGTCCATGGTCACGCGGTCGAAAGGCGGTTGATCGCGGGCGGCCACGATGGGCTCATGCAGGATCGCTTGGTTGAGCCGGTGGAGGGGACGGATTTCAGTGCGCAACGCAGCCGCGCGGGCACGAATGGCGGCTTCTGCTTCGGCCGGAGTGATCATGACGACAAAAAGCAAAACGCCCATCGGGCGATGGGCGTTTTCAGTGTGTCATTTCTGAGCGGCATCAGCCATAGGCCGGCCGCACGCGGTGTATTAACCGGAGCGTGACTTGAAGACCCGAACCTGCTCGTTGAAGGCGGCGGCCTTCTCCTGCAGCTCCTTCATGGCGGCGTCTTGCTTCTTTTTCTGTAGCGTCTTGAGCTGCATCTTTTGCGGCGGCGACAAGGCGGGATCGTTCGACTCCTCATCCAAGCACTTCGCAAAGCCCTGGACTTCCTCGTTGTACGCTTTGAACTCCTTCATTGCCGCGATCATGTCCGGCTCACTGGCCGTCTTTCCGTCCGGGATGGTGGCCGGAGGCTTAGGAAACGGGCA
Source organism: Steroidobacteraceae bacterium (assembly GCA_035760885.1). Lineage (GTDB taxonomy): Bacteria > Pseudomonadota > Gammaproteobacteria > Steroidobacterales > Steroidobacteraceae > Steroidobacter. The sequence goes on along the minus strand of DASTSB010000124.1, from coordinate 2,213 downwards.
TTCGGCCTGGGCAGTCAGGGCCATGCCCATTAGGACAGAAGCGAGCAATAGTCTTTTCTTCATAACGGATCCCAGTGGTCATGAGCTTCTGCGATGAAGCAGCGGAGAATCTTCTGGGGCGTTCATCGGCCCTCGACCATGAGACTTGAGCGATTGCATTTCACATAACTGCGACGAACCCTAAAACCGAAACATGGTTGGCATAACGCGCCCGCGGGGATGGCGTTATGTCCGGTTGGCCGCGAGCCTCGACCGGAGTGGATCTTCAGCAATAAAAAAGGGCAGCGGACCTGCGGCCCGCTGCCCTTGGTAGTCGATATTCGGGCTACTCGATCCCGGTGCGGCAATTAGCCCTTATCGCGCGCCTTGAATACCTTGACCTGCTCGTTGAACAGCGCAGCGTTCGATTCGAGCTCTTGTGCCGCTGCATCCATCCGCTTCTGATAGATCGCTTTGATTTGCGCGACCTGTTCCTTGGTTGCGGTCGGTCCCAAAGCTTCGACGCGTGCGTTGGATTCTTGGTCCAAGCAGTTCTGGTAAGCGGCTACCGCAGCGTTGTATTCCTTGACGGCTCTCATGCCCGCAACCATCTCTTCCTTCGTCGCCGTGCGACCGTCCGGGCTATTGGCAGGCGCCTTCGGATAAACACAATCAGCCTGCGCGGCGCCGGCGAGCAGCAAGCCTGCTACGACAAATCCGCCAATCATTCGTTTGCTCATGCGAAACCCCTAGCGAAACTCGTTTGATATTGATGCCCGGGCACGGAACCTGAGCTGAACGCGGCGGCGACCGTGCACTGCGGCGGATTCGTGAACCGCCGCGAGCGGCATCTTACGGTGGCCTTTGTTCGTTGGCTATGCTGAAAACGGCGACAGGCAGGTGTTCACCCGTCATCATTGATTCCGATGCTAACCCTCACCCCCGCAGAGCTGGAGGCCCTTCGCTTAAGCCTTGGGATTGCGCTCAGAAGCGTGCTGTTCAGCTTGCCAGTCGGCATTGCAATCGCGTGGTTGATCGCGCGCGGGCGGGGACCGTTTCGATTCATCCTCGATGCCTGCGTGCATCTACCGCTCGTATTGCCGCCCGTCGTGGTGGGTTATGTCTTGCTGCTTTTGTTCGGAGTCCGAGGTCCGGTGGGAGCGTGGCTCGATGAGCGCTTCGGCGTGCGCTTGGTCTTTTCCTCGGCTGGTGCCGCGCTCGCAACGGCGGTGATGACATTTCCGCTCTTGGTGCGCGCGATTCGCATTTCGCTCGAGGGAGTCGACCGCGGTTTGGAAGATGCCGCTCGCACACTGGGCGCGGGCCCATGGGATCGATTCTTCAGTATTACGCTGCCCTTGATGTTGCCAGGCATCGTCGCCGGCGCGGTCACGGCGTTTGCGGCGGGATTGGGCGAATTTGGCGCGGTGATCACATTCGTCTCAAACGTACCGGGCGAGACGCGAACGTTGCCGCTTGCGCTATACACCGCGTTGCAATCCCCCGAGGGCGATGCGATGGCCGCGCGTCTTGCGTCGATCTCATTTGCACTCGGTTTGGGTGGTCTTCTCATGTCTGAATTCATTGCGCGATATGTGCGACGCGTGTTGGGCAGAGGATGACCAACATGTTTGAAATCAAAGCGCAGCTGCAGCGCGGCGAGTTTCGATTGGATGTGGACATTCGCGCCCCTTCAAGAGGCGTGCTGGCGCTGTTCGGCCGTTCCGGATCGGGCAAAACGACGCTAGCTCACATCGTCGCGGGATTGCTGCGGCCAGCGAGCGGACGCGTCGCGATCGACGACGCGATTTATGAGGACACGACGTCGCAGCGTTTCGTTCGGCCGGAGCGGCGACGCATTGGATATGTGTTTCAAGACGCGCGCTTGTTTCCGCACCTGAACGTGGCGAGCAATCTTCGTTACGGTCAGCGGCGCGCGTCTTCTGAGCATGACGCAGGTCATTGGGATCACGTCGTGCGTTTACTCGGATTGCAGAGTCTCTTGCACAGACGCGTTCATCAGCTCTCGGGAGGTGAGCGTCAGCGCGTTGCGCTTGGGCGAGCGCTACTGGCTCAGCCGCGCCTGCTGATTTTGGATGAGCCGCTAGCTTCGCTCGATGCGGCGCGTCGCAATGAAGTGTTGCCTTACTTGGAGCGGCTTCGCGATGAGTTCGCTGTTCCGATCCTCTATGTCAGCCATGACTTCGACGAGGTCATGCGGTTGGCGGATCATG
>DASTSB010000123.1:0-22891 GCA_035760885.1 Steroidobacteraceae bacterium | reverse complement strand
CCCAGAACAACCGTCACCGCGTGGCCCGCCAAGGAGGTCGCATTCGACACGACGCGATGGAGCAGCGGCCGCCCGCCAATCTTGACGAGCTGTTTCGGTTCGCCGAGACGGCGCGAGGCCCCCGCGGCAAGCACAATCACGTGGGGGACTGCCTGCATTGTCAGAATGATGAGGTACATTGCCGGCCTGGGCAACGCGGTTGAACCGGCCGCAATCGCCCGCATGAACTTCATTCCGCGTACACGAGCTCACCGCATTTGCCATGGCTATCCGACCGGTACTGAAAATGGGCGACCCGATTTTGTTGAAGGTCGCAGAACCGATTGCGACATTCGATACGCCCGAACTGCACGACCTGCTCGTGGACATGCACGACACCATGGCAGCACTCAACGGCGCAGGTCTTGCGGCACCGCAAATCGGCGTATCGAAGCAGGTGGTGATCTTCGGTGTCGGCCGAAATGCTCGCTATCCCCAAGCAGAAGAAGTGCCGTACACGGTATTGGTGAATCCAACGCTGGAGCCGGTCTCCTCGCAACTGGAAGACGGCTGGGAAGGATGTTTGTCGGTGCCGGGTATGCGCGGGCTGGTGCCGCGTTACAGCGAACTGCGTTACCGCGGGTACGATCAATTCGGCAACGCGATCGATCGCACCGTGAGCGGCTTTCACGCTCGCGTCGTGCAGCACGAAGTCGATCACCTGCTCGGCGTTCTGTATCCGATGCGCATTCGCGATCTGCGCAACTTCGGGTTCAACGAGACATTGTTCCCAGGGCAAGAACTAGTGGATGACTAGAACCGGAGACGAGGATCATGGCAGCCGCACCTCAACCTACTTTCGCTTTGCGGGACCGCAGTCTCTTTCGGGAGCAAGCCTTCGTCGGCGGACGCTGGGAAGATGCTGCTGACGGTCGCACGGTTGCCGTCACCAACCCGGCAACCGGAGAAGTTCTCGGCCACGTACCCAACATGACGGGCGCGGAAACGCGGCGCGCGATCGAGGCTGCCGAAAAGGCGCTGCCCGATTGGCGTGCGCGCACCGCAAAGGAACGCGCGCAAATCTTGCGACGGTGGTTCGACCTCATGATGTCGAATCAAGAAGACCTCGCGGTGCTCATGACTGTGGAGCAAGGCAAGCCGCTCGCAGAGAGTCGGGGCGAGATCGCGTATGCCGCCTCGTTCTTGGAATGGTTTGGCGAGGAAGCAAAACGCGTTTACGGCGATGTGATTCCCGGCCACGGTCGCGACAAACGCATCGTCGTCTTGAAGCAGCCCATTGGCGTGACGGCCGCCATCACGCCGTGGAATTTTCCCGCCGCGATGATTGCGCGCAAAGTTGCACCGGCGCTCGCTGCCGGATGCACGATGGTCATCAAACCGTCCGAACTCACACCTTATTCCGCGTTGGCGATGTGTGTGCTCGCGGAAAAGGCGGGCGTGCCGGCAGGTGTCGTCTCCGTGATCACCGGCGATGCCAAGCCCATCGGTGAAGAACTGACGAGCAATCCGATCGTACGCAAGTTGAGCTTCACGGGATCCACGCCGGTCGGCAAGTTGCTCATGGCGCAATGTGCAGGCACGGTGAAGAAGCTCTCGCTAGAACTCGGCGGCAACGCACCCTTTATCGTTTTCGACGATGCAGATCTCGATTCGGCAATTGCCGGCACGATTGCATCTAAGTATCGCAACGCCGGTCAGACCTGCGTCTGCGCCAATCGAATCTACGTTCAGAGCGGGATCTACGACCGCTTTGCCGAGCGGCTTGCTGAAGCGGCCGCGGCCATGCAGGTCGGCAATGGACTCGCGCCGGATACGAAGATTGGACCGCTTATCGACGACCGCGCCATTCAGAAAGTAGAACGTCATGTCGACGATGCGCTTTCGCATGGTGCAAGGGTCTTAACCGGTGGCCAGCGCGGCGATCGCAATGGTCACTTTTTCGTCCCGACCGTACTGGTCGGTGTGACGCCCGACTCGTTGCCGATGCGCGAAGAAACATTCGGGCCGGTGGCACCGCTCGTGCGATTCAATGACGAAAGCGAAGCAATCCGGCTCGCAAACGATACGCCTTTCGGCCTCGCAAGTTATTTCTACAGCCGCGACATCCAGCGCGTGTGGCGTGTCGCTGAAGCCTTGGAGACTGGCATCGTCGGCATCAACGACGGCATCATCTCCACCGAAGTCGCACCGTTCGGCGGCATCAAGGAGAGCGGCCTCGGTCGCGAAGGCTCGAAGTACGGAATCGATGAGTATGTCGAGATCAAGTATTTGTGTTTTGGAGGCGTGTAACGCTCGCTCGACACCGTGTGATGTGTAATGTGTAGAGTGTGTGGCTAGAGTTACTGTTGCCTCACACTTCACACCTGACACTCCACACGTCACACCAATATGAAAGCCCGCATCAAATGGGTCCAAGACGTTACGTTCTTGGGCGAATCCGGATCCGGTCATGCCGTCGTCATGGACGGTGCACCCGAGGCGGGCGGCCGTAACTTAGGTGTGCGGCCGATGGAAATGCTGTTGATGGGGCTCGGCGGCTGTTCAGCATTCGATGTGGTCATGATTCTAAAACGCGGTCGGCAGGTAATTGACGATTGCGTTGTCGAATTGCAAGCAGAACGCGCCGAGACCGATCCGAAGGTCTTCACCAAAATCAACATGCACTATGTCATCACCGGGCACGCGCTTGAGCGCAACAAGGTCGAGCGCGCCGTGCAGCTCTCAGCCGAGAAGTATTGCTCGGCAAACGCGATGCTCGCGAAAACCGCGCAGATCACGCACACCATCGAAATCGTCGAACGTACGTAAGCCAGCCACTTAATCACTCAACGAGGACTCAATATGAAACGCAGCGCATCGGCAGTTTGGAACGGCGGACTGAAGGACGGCAAAGGCGTGATCTCCACGCAAAGCGGCGTACTTGAAAACACGCAGTACTCGTTCAACACACGTTTTGAAGACGGCAAGGGCACTAATCCCGAAGAGCTGATTGCAGCAGCACACGCCGGCTGCTTCTCGATGGCACTGTCGGCGCAACTCAACAACGCCGGTAAAACTGCAGAACGCATCGAAACCGAAGCGACTGTGACGTTGGAGAAGACGGACGCGGGCTTCACCGTCACCGCCGTGCATTTGAAGGTGCGTGCCAAGGTGCCGGGCGCCACCCCTCCGGATTTTCAGGAAGCGGCGAATGGCGCAAAGAACGGCTGCCCAATTTCGCGTCTGCTCAAGGCTGAAATCACCATGGAAGCGCGGCTCGAGGGTTGGACTTAACCGCAGCGTTTGCAAAAGAAGTGAGGCCGTTCGCCTCACTTCTTTTATCCGCCTCATTCAATGATGATGCCGAGCGCGCCTAACCCAGAAAAAACTCAACCAGGCGCATACCGCACCCACCGCCATGATGATCGTGAGCGGACGCAATGTGGCGTCATTGAAGATCGCGATCGCCGAGCCGAACAGCATCGCCACCGCCGATTGGATTGATCCCATTAGTGCGGATGCGGATCCCGCTTCCTTCCCATGCGGCGCGAGCCCTAACGCTGCGACGTTCGGATTGATCAACCCTACGCTGATAAAGAAGCAAAACTGCAAGACGATCATGCACCACAGCGGCAAGCCGGCATAAAAGCTCGCGCCAACCAGCAACACGCCGACGAGCGTGGGCCGCCAGATTCCCTTGGCGAGCAATTCGGCCGGTCCAGCGTTGCGTAATGCAATCATGTTCAAACGGCTCGCGCTCATAAAAGCGATGCCATTCAACCCGATTTGCCATCCGAACTGCTGCGGTGTGAGCGAATAGAGATTCGCCATGATCGTCGGCGAACCTGCGACGTACGAGAACATCGAACCCATGCCGAATCCGGCGATGAGAGAGCACCCGGTGAGAATCGGATCGCGTGCCAGCCGCCAGTAATCGCGCAGAACGCCGCCAAGATTGAGCGGTTTCACCTCGGCGGGATTGCGCGACTCACTCAAGATGAAGTGCAGCGCGATCAAGATCGTCGTGCCGAAAAGCGCCTGGAAATAGAACGTCCCGCGCCAACCGACAGCGGTGACGACCGCGCCACCAAGCACCGGCGCCACCATCGGTCCCAAGGCAAAGATCAACATCAACATAGAAAACGCGCGCGCTGCTTCATGGGGCTGACAGCGATCTCGCACAATGGCGCGTCCAATGACGAACCCCGCACAGCCGCCGAGCGCTTGCACGATGCGCATGAGCGTGAGCATCGTCATATTCACCGACAAAGCGCATCCGAGTGAGCCGAGCGCATACACGAAGAAGCCCACGTACAACGGCGGCTTGCGCCCGAAGCGATCGCTGATCGGTCCGAAGAACAACTGCGCGACGGCGATACCGATCATGTATGCAGCCATCGTGCGCTCGACGCCCTGCTCGCCGAAGTCGCGCTCGATGCTAGGAAAGCCTGGCAGGTACATGTCGATCGTGAGCGGCCCGACCACGCTCATCGCCGCGACGAAAATCAGCCAGCCTGGCGGCCGACGCGATCCGAGGGAAGAATTAGAAACAGAAGGACTAGCCACAAAGAACGCAAAAAAGAGGTTACCAATATGAGAATCAGTCGCGCCTCGGGGTGTGATGCGCTTAATTCCCAGCTTAGCAGCTGAAGATCAGAATCGAAGGCGAGAGTTTCGAACGATCAGCCAGAACAACTAGCGCGGCAGCCGATTGTTCTCTGTTCAATTCTTTTTTGTGTTCTCTGTGGCTAGTTTGTCTCCTTCTATTCGTGGCGCAGCGCTTCGATGGGATCGAGTTGCGCCGCACGACGTGCAGGGAAATATCCGAACACAATGCCCACGGCGGCGGAGAACGCAAACGCAAGCACGACGATGCCAGGATTCAGCACGAACGGCACATGGAATGCGTTGTTCGCCAGCGCGCCGGTACTCAGACCGAGAATGATGCCGATCACGCCACCCAGTGCCGCAAGCGTCACCGCCTCCACTAGAAACTGCAGCAACACATCGCGCGCCATCGCACCGACCGCCAGACGTGTACCGATTTCACGAGTACGTTCGGTCACCGAGACCAGCATGATGTTCATGATGCCGACTCCGCCGACCACCAAACTCACCGCCGCAACGGCACCGAGCAGTGCGGTCAACACGCGCGTGGAGTTCGTGAAGGCGCTGGTGATTTCCTTCAGATCGCGCACGTTGAAATCATCCTCGGTCCCTTGGCGGATCTTGCGGCGCTCCCGCATGAGCCTTTCGATGTCGGCGCGCACTTTCTCGGTCGAAACGCCATCGCGTGCAGAGACCATGATGGAATTGACGTCGAGATTGCCGGCCAAACGCCGCTGTAGCATGCGCAGCGGCACGACGATGAGATCGTCCTGGTCTTGTCCGAATCCGGACTGGCCTTTACTCGTCAGCACGCCGATGACTTGGCAGGACACCTTGCGCAAGCGGATGTTCGCGCCAAGAGGATCCTGAGCACCGAACAGCTCTTGCTTCACGGTGGCGCCCAAAATACACACCGATGCACCGGCGCGCAGCTCCGAATCGGAGAAATTCCGTCCACTCGCGAGCGTCCAATCGCGCACATCCAAGAACTTGTCGGTGGACCCAGTGATCTGCGTCGACCAATTGGAGTTGCCATAAACGGCTTGTGCACCGGAGTTAGCGACCGGGGCCACAGCACGCACGCCGTTGATCTCGCGTTCGATCGCTTGAGCATCCTCGCTACTGAATGGCGGAGCCGATGCGCGCACACCGCCTCCACCGAAACCTTGCCCGCGAAACACCTGCAGCAAATTCGTCCCGAGCTTCTGCATATCCGCTTGCACTTGTGCCGTGGCACCTTCGCCGATCGTAACCATCGTGATCACGGAGGCGACACCGATCACGATGCCGAGAATCGTCAGCGACGATCGCAACACATTGCGACGAATTTCGCGCAGAGCCAGCAATAGGGCGTTCAGAAACATTAGTGCGCTCTCTTGCTACTTCGCGGGCCGAGTAACGGATCGATTCACTTCATCGCTCTCGATCAAACCATCGCGAAATTTCACGAGGCGACGTGTCCATGCGGCGATGTCAGGCTCATGGGTAACCATGGCGATCGTGATCCCGCGATCCTCGTTCAACGCGGTAAGCAGCCGCATGATTTCCATGCTAGTCGCGGTGTCGAGATTGCCCGTCGGCTCGTCCGCGAACAGGACCTTCGGTTCGGTCACGATGGCACGTGCGATCGCAACTCTCTGTTGCTGACCGCCGGAGAGCTGGCTGGGTACGTGTTCTTCGCGCCCGTTCAGGCCGACTTCGTGCAACGCTTTGCGCGCACGTTCGTGGCGCTCCTCGGCGGGCACCGCGCGATAGATCAGCGGCAGCTCCACGTTCTCGAGCGCGGTCGTGCGGCTCAGCAAATTGAATCCTTGAAATACGAAGCCTAGATAGTTACGCCGCAGCAGTGCCCGTTGATCGGCATTCATCCCACCCACGGGACGACCGAGGAACTTGTAGCTGCCCGAAGTCGGCGTGTCCAAGCATCCCAAGATATTCATGCACGTGGATTTGCCGGAGCCGCTCGGGCCCATGACGGCGATGAACTCGCCCGGATCGACGCGCAAGTCAATGCCACGCAGCGCGCGCACCTGCCCCTCACCCTCGCCGTAGAACTTCGTGACTCCGTTGAGTTCGATGACGGGCACCATGGATTTCGGCATTCCCGTCATGGCTTCTGCGGTGTCTGCTCGTCGACGATCACTGCCGTGCCCGGCTCGAGTTTGCGTGCGCGAGCTTTTTCCACTTCTTCACTGTTGGCCGCCATGCGTCCGAGATTCGCATTTTCTCCAAGCGGCAAAACTTGGGTCATGCGTCCGTCGGTCGCGCCGGCGTGAAACAAAGCGAGTGCAGGCTTGCCGTTCTCGAGCACCCAAGCACGACCGATACCGCGCGGGCCACCCTGCTGATTGTTACCGGGCCGTCGAAATCGCGGCATCATCGCCGACAGCGGACCTCGCGATTGGCTTGCATTGGGCGCGCCCGGGAGCTCGGCACCCTGAGGCGTGAATCGCAGCGCAGCGTTGGGAATCAGAACGGCGTCGTTGATGCTCGTCGTCAGAATCTCGGCAGTGGCGGTCATGCCCGGCCGCAGCAGCAGTTCTGAATTGTCGACCTCCAACACCGTCTCATAAGTGACGACACCGGTCGATGTAGCACTCGAAGCACTGCTCGCACTCGAGGTCGACTTTTGGGTGTTGTTCGAAGCGAAGTGCACCTGCGTAATGCGCGCGGTAAACGAACGATTCGGGAACGCATCGACCGTGAACGTGGCCTTCTGCCCTTCCTGAACACTGCCGACGTCCGCTTCATCCACCGCGACGTGCAACTCCATCTTCTTGAGATCTTCCGCGAGCGTGAACAACACCGGCGCTTGCAACGATGCAGCGACCGTTTGCCCAGGTTCAACCGATCGCACCAACACGACGCCGTTGACCGGGGAGCGGATGTTCATCTTCCCCAGGTCAGTGCGCACGGCATCGAGACTGGCGCGTGCCTGCTCGACGGCAGCATTTGCGGCCGCGATTTCACCTTCCGCCTGCGCCAGGGTCGCTTCGGCCACGTCCAAATCCTGCTGCGAGGGCAACTTGTTGCCGCTCAACTCGCGAAGTTTCTGCAAGCGTGCATAGCTTGCTCGCGCCTGCTTCTCATTCGCTTGCGCTTGAACCGCACGTGCCTGTGCGGAGGCAAGCGAACTTTGCGCCTGCAGCACCTGGGCCTTCAGTCGTGTCGTATCGAGGGTGGCGAGAATCTGACCTTCTTTGACTTCATCGTTGACGTCGACGTTGACATCGCGAATCGTGCCGGAGAGTTCGCTGCCGATATCCACTTGATTGCGTGGCTCGAGATTTCCAGTCGCGGTGACGGTCACACTCAAATCGCCGCGCGTCACTTCCTGGGTGACGTACTGCGTCTTTTCAGGACCGCGATGCTTCGCGATCCAAATGACGCCAATCAGCACGGCTAGTGCAATCAATCCCCATTTCAGCCAGTTGCGCTTGGGAGACGGATCGAGCGATAACTGGTCTGAACTCTGCTCTGTGTCGAGCGTATCGGAATGCGTTGCGGTATCCATAGGCTTGTTCATCGTGTTGCAGCGGCTTGCTCAGCGGTCGGAAACACCGACCATCCGCCACCTAATGCTTTGTAGAGGCGCACCAAGTTGCCGGTGCGTTCGCCATCGCTCACCGCGAGCGAATCTTCGAGTGCAATCAGTTGCCGATCGGCGGTAAGGACGACTTGGAAATCCACTAGGCCTGAGTTGTATTCCTGGAGGGCCAGATCAGCCGCGCGTCGCGCACTGTCTACTGCTTGCGTGAGTGAATCGTGGCGACGCTGCTCGTTCGCCCATGCGGTCAAATCATTTTCGACTTCTTCGAAGGCGGCGAGCACCGTTCCTTCATAACTTGCGCGCGCTTCGTCGACCACGGCGCGCTGTGCACGCACACTCTGAACCAACGCGCCGCCACGAAAGATCGGCAAGTTCAGCGACACGCCAAAACGATTGGTGCGCGGTCCGTTGAGCACGTCGCCGGAATCGGGCGACTGGTAACCGATCGAGCCCGTCAGGGAAAGGCTCGGATACAGCTCGGAAATCGCCACCCCGACTGCAGCTGTCTGCGCAGCTAAGCGCCTTTCAGCAGCGCGAATGTCGGGTCGGCGTCGCAATAAATCCGCGGGCGCACCGACCACGATGTCCACGGGTGCCGGTGGAATCGCCTTGCGTTCTGACAATTCGGCATTGAGCGCTCCCGGCTGTTCTCCGATCAGCACCGCAAGTCGATTCATTGCGGCCGCAAGCGTGGACTCGAGCGACGGGATCTGCGCGAGCGTTTGCTGATAGCTACTGTTCGCCTGTTCGACATCGAGCGAAGTCGCGAGCCCCGCCTCGCTACGCCAGCGAGTGATGTCGAGCACTTCGCGTTGCGCATCGAGATTGCGTTCCGCAAACGTAAGCCGCGATTGCGACGTTCGCACCGACACATAGTTCAACGCCACATCTCCAACCAACGTGACGAGCGCATCGCGTAGGTCGGCTTCACTCGCGGCCAACTGGGCCGTGGCGGATTCGATGGAGCGGCGGCGTCCGCCAAACAAGTCCAGCTCCCAAGAGGCATCGAGTCCGGCGCTGTAGATATCCGCATCTTGCAAGCCGAACGTGCTGCCTGACTGACGCGTGTCACCGGTAACGCGATTCATTCCTGCGGATGCGCCGATGCTGGGGAACAACGGCGCTATTGCGACACCTCGGCGCGCACGCGCTTCTTTCACTCGCGCAATGGCCTGCTGCACGGTGGTGCTGCCTTGCACCGCGCGGTCGATGAGGCTGGTCAGTTGGTCATCTGCCAACACCGTCCACCAAGCCGCAAGCGAGGGCGCATCGGTGCCCTCGTCGCGCACACCCTGGGGGGGCAGCGAATGCCATTGGTCTGCGGTCGCGATATGCGGTTCGCGGTAGTTGGGTCCGACTGCGCAGCCGGCCAGGACCGCCGCAACTGAGGCAGCAAGCATGAAACGGTACGAGCTCATCGAATATCCATGAGAGTGAGCGCAGGAAACGAAAAAAAGAGGCGGTAGTCGAGACAGCGCGGAGCTGCTAACTAGGTTTACACAGCCACTGCCAAGAAACGACAACGGCACGTACGCAGCGGTTCATTACTCATGTGTTTCGCACAGCACACATTGCCGAGTTCATGACCTGAATGATGCTGCAGATCGATCCCATACGGAGCGCGCCGAGGAGCATTTTTGACGAACCGACACAAATCGGGGACGAACCACTCGCCCGGTAGCGGATCGCAAGGACGGTCGTCGACTCATCGTTTCCGCGTGCACTCAAGATCGCGAACAGGGCGCCCCGCCACCCTAGGCGAAGGTTAGAGTCGCGCCTGTATGTCTCTGAATACCCATTAAGTTTTGATCACGGAGCCGGTTCCGCACTGCTTATAACAAAGTGGTCACAGGCCCATACAAGCTGCGATATGCGTTTGTGAGGTCGCTGCCCCAAAATACCGCGCCCGAAATCCAGCGAATTAGCGCGTTAAGTACCACGCACCTTCATGACGAGATTGACCCATCTGCAACGCCTCGAGGCGGAAAGCATCCACATCCTTCGCGAGGTCGTCGCCGAGTGCGAAAGACCAGTGATGCTGTATTCGATCGGCAAGGACAGCTCCGTGATGCTGCACCTGGCGCTGAAGGCGTTCTACCCCGCCAAGCCACCGTTCCCGCTGTTGCACGTGGATACCACGTGGAAATTTCGCGAGATGATCGCGTTTCGCGACCGCATCGCGAAAGACTTTGGGCTCGAACTGCTGGTTCACATCAATCAGGAAGGCGTCGCAAAGGGAATCAATCCCTTCACGCACGGCTCCGCGGTTCACACCGATGTGATGAAGACGCAATCGCTGAAGCAGGCACTGGATAAGTACGGCTTCGATGCAGCATTCGGCGGTGCACGGCGCGATGAGGAAAAATCCCGCGCCAAGGAACGCGTGTTCTCGTTCCGCTCAGCGCAACATCGTTGGGATCCGAAACGCCAGCGGCCCGAACTATGGAAACAGTACAACGCGCGCAAGAACAAGGGTGAAAGCCTGCGCGTGTTCCCCTTGTCGAACTGGACCGAGCTCGACATCTGGCAGTACATCCATTTGGAAAACATTCCCATCGTGCCGCTGTACTACTCACAGCCGCGTCCGGTGGTGGAGCGCGATGGCACATTGATTATGGTCGACGACGATCGCATGCCGTTGCGCCCGAACGAAACGCCGGAGATGAAATGGGTGCGTTTCCGCACGCTCGGTTGCTATCCGCTTACCGGTGCAGTCGAGAGCCGCGCCGCAACGCTGCCCGACATCATTCAAGAAATGCTGCTCACCACGAGTTCGGAGCGCCAAGGACGCGTGATCGATCACGACAGCTCCGCCTCGATGGAGAAGAAGAAGCAGGAAGGGTATTTCTGACGCGAAGCGCGTGATGGGGTGATGAAGTGATGATGTGAAACGCGTAGCGACACCGCACTTCTGAACCACATCACCTCATTACCGCATCACCTCATCACTAGCATCATGGCCCACAAATCCGATCTCATCGCGACCGACATTCAGGCATATCTGAAGGCACACGAGCAGAAGAGTCTGCTGCGATTCATTACGTGCGGCAGTGTCGATGACGGCAAGTCGACGCTCATCGGTAGGCTGTTGTACGAGTCAAAAATGATCTTCGAAGATCAGTTGGCGGCACTGGAGGCCGACTCGAAGAAGGTCGGGACCCAGGGCGGTGAACTCGACTTCGCGCTGTTGGTCGACGGCTTGGCCGCAGAGCGCGAGCAAGGCATCACGATCGACGTTGCCTACCGCTTCTTTTCCACTGACCGGCGCAAATTCATCGTCGCCGATACGCCGGGCCACGAGCAATACACGCGCAATATGGTGACGGGCGCTTCAACTGCCGAAGTGGCCGTGATTCTGATCGACGCGCGCCGTGGTGTGCTGACGCAGACGCGTCGTCACAGTTACTTGGTCTCGTTGCTCGGCATCCGCAAGGTCGTACTCGCGATCAACAAGATGGACCTGGTCGACTTCTCGCAGCAGACGTTCGATGCCATTGTCGCGGAGTATCGGACATTCGCGGCGCAAATCGGGCTCACCGACATTACGCCCATCCCATTGTCTGCATTGCGCGGCGACAACATGCTCGAGCGTAGTGCTCGCACGCCGTGGTACTCCGGCCCCACGCTCATGGGCTATCTCGAAACAGTGGAAATCGAAGACGACCTGCAAAGCAAACCGTTTCGTTTGCCGGTGCAGTGGGTGAATCGTCCCAATCACGAATTCCGCGGCTTCGCCGGCACCATTGCGAGTGGCGTGGTGCGCGTGGGCGATCCGATTCGCGCCTTGCCTTCGGGGCGACAGAGCCGCGTTGCTCGCATCGTCACATTCGACGGGGATCTTGAATCCGCAGTCGCCGGTCAGTCGGTCACGCTCACGCTCACCGACGAAATCGACGTAAGCCGTGGCGATGTATTGAGCACGACGTCGGCGCCGCCCGCTGTGGCCGATCAATTCCAGGCCACCATCGTCTGGATGCATGACGAGCCGATGCTGCCGGGCCGTCCATACCTGCTGAAGATCGGCACTCGTACGGTGACCGCAAGCATCACCACACCGAAGTACAAGGTGAACGTGAACACGCTCGAACACCTCGCGGCGAAACAGCTCGATCTCAACGAAATCGGCGTGTGCAACATCAGCTTGGATCGCGCCATCGCATTCGATCCTTACATCGAGAATCGCGAGATGGGCGGCTTCATCCTCATCGACAAGTTGTCGAATGACACAGTCGGTGCAGGCCTGCTCAGCTTCGCGCTGCGCCGTGCAGAAAACATTCACTGGCAGGCGCTCGACGTGAACAAGCACGCACGTGCTGCGCTGAAAGGGCAGCGAGCCTGTGTGCTGTGGTTCACTGGATTATCCGGCGCAGGTAAATCGACCGTCGCGAACTTGGTCGAGAAGCGATTGCATGCATTGGGCCGACACACCTACACGCTCGACGGCGACAACATTCGTCATGGCCTGAACAAAGATTTGGGTTTCACCGACGCCGACCGCGTCGAAAACATCCGGCGCGTCGCCGAGGTCACCAAGTTGATGGTCGATGCAGGACTCATCGTTCTTGTCTCGTTCATCTCGCCGTTCCGTTCCGAACGCAGGCTCGCACGCGAACTCGTGCAGGCTGGCGAATTCTTCGAAGTGTTCGTCGACACGCCGTTGGAAGAGGCGGAGAAGCGCGATCCGAAGGGCCTTTACAAGAAGGCTCGCGGCGGCCAACTGAAGAACTTCACCGGCATCGATTCGCCATATGAAGCGCCGGAGAATCCCGAGATTCATCTGCGCACCGCCCTGGTCTCTCCCGAAGACGCCGCCGAACAGATTCTGCAAACGCTGCGGCAAGCGGGCATGCTCTATCCCGCCGATGAGCTGGCGGCGCTCTGATGAGTTCCGACATTTCGCTGCAACCGGTGTTCGACATTGCAAGGCGCGCCGGTGCCGCAATTCTCGATGTTTACGCAGGCCACTTCCAAGTCACCGACAAGGCAGATCAGTCGCCGCTCACGATCGCGGATCTACGTTCGCATGAATTGATCACGGAGGGACTTCGCCAGCTCGATCCGACGATTCCAGTGTTGTCGGAAGAAGCAAGTTCAATTGCGTTCGAGGTTCGCAGTACGTGGAATCGTTATTGGTTGGTGGATCCGCTCGATGGGACGCGTGAATTCGTGTCTCGTAACGGCGAATTTACGGTCAACATCGCGCTCATCGAGAACCATGAGGCCGTCGCCGGTATCGTTTACGTGCCGGTAACGGACACGCTGTACTTCGGAACACGCGCGAGCGGTGCATCGCGCATCGTAAAAAACGGTGCTGTCGAACGCATCAGCGTGAGGTCAGCGCAAAGTCCGCTGCGAGTCGTCGGCAGCCGTTCGCATCGCGATCCGGAGTTTGCAAACTTGCTGCCGCGGCTTGAACCGTGCGAATTGGTGTCCGTCGGCAGCTCGATCAAGTTCTGCTTGGTGGCGGAAGGCAAGGCCGATTTCTATCCGAGATTCGGTCCGACGAGCGAGTGGGATACGGCTGCGGCGCAGGCGGTGCTCGAAGCTGCCGGCGGCGCGGTCGTGACTTTCGATGGTGCGCCACTGCGATACAACACCAAAGCGTCGCTGCTCAATCCGAGCTTCATTGCAATCGGCGATCGCAGTCGCGATTGGCTCAAGTACCTGGCACGCTAATCGAACCTGAGGCCCAGGCTTGGCAAGAAAGGCCGTACTTCACGGCGTGCCGCTCGTCTTCGCTCCATCCGGGGAGCAGATCTAAGGAATACGAAAACTCTTCGCGGAAGGACAGTCCGCACTTTTGCATGACGCGCTGTGAGCCGACATTCTTCTTCAGTGTCCGCGCGCTAACGAAATCGCAGATCCCTTCCGCGAACGCCATATCGATAACGGCTCTTGCACATTCGGTTGCAATGCCTTGGCCCCAAACTGCTCGCGCCAAACGGTAGCCGAGTTCCAATTCCGGGGCCGAGATGCGATCCGGCCGCAAATGCACCCACCCGACGAACGCACCGGAGGAGAGCAACTCGATGGCCCAAAAACCGTGGGGGCGGGGAGCGCGGTACAGCTCCAGCCATCCAGGCAGGATTTTCTGCTCGATCGCCTCTCGTGGCGTATGCGCTCCTTTAGAGATGTGCCGCATCACCTCGGGATCGCGATCCAATGCGAACAGGAGATCCACGTCGGCCATGCGAAACGGACGCAGCCGTGCTCGGGACGTGACGAGTAGGGGCGTCGTGTTCCTATCGAACATGGCAAATATGTCGTGTGTTGTAGGGCAGTTCACACTCGGCGGCTTGCATTGGTTTGCGAGCTGCTGATAGATTCAGGTCATGCGTACTCACCAGCACATTCTTGCACTGCCCCTTCGCGGCAGCGAGCTGCTGGGTGCGCGCCTGCACCTGCGCCGCTAGGCGCAACTCAACTCCCGCGCCAACGGCGCTGCCAATTCCCAGTTCGTTCGTTCCACCAGCCGCACAGCGAGTGCGGTGAGTTTGAGCAGGAATCGCGAGTATGTTGCAGGACCCAAATCAAAAGTATCGACCCTTTCCGCCCGTGAGTTTGTCCGATCGTACGTGGCCTAACCGCACGCTGACCCACCCGCCTCTTTGGTGCAGCGTCGATCTACGCGACGGCAATCAAGCCCTCATCGAACCGATGGATGCGGCTCGCAAGCGTCGCATGTTCGATCTGCTGGTGAAAACGGGATTCAAACAGATCGAAGTAGGCTTTCCGTCGGCATCGCAAACTGATTTCGACTTCGTCCGCGAGTTGATCGAAACGCAGCGCGTGCCAGATGACGTCGTCATTCAAGTGCTGACTCCAGCACGCCCCGAACTCATCACGCGTACCTTCGAGGCTCTGCGCGGTGCGAAGCGCGCAATCTTGCACGTGTACAACGCCACCGCACCGGTTTTCCGCCGCGTGGTGTTCAATCAAGATCGCAAGGGCACCATAGGATTGGCAGTTGCCGCGGCTAAATTGATTCGCGAACTCAGTCAGAAGCAACCGGAAACGCAGTGGCAATTCGAATATTCGCCTGAGACATTTTGTTTCACCGAGATGGATTTTGCGTTGGAGATCTGCGACGCGGTCGTCGCGGTTTGGGACCCGACGCCTTCGAACAAGGTGATTCTCAATCTCCCGACGACGGTCGAAGTCGCGACACCGAATGTGTATGCCGACCAGATCGAATGGTTTTGCCGCAATATCGCGAAGCGCGACAGCGTGATCATCAGTACCCATCCGCACAATGATCGCGGTACGGGTGTGGCGAGTGCCGAACTGGCGATGATGGCAGGCGCGGAACGCGTCGAAGGCACGCTGTTTGGAAATGGCGAACGCACCGGCAACGTGGACATCGTGACGCTCGCGCTGAATCTCTACACGCAAGGCATCCATCCGGGATTGGACTTCTCGAACATCAACGAAGCCGCGCGCACGGTGGAGTACTGCAATCAGCTGCCGATCCACCCGCGTCATCCGTATGTGGGCGATCTGGTATTCACAGCATTTTCGGGATCGCATCAAGATGCAATCAAGAAGGGCTTCGCCGCGCGCCGCGAAGGGGACGTGTGGGAAATACCCTATCTGCCAATCGATCCGCGCGATGTGGGCAGAACGTACGAGTCGGTCATTCGCGTGAACAGTCAGTCAGGCAAAGGCGGCGTGGCCTTCTTGCTCGAGCGCGACTATGGGATCGTGATGCCACGGCGGCTGCAGATCGAATTCAGCCAGGTGGTGCAGAGCGTGACCGACGCGTGCGGCAAGGAACTGTCATCGGAACAGATTTGGTCGCTATTCGAGAATGAATTTTTGGATCCGGATGCACCCTACGCCTACGGCTCGCATCAGATCTCTTCCGTCCGCGACCAGACGGGCCGCGAGCGGCTGAGCCTGAAGCTGAAGCGCAACGGACAAGGCGCTTTACTGCATGGCGAAGGCAACGGCCCGATCGATGCGCTCGTGGATGCGCTCGGGTTCAAGATCGATGTGCTCTCATATGAGGAGCATTCGATCAGCTCCGGCAGCAATGCTCGTGCCATCGCATTTGTGGAAATCACGACGCCAGCCCGTGCCACGCTATTCGGTGTCGGCATGCATGAGAACATCGTGACCGCGTCTTTGTTGGCGGTGATGAGCGCCGTCAATCGGGCGCTAAAGAAGGGATTACTGGACGATGCGATGCCAGTCGCGTCCAGTGCACGCTGACAACACGAGAAGTCGTGGCTTGCGACAGCCACGACTTCGTTCCGGATTAAACCGCGCGGGTTTCGCGAACCTGTCGCTCCGCTTGCAACCAATCATCCAGCTCGTGCCCGGGTGAGAAGTTGCGGCGTTCCGCCAAGAAGTAGGCGGCCATGGCAATCTCGTGTTGCAGATCGGTCGACGTAAGGCCCGAAGTGCTCACGACTTCCACGTTGGTCGCCACGGTTATTGGTGACGCATCCGCAACGGGAGCCGGGGCAACGCGCGCCTTTTTGGATCTTGCTGCAGGCGCAGCAGCTTTCTTTGTCGGCTCCTTTTTGGGAGCAGCTTCAACCTTGGCCTTGGATTTCGTTCGCTTCGGTGTGGGGCTAGACGGGATCGCGTCCATCAAATCATCTCCTCAAGAATTCCACATACAGTGGCAAGCATGGAGCGTGCCACTGCGGGCGGGCATTGTAGGGAGTTCAGATGAAGGAAAAATGTCCCGAATTCAGTACACCAACGCCGCTTGGCTGACACGCTATGGATGCGTTCAGCGAGCACGCATGCTCGCTGAGAGTGCAATCAATCAATCGTGATCCTCAGTCGTGGTGATGGCCGCCCGGTCCATGGACGTGGCCGTGAGCAAGTTCCTCTTCGGTGGCCGCTCGCACGTCACTCACCTGAACTTGGAAGTTCAAATTTTTGCCCGCGAGCGGATGATTGCCATCGATCGTGACCATGTCGCCGATCACCTGCGTAACGGTGACCGGACGCACGCCGTGCTCTGATTGCGCCTGTAACTGCATGCCCACGTGAATGTTGGGGATGCCCTTCAGCGCGCGGCGCGGAACGCGTTGGATCAGCGACTTGTCGTATTCGCCGTAACCATCCGCAGGTGCGATCTTTACATCGATCGAATCGCCCGCCTGCTTGCCTTCCAGTGCGCGCTCCAATCCTGGAATCAGGTTGCCATGGCCTTGAATGTAGGCGAGCGGATCGCCGCCCGCAGAGCTGTCGATCGTCTGACCCTCGTCATCGGTCAGCGTGTAATGAATAAGAACGACAGCGTCTTGAGCGATTTGCATGGCAGGACCTTAACGATAGTGACTCGTGACTAGTGACTGGTGACTAGCAAGAAGAGAAGAACGGCACCGAACGACGCTGCAGCGAGAGCTGCAGCTTCTTCTATCCGCTAGTCTCCAGTCACCAGTCACTTCCGTCGTCATTCAACGGTAACCGATTTCGCTAGGTTCCGAGGTTGGTCGACGTCGGTTCCTTTCAAAATCGCGCAGTGATATGAGAGCAGTTGCAGCGGAATGGAATACACAGCGGGCGCTTGGAAATGGCTCACGTGCTTGGGCATCGTGATTACGGTAACGCCCTCGGACTCGTGAATGCCGGATTCAGGATCCGCGAATACGAACAATTCACCGCCGCGCGCGCGCACTTCCTGCAGGTTCGACTTCAACTTCTCGAGCAGATCGTTATTCGGGGCGACGGTGATGACCGGCATGTCCGAATCAACGAGCGCGAGCGGTCCGTGCTTGAGTTCGCCTGCCGGATACGCTTCGGCGTGAATGTACGAAAGTTCTTTCAGCTTGAGCGCGCCTTCGAGTGCGATCGGATAAACGTGGCCGCGCCCCAGGAACAGAGCGTGATGCTTGTCGGCAAACTTCTTGGCGAGCTCGCGAATCGTATCGTCCAAGTGCAGCGTCTTTTCGATCAGTGCCGGAATCTCGAGCAAGCGCTGCACCAATCCGCGCTCACGCTCGGCATCCATGCCGCGATGCTTCGCGACGGCAATGACCAGCATGCCGAGCGCGATTAGCTGAGTCGTAAAAGCCTTAGTGGATGCGACGCCGATTTCCGGTCCCGCGCGGGTGAGCAGAACCAACTCGGATTCGCGCACCAATGAGCTCTCCGGCACGTTGCAGATCGCAAGCGACGAGAGATAGCCGGCTTGTTTCGCCATGCGCAGTGCGGCCAGCGTGTCCGCCGTCTCGCCTGACTGCGAGATGGTCACGAACAAGGTGTTCTTCGGCACGACGGGATTGCGATAACGGTATTCGCTTGCGATCTCTACCCAGCAAGGAATGCGTGCGATTTGTTCGAGGAAGTATTTAGCCACGGCGCCGGCGTGATAGCTCGTGCCGCACGCAACGATCTGCACGGCTTCCGTACGCGCGAATACGTTGGTCGCCAACGGACCAAACGCAGCTTCTAACAACTTGCCGCCTGCCGCACGTTCTTCCAGCGTTTGTGCAATGGCGCGCGGCTGCTCGTAAATTTCCTTGAGCATGTAGTGCGCGTAGTCGCCCTTCTCTGCTGCATCGGCCGACAACGAGCTCGCTCGAACCGGTCGTTGCGCGGTGTTGCCTTCCGCATCGAGGATACGAATGCCCGTGCGCTTCACCTCAGCGACATCGCCTTCTTCCAAGAAGATGAAGTTGCGCGTGACGGGTAGCAATGCGGCGACGTCCGACGCCACGAAATTCTCTTTGTCACCCACCCCGACGACCACCGGGCAGCCAGCACGCGCCAACACAATCGTGTCCGGACTGTGCTCATCGACGACTGCCAGTGCATAGGCTCCTTCGAGCTCTGCGACGGTGGCACGGACGGCGCGGAAGATGTCGCCAAGTTTTACTTTGTGATGATGGATGCGATGGGCGATGACTTCGGTGTCGGTTTCCGAAGTAAACGTGTATCCAAGCTTGGAGAGTTCTTCGCGAAGCTCTTCGTGATTCTCGATAATGCCGTTGTGAACGATCGCGATGCCATCGCGAGAGATGTGTGGGTGTGCGTTGCGCTCTGAGGGAACACCGTGCGTGGCCCAGCGGGTGTGCGCAATGCCAACGTGTCCGGTAATGGGTGTCTCGACGAGGGCTTCCTGCAGCATCCGCACCTTGCCGACGGTTCGCAGCCGCTTCAGGTGACCCGTACCATTGAGCACTGCGACTCCGGCGGAGTCATAACCGCGATACTCGAGACGGCGCAGACCCTCGATCAAAATAGGAACGATGTCGCGATCCGCAATCGCACCGACGATGCCGCACATGAACCGGGAATCCTTAGACCATGAGGTCTGAATTGAATTAGACGGGCGATTCTAGCTGACCCGGCCCGGCAAAAGCCTGCCGTCGGTCACAGGAGACTCAGCCGTGCCCTTAAGGACAGGTCAGCACAGCCTCACGAATCGGCTTTCTTGGTGGGACGCTTCCAACCGTCGATGGTGACTTGACGCGCTCTAGCGAGGGTCAATTTGCCTTCCGGTGCATCCTTAGTGATCGTGGACCCCGCCCCCGTGTTGGCGCCGGCGCCAATCTTGATCGGCGCAACGAGCATCGAGCCCGACCCCACAAAGGCGTTGTCGCCAATCTCCGTACGCCATTTGTTCACACCGTCGTAGTTCACGGTGACCGTGCCAGCCCCGACGTTCACTTTGCGGCCGACCGTCGCATCGCCCAGATATGTCAGGTGATTGGCTTTGCTGCCGGCACCGATCTCGCTCTTTTTCACTTCAACGAAATTGCCGATGTGAACGTCCTCGTGCAGCACGCTGTCCGGCCGAATCCGCGCGAATGGGCCAATTAAGTTGCGTGAACCGACGCGAGCACGGTCGATGACGCAGTTGGGGTGGATCTCAGTATCCGAGTCGATCTCGCAGTCTTTGAGATAGCAGTTCGGTCCGATGCGCACGCGATCGCCGAGCTTCACGCTACCGACGAACACGACATTCACATCGATGAACACATCGCGACCCGTGCTGACGGAGCCGCGAATGTCGATGCGTGCGGGGTCTGCGAGCGTGACGCCGTTGATCATGAGCTCGTTAGCTCGCATCAGACGGTAAGCGTGCTCGAGCTGCGCGAGCTGCACCTTGTCGTTGACGCCGAGCACTTCCACCTCGGTGGGCGCGATCACCGCATTCACTTTCGCGCCTTCGCGAACCGCCATCACGATGATGTCCGTCAGGTAGTACTCGCCTTGTGCATTGTCGTTACGCAGAGCGGATAACCACTTGCGCAACGACTTGGCGGGCACCGACATCAACCCCGTGTTGACCTCGTTGATGGCGCGTTCTTTGGTGTTCGCATCTTTCTGTTCGACGATACGAACCACATTGTTGGCGCCGTCGCGAACCACTCGACCGTATCCGCTGGGGTCTTCGAGGACGACCGTGAGCAGGCCGACATTGCCATCCTTTCCGGAGGCGACGAGCTGCTGCAGCGTATCGACGCGCACCAAGGGCACGTCGCCATACAGAATCAGGACATCGTGATCATCGGGAATGTGCGGCATCGCTTGGGCGACGGCGTGGCCGGTGCCGAGCTGCTCAGCTTGCAGTACCCAATTGATCGGCTCGCTTGCGAGCACCGTGCGGACTTTCTCGCCGCCGTGCCCGTACACAACGTGCAAGCTATCCGCGCCTAATTGCTTCGCGGCATTCAAAACATGCTGAAGGATCGGCTGGCCCGCAAGCGGCTGCAGCACCTTCGGCAGGTCGGATTTCATTCGCTTTCCCTGACCCGCCGCGAGGATGACGATGGAGAGAGGCATGAGGGAATCCGGTGATGACGTGAAAAGGTGGTGGAGTGACAGGCGTAGGCTACCGCTAGCCTCGCAGATTGCCGGACCTCATCGGCCGATAACGTGCGAGGCATCACGATATGCGCTCGCAGCGAGCTGCCTGCTCGCTACTGCCTGATCTTCCGCAACCGTTCGATCGCCTTGATTTGGGCGACGGCACGAGCGAGCTCAGCTTGCGCTTCGGCGACTTCGATCTTGTCGCCGCGATCACGAAGGGCTTCTTCGGCACGCTGCTTAGCCTGGAGGGCGGCAGCTTCATCGAGATCGTGAGCACGCACGGCAGTGTCGGCGAGCACCGTAACCAGATGGGGCTGAACTTCGATGGCCCCGCCGGACACATAGAAAAATTGCTCGTCCCCGGCCGGCGTTTGCACGCGTACTTCGCCGGGCTTGAGCGTGGTGAGCAACGGCGCATGACGCGGCGCGATGCCGATGTCGCCCATCACCGCCGGCGCAAAGACCATGCTCGCCTCACCGGAGAAAATTTCTCCTTCGGCGCTAACGATGTCGACGTGAATGGTGGCCATACTGAACTCGGTTGACTGTTATCTGTTGACGGTTGGCGGCTGTTCGCTGCCGCGCCTAAACCAACACGTTGACGGCCGCCGATTGCATGCTAACTCGCTCGCTAACCGACGACCCACAACGGTCAACGGGTCTTAGTGCATCGTCTTCGCTTTTTCTACAGCCTCGTCGATGCCGCCCACCATGTAGAACGCTTGCTCCGGCAAGTGATCGTAATCGCCGGCCAAGATGCCCTTGAAACCGCGGATCGTTTCCTTGAGCGGAACGATCTTGCCCTCCTGACCCGTGAACACTTTCGCGACGTTGAACGGCTGCGACAAGAAGCGCTGAATCTTGCGGGCGCGTGCCACGGTGCGCTTGTCGTCTTCCGAAAGCTCGTCCATACCAAGAATCGCAATGATGTCCTGCAGTTCCTTGTACCGCTGCAACACGGCTTGCACGCCGCGGGCGACGCTGTAGTGCTCTTCGCCGATGACCAGCGGATCGAGCTGACGGCTGGTCGAGTCCAGCGGATCCACCGCCGGATAAATACCGAGCGCGGCGATCTGGCGAGACAACACGACTGTCGCATCCAAGTGCGCGAAGGTGGTTGCTGGCGACGGATCGGTCAAGTCGTCCGCAGGCACGTAGACGGCCTGAATCGATGTGATCGAACCGGTCTTCGTGGAAGTGATGCGTTCTTGCAGCACGCCCATTTCTTCGGCGAGGGTCGGCTGATAGCCCACGGCCGAAGGCATACGACCGAGCAACGCGGAGACTTCGGTGCCTGCGAGCGTGTAACGGTAGATGTTGTCGATGAACAGCAGCACGTCGCGGCCCTTGCCGGTTTCGGTCTTTTCGTCGCGGAAGTATTCCGCCATCGTGAGCCCGGTGAGCGCAACGCGCAGGCGGTTGCCGGGCGGCTCGTTCATCTGACCGTACACCATCGCCACTTTGGAGTTGGTGAGGTCCTTGGTGTCGATAACGCCCGACTCGATCATCTCGTGATAGAAGTCGTTGCCTTCGCGAGTGCGCTCGCCCACGCCCGCGAAGACGGACAGACCCGAGTGCTGCTTCGCAATGTTATTGATGAGTTCGAGCATGTTGACGGTCTTGCCGACGCCCGCGCCGCCGAACAAACCGATCTTGCCACCCTTTGCGAACGGAATGAGCAGGTCGATGACCTTGATGCCCGTGACCAACAATTCCTGACCGCCGGCTTGCTCGTCGTACGACGGAGCGGGACGGTGAATCGGCCAATGATCCTTCGAAGCGACTGGACCCTTTTCGTCTTGCGGGGTGCCGAGCACGTCCATGATGCGGCCGAGTGTCGCTTTGCCGACCGGCACCGAAATCGGCGCGCCAGTGGCCTTCACGGTCAGCCCGCGCTGCAAACCTTCGGACACGCCCATCGCGATCGTGCGCACCACGCCATCGCCGAGCTGCTGCTGCACTTCGAGCGTCAGATCG
>DASTSB010000122.1:0-4843 GCA_035760885.1 Steroidobacteraceae bacterium | reverse complement strand
CAAGCGTCGGCCCTGGTGTGTTTGATCGCCATTCAATAGGCGGCCAGCTTGCCAATTGCCGTCTTTGAATTCGCCCTCCCATACCTTGTCGAACCCGGCGAGACCGCGCCCATTACGCGCGCTTACTGCGATTGAAAGCCCCGATCCAACGACGTAGTACTCATCGCGATCGATCTGCACGATCAGTACGCCGTGAGCAGCAATGTTCTGTTGATCGCGGGGTGACCAGGGATAAATGAATTCCACTTTGAATGCGTAGTCGCCAAGAACGATAGTTTGCGGCGAGTCATCCACCTTGCCTTCGAATGAGACGGATGGCCGTGCAGCGCGAATCGATCCTTTGCGTTGTGCTTCCAAAATCACCGGCGTGAGCTGTTCGAGCAGCGTGTACGCCTGCTCGATACGAGCCTGACCTTCGCTCGTGGCGTTCTCGATCGAGAATGGGCTATAGCCGATCGCGCGATGCGCGCCGATCGCCAGCAATGCGTCAGCCGTACTCTCCGGTCTGCCCGCGTTATTCGCCTCAGGAATAAAGAGTGCGTTGTCCTTGCGATCGTAGTGAGCCACGAGCTCGGAAAAATTCGGGAAATAGATATCGGGGGAGATCATGTCGATCGAGGGCGCGCCAGCTTTCCAAATATCGATCAAATGAGACACCGCACCGCCGCTCGGATATTTGCCGGGTGGATAGGCGGGCCGATTCAGCGCCACGTTCAGATACATCGGCAGCTCATACGCGCGTTTGCCTGCGGCAGTCACGGCCTGGACGTATTTGGCATATTGCCAAGCCATGAAAACTTCTTCTGCGGCCACTTCGCTGCCGAAGAGATCTTTCCATGATCCTTTGGCCTTTGCGCCGTGCCGTTCCCAAAGTGTTCGCAGCGACGGCACGAGCCGTTCATGGTTCTTCGTTAGATACGTGATGAGCTGAGCAGGCGCAACGCCGGAAAACAGCCGATCCGCAGTGCCGCCGTGTTCGCGCGCGCTCGGCAGGAAACCCACTTCGTTCTCGACCTGGACCATCAACACGGTCTTGTCAGCGTCGAACTCGCGCAAGTGCGACATCAGAGCAGCAAATGCCTTTGCATCGGCCTTCCAATTGTTGGGTTCGAGTGCGGACAGGATCTCTTGGCTGCTACCGTCTTCGGCTTTGGCGCGCGGGAATCGGCGCTGATCGCGTTTCACCCACGTCGGTACGTAGGTCGACATGCTGTTCTTCCAGCTCCCGAACCAAAGCAGCACCAGGTGCATGTCTGCAGCGCGTGCATCGCGGAGCAGGCCATCTACAGATGCGAAATCAAACTGTCCCTCACTCGGCTCGATGAGTTCCCAGTAAACAGGTGCAAGCACCGTGTTCAGATGCATGGCTTTGAGCTTGCCCCAGTAGGGACGCAAGTAATCCAGGTTGGAAGCGCTCGAGTTTCCTAACTCGCCGCCGCGAATCAGGAATGGGTTGCCATTGACGATGAGCTGTGTTGCATCACCGATCTTACGTAGCTGCGGCACAGGTGTTTCGGCATACGTCGAAGTGCTCGCGAGGAATGAAGTCAACAACAGTCCGAATAGAAATCGCATCTTGATGCTCGAGAATCAGCCAGGTTAGAAGCGCGATTATGCAGGGCGCGAGCACGTTTAATAGTCTCGCGATTCCATGCTCAGTCCCCGATGTGGATGAGTGCGAGGAGTAGGTGCGAACGCTCAGTGCATCGCATCCGCATTCGCGGGACCACCTATTGGCGCACGTTTGGGTTTGCGAATGAGCAGCAGCAGCGGCATGGCGAGGATCGTCAGGTACATCATCAATGAGAAGTCCTGCAGATAGGACACCATTGCGGCCTGTCGCGTGACTTCTGCGTTCAACACGGCAAGCCCCACTGGCGAATGCGGATCCCATAATTGCGGCACGGACTGCAAGGCCGGGTTGCTGGCCGTCACTGAGGTCGCGATCTCCGCATGAGCGCGTGCAGTGTTACGCGTGAGCATCGCCTGCACGATGGAAATACCGACGCTGCTGCCGATATTACGCAGCAAGCTGAAAATCGGCGTGCCATCGTTACGCAAGTTTGCTGGCAGTGTGGCGAAGGCGGCGGCACTGAGCGGCACGAACGTGAACCCAATGCCTAAGCCTTGGATGAAACCCGATTCGATGACGAGCCAGCTATCCATGTCCAACGACATGTGCGTCATTTGATAGAGCGCAAATGCGGTCAATGCAAAGCCCACCGCCATGATGGCGCGCGCATCGACACGATGGGTGATTCTGCCAACCACCATCATCGCGAGCATCGTTCCGATGCCGCGAGGTGCCGTGACCTCGCCCGTGTAAATGACGGGATAGTCGAGCAAGCCTTGCAGGAAGGTCGGCAGCAGCGCCATGGTCGCGTACAGAATCATGCCGACGATAAACGCAAGCACGATACCGGTAACGAAATTGCGATCGCGCAGCAGCTTTAGATTGAAAAACGAGGAGCCATGCACTGTGGCCGTGTGCGCGGCGAAGAAAGTAAATGCGACGAGTGCGCCGATGGCTTCGATGCAGATTTCCGGCGAGTTGAACCAATCCTTCAGTTCGCCGCGATCCAAGAACATCTGCAGGAAGCCGATCGCCAAGCTCAGCGTCACGAATCCGAAAATATCGAGCCTCGAACTCGGCGGCCGATTTTCAGGTAAGTAACGCAAGATGCCAATGAAGGCGAAGATGCCGACGGGCAAGTTGATATAAAACACCCAGCGCCAATCCATGTTCTCGGTGAGCCAGCCTCCGAGCAGCGGACCTAAGATCGGTCCCACCATGATGCCCGCACCCCAGATCGCCATTGCTTGGCCGATTTTCTCGCGCGGATTGATATCGAGGAGCACCGCCTGCGACAAAGGGACGAGCGCGGCACCGAAGATGCCTTGTAGCAAACGTGCAGCGACGATCTGTCCGAGATTGGTGGCCATGCCGCACAGTGCGGATGCAACGGTGAACCCTGCGACCGCCACCAAGAACACGCGCCGCCGCCCGTATCGTGCACAAAGCCAGCCCGTAAGAGGCGTCGCGATCGCCGCTGCGACGATATAAGACGTGAGTACCCACATGATCTGATCTTGGGAACTCTGCAGACTGCCTTGCATATGAGGCAGAGCGACGTTGGCGATCGTCGTATCGAGCGCCTGCATGATCGTCGCAAGCATGATCGAGAGGGTGATCATGCCGCGATGGCGGTGGGCTTCCTCAACGGACGGGGTGTGAATCACGCTCACGCTCGCACCTCAGGCTGAGAGTGCAGTGAGATTGGTGTGCGCTTGGCGCAGAGCCGCGAGAAATTCTTTCTGTTGCGCGGAGTTCAAGCCTTTGAGTGCCGCTGCCTGCAACTCATCGCCTAGAGCAAGCGCGCTTTCGAGTGCTTTGCGGGCGCGAGGCAGCAGCGAGATGCAATTGGTGCGTCTATCCGTTGCGCTTGGCCGGCGCGTGATCCACTTCGCCGCCTGCATGCGGTCGCATAGCCGTGCGACACCCATCGGGGTGAGGTCGAGCATTTGCGCGAGTTCTATCTGCGACGGCGGAGCATCGCCTTCGTGACGGGCAATTGCGCCCAAAAGCCGGCACTGCGCAAGCGAAAGCCCCAGCTTGCGCCGGGCCATTCGATCGAAGTGCCAGGAATACAGTCGTGCGACGTCGCGAACCAAGAAACCCAAGCGGCGGTGCGGATCCATTTTCATAAGCACGCATATGATATGCATGTATATGAATCGCGCCAGACGCGTTTCTCGGATTTAGACGATCGAAAACGCCGTGGCGGGCGATTGCCCTACAGTGCGTGAGCGAGAACGGTGAGGATGCCGCGCCGATTTGTCAGCGACGGACGAGCAAGCGGGCGAGGACTTACTTGCGCTGCTGCTTGGCGAGCTGCTTACCCGAACGTTCGTTCAGGCGTTCTGTCATATCGCGGGCGAGACCCGTGACTTCCGCGAGAGTGCCCGCTCGGGTGCCGACGATGCGGTTCGTGCCCTGAACGATGATGTAGGTATGCCAAATGCCATCGGCGCCTGGAGGCGCGGAGGCCGGGCTCACGGATTCGACGGAGAACGGCGTTTCTAACGTTGCATGAAGAGGCGTCGCCATCTCTTAACCCTCGGAACCTGCACCGGTCGCACGGCGGACCTGTTCGTCTTGCACGTCGCGTAACGATAAGTCGGTTTGCCGAGCGATCACTTGCAGAAGTTTGTGTGTGGGAGAGCGCGGCAGGGCGAGGCCGTGCAGCTTTTCCCAAAGAGCAATGCGTTGATGAGGTGTGGCGAAGGGAGAGGATTGAGCGGCGATATTCTGCGCCCTTGCGGTTGCGCGCTCCTCCGCTTCGCGGTCCAGGGCCGCCTTTCTGTCCGACAAACTACCTGAAGAGGGATCGGACTCTGCAAGGAATGGATTCACTCGCACTGCAACCTCGCTAAAAGCGACCTCCGCGCGTCAGCGCGGAGGTCTGCTGGATCACCAGCGGCGCTGACCGCCACCGCCGCCGTTGCGGGGTTTGTCTTGCGCTTCGTTGACCTTCAACGGACGGCCGCCCATGTCCTGACCGTTCAGGTTCTGGATGGCGCGAGCCGCATCGGCGCGTGGCATTTCGACGAAGCCGAAGCCGCGAGGACGGCCGGTTTCACGATCGTTGATGAGGGCAACTGAATCGACAGTGCCGTGTTGAGAGAACAGCGTGCGAACAGCTTGTTCATCGGCTGTGAAGGGCAGGTTGCCCACGTAAATTTTGCTCATTTCTAAAAAACTCTTTGCTGACGCGGTCGGACCGACTAATTCAGCACTAAACGCGTCGTAAGAACATGACAATGCTGCACATTGTCGCCAATG
>DASTSB010000121.1:0-7425 GCA_035760885.1 Steroidobacteraceae bacterium | reverse complement strand
CTTGAGACAACAGTTATCGAACGAGCCGAGATTCCGGCCTTAACGGAAGCCGCCGTGGATGCCGTACTGGCCAGTTTCCGCGGTGAGCAGCTTCAAGTGCCGCCAATGCACTCGGCGCTGAAATTCGAGGGTCAGCGGCTTTACGAGTTGGCTCGTCGCGGCGAGACCATCGAGCGGGCGGCGCGCCGCATCGTGATCCGTGACATCGCTCGCGTGCAGCTTGGGTCTGAGACGATTGAGTTCGATGTGCACTGTTCCAAAGGGACTTACATTCGCAGCCTGGCCGCCGATATTGCCTTGCGGCTGGGCACGTTGGGATATGTCGAATCGCTGAGGCGCCTCTCCGTCGACCCGTTCGGCACCTTGCAAATGCACACCCTCGAGGACCTCGCTAACCTGTCCCTCGAGGAACGGGATCGTCAGCTCCTGAGCGCGGACGTCGTGTTCTCTGAACTGGGATCAGTGGTGATTTCGAGCGACGTTGAAAAGTCGCTGCTGCAGGGTCAGCCGGTTCGGGTTGAGGTACCCCCCTGGCAGGGCGAGTTGCGGGCCTACACTGCATCCGGGGAATTCCTCGGGATTGTCGCGGGCTGTCCTGACGGGCGAGTTCGGCCGGTCCGATTGTTCGTGGACCCCCTGCAACGTCAGGCGCTTGCGAGCTGATGCCGCTATGCGGCCCTAATGCCGCGGTTTTGCTTGAGATTACCGGGCGCCCGAGTACAATGCGCGCCTTCTTAAATCGGCCATTACACTGGGCTCCGCATCCGGAGCCGTATCGAGGATTGGGCAAGATGTCACTGTCGACCGAGCAGAAAGTCGGAATCGTCGAGCAATATCGTCGCAATGCGAGCGATACTGGATCACCTGAAGTTCAAATCGCGCTGCTCTCGGCGCGCATCAGCGATCTGGGCGAGCACTTCTCCGCCCACAAGCGCGACCACGCCTCGCGCCGCGGCTTGCTGAAGATGGTGAACCAGCGCCGCAAGCTCCTCGACTATCTCAAGTCCACCGCGCCTGAGCGCTACCAGGAAGTCGTCGCTCGCCTAGGTTTGCGCCGGTAATTGACGCCGCCGGATCCGTTCCGGCCTGCACTCATTGTCTTTCAACGCCGTCCGGATGCCCGCAGTCGTCGTGATGATTCTCCACCAGAATCTTCCGCTGACGGTTCTAGCGAGAGCGCCGGGCGTTGCGTATTCCCCGCTTTTTCATCCGACCCTCACAGACCTGGCGGTCTAGATCCGGCGTTGCCGGCTTAGGAAGTATCGTGAACGTAATCAAAAAAACTTTTTCCTTCGGGCAACACCAAGTCACTATCGAGACCGGCGAGCTAGCCAAGCAGGCTGATGGCTCGGTTGTCGTGTCGATGGGCGATACCGTCGTCCTCGTCACAGCAGTGGCTCGTAAGGAAGTCGATCCGAAGAAGGACTTCTTTCCCCTAACCGTCAACTACATCGAAAAGACCTACGCCGCGGGACGCATTCCGGGCGGGTTCTTTAAACGCGAAGGACGCCCGTCCGAGAAAGAGACGCTGACGTCACGCTTGATCGATCGCCCGCTGCGTCCCCTGTTCCCGGAACACTTCTTCAACGAAGTGCAAGTCGTCGCGACCGTCATCTCGTTGAATCCCGACATTGATGCCGACATCCCTTCACTGCTGGGCGCGTCGGCCGCTCTGGCGCTCTCCGGGGTGCCGTTCCAAGGCCCCATCGCGGCAGCGAAAGTCGGCTACAAGGATGGTCAATACATCCTCAACCCGACCAACAGCCAACTGAAAGAATCGAAGTTGGATCTCGTGGTTGCAGGTACGGCAGAAGCGGTGTTGATGGTGGAATCCGAAGCTGACCGTTTGCCGGAAGACGTGATGCTTGGCGCTGTCGTCTTCGGCCACGAACAAATGCAGGTTGCGATCAAGGCCATCAACGAACTGAAGGCAGAAGCAGGTAAGCCGGCGTGGAATTGGCAGGCTCCGGCCCAGAATTCAGCGCTCGAAGCGGCGGTCGCTGCGCAAGTCGAGTCGGCCCTCGCGTCCGCCTATCAGATCACCGAGAAGCAAGCCCGTCGGACCCGCATTCAAGAGATTCGCGAGTCTGTTCTAACCGCATTGGCGGGTGGCGAGGCTCCGAAGTACACGAGCGACGAAGTCGCGAAGGAATTCGGCAACCTCGAGTACCGCATCGTTCGCAAGCGGATCATCGATGGCGCACCGCGAATCGATGGCCGCGATACGAAGACGGTTCGCCCGATTTCGATTCGCACGGGCGTGCTGCCGCGTACGCACGGTTCAGCACTGTTCACGCGAGGCGAAACGCAGGCGCTGGTCGTGACGACGCTCGGCACGGGTCGTGACGCGCAGATCATCGATGCCTTGAGCGGCGAACGCAAAGAGCCGTTCATGCTCCACTACAACTTTCCCCCATTTAGCGTCGGCGAAACCGGCATGATGGGTTCGCCGAAGCGCCGCGAGATCGGTCACGGCAACCTCGCGCGCCGCGGCATCTCCGGCGTGATGCCAGACATGACCACGTTCCCCTATGTGATCCGCGTCGTGTCTGAAGTGCTCGAATCCAACGGCTCGAGCTCAATGGCGAGTGTCTGCGGTACGAGCCTTGCGCTGATGGATGCAGGCGTCCCGTTGAAGGGATCAGTTGCCGGTGTGGCGATGGGGCTCGTCAAAGAAGGCGATCGCTTCCAAGTGCTGACGGACATCCTGGGTGATGAAGATCACCTCGGCGACATGGATTTCAAGGTGGCCGGTACTCGCGACGGGGTCACCGCGCTGCAGATGGACATCAAGATCAACGGCATTACTCGCGAGATCATGCAGGTCGCGCTCGATCAAGCGAAGGCTGGCCGCCTGACGATTCTCGAGCAAATGGACAAGGTGCTACCGGCTTCGCGCACCAAGATGTCCGAATGGGCGCCTTCGATCATCACCATCAAGATCGATCCGGAGAAGATTCGCGAAGTGATCGGCAAGGGCGGTGCGGTCATTCGCGCCATCACGGAAGAGACAGGTACGACCATCGACATCGAAAACGACGGTACCGTCAAGATCGCTTCGGTGGATGGCGTCTCGGGCCGCGAAGCTCAACGCCGCATCGAACTCATCACTGCGGAAGTGGAAGTCGGCCGAATTTATGAAGGCCGTGTGGTTCGCCTGATGGATTTCGGCGCCTTCGTCACGATTCTGCCTGGCAAGGACGGCTTGGTGCACATCTCGCAGATTTCGGATGAGCGTGTCGAGCGCGTGAGCGACAAGCTCAAGGAAGGCGACGTGGTGCGTGTGAAGGTGCTAGAAGTCGATCGACAAGGGCGCATCCGTCTGAGCATGCGCAACGTCGACGCCGCTTAATCGTCTTGCATGACGTTCGTGAAGCGGCGTCAGCCGCTTCACGAAGGCTCTTCTTGGGACTCTTCGCCGGAATCACCGCTCGTCTTGGGCGGATTCGAGCGCGCAGCTAGCGTTCCGCTCATCGCCTTCAAAACGTCTTCTTGCATCGAGCGCCAACGTTCGATGTTTTTCTGAGTGAGCGTGGCTAAGTTGTCGTAAGCCTCGCTACCCATCATGCCGCGCATCTGTTCGCGCATCTGTTGTTGCTGGCCGGACAGCATCTTCAAGCTCTGTTCCAAGTAGCTCCCAACGAAGCTCTGCATGGCGCTGCCATACGAACGGATGATTTGGCTCAGGAAGTCCTGGCTCATCAACGGTTCGCCCGTGTGCTCTTGCTCGGCGATGACTTGCAGGAGAATCGATCGAGTGATGTCCTCCTGGCTCTTCTTATCGATGACGACGAATTCGATGCCTTCCGTCACTAAGCGTCGAATATCTGCGAGCGTGATGTACCGGCTCTCGACGGTGTCGTAGAGACGGCGATTCGGATACTTTTTGATGACCCGCGGCTCGCTCATGAAGGCTCCTCGTGGCTTTTCGGAGCTCAGAACCGATCCTGTCTGTAGCGCGTTCATGTTAGTCCATCCTCGCGCCCAAACCTACGTTACTCCGATGCGTCAACGCAGGCTGCCAGGCGCCCTTGTAGAGATTGAATACACCAGTGTTCGAAGGCCCATTCCCAGAGTGTTGATAACCGCCCCCGGAGTAGATCCTCCGGCGGCTCCTGAGCCAAAAATCGCAGCGCTCGGTGCAGTTCATCCACTGCACGTCCCGGATCAACCGCAGCCGAACCCTGTGATTTCGAGAGTTTGATCCCATTGCCGTCGGTGGCTACCGGCAAATGTGCGTATTTGGGTGTGGGCAGGCACAGGGCGCGTTGCAGCGCTATCTGTCGGGGCGTACTGCTAAGTAGGTCGGCACCGCGAACCACGTGAGTGATCGATTGATAAGCGTCGTCTACGACAACGGCCAATTGATAGGCATATAAACCGTCCTTACGACGCACGACGAAGTCGCCGCACTCCGTTGCCAAGTCAAAACTCTGCGGACCTTGGATCCTATCGTCGAAGTCGGTGCGGCCAGGGCGGACTCGAAATCGAGCGGCGCACGGCTTGTTCGAATCGCGGATGCCGTTACGGCACCAACCGGGATAGAACAATTCTTCTGTCGTTCCCACTTGCCCAGGACGGGACAGGGCGAGTTCGGCGCGGCTGCACGAGCAATCGAACACGTCCCCGTTTGCACGCAACTGAGCCAGAGCAACCGCATAGGCATCATCGCGACTGCTTTGTCTGAGCACTACGCGATGGAATTCGAAGCCCAGCGTATCGAGGGTCTGGAGGATGGAATCGGCGCTGCCGGGAACGGTGCGGGGGCGATCTAAGTCTTCGATGCGGACCAGCCACTCGCCGTGATGATGGCGCGCGTCGAGATAGCTCCCGACCGCCGTGACGAGGGAACCGAAGTGCAAAAGCCCGGTGGGCGAGGGAGCAAAACGGCCGCGGTATGGCGGCCGTTCGTGAGGCGGGTGAGCCTGCTTAGCGATAGCGGTCGTCGCGATCGCCGTATTGCTTTTCGCGGCGTTCGCGGCGCTCTTGAGCCTCTACGCACAAGGTTGCGACGGGGCGGGCCTCGAGGCGCTTAATGCCGATTTCCTCACCCGTTTCCACGCAATAGCCGTAGCTGCCGTCTTCGATGCGTTTGATCGCTTCGTCGATCTTGCGGATCAGCTTGCGTTCGCGATCACGGGTACGCAGCTCCAGACTGAATTCGGATTCCTGCGTGGCGCGGTCGTTCGGATCAGGGAAGTTGGCTGCTTCATCCTTCATGTGCAGCACGGTGCGATCGACCTCTTGCATCAGATCGCGCTTCCAGGTGTTGAGGATTTGGCGAAAGTGCTCGAGCTGCTCCTTGCTCATGTACTGTTCGCCACGCCGCGGAATGTATGGTTTTACATTCCGAGGGCCAGCCAGCAAGTTAGTGCTGGTGACATCTGAACCATCGCCGTCTTCAGCATCGGCCGCGTTTGCGTCGGCGTCGTTCTGTTGCGATGGGGGAGGGGGTACGGGTGCTGGTCGCACGATCGCTGTAGCCTTCGCAGCGGCGGGGGCTGCGGGTTTAGTCGAGGCCGCAGGCGCAGGCTTGGGAGCAGGCGCGGCCTTGGCTGGTTTAACGGGAGCGGAAGCGGCTGCTTTCGCTGCAGGCTTTGCAGCTGGACGCGGGGGCGGGGCGGCAGGCTTACGAGCCGGGGCGGCCGCTTTTTTCGCCGTCGATTTCTTCGGCGAATCAGCTTTCTTCACCACAGTCTTCTTGGCCTTGGTCGCCTTCGCAGACGGTTTTTTTGCCGCCATCTAGAGAGCCTCCGCAGGGCAGTCGTTTCCAACGAGGGGCGCGATTATACAGACGGCGCTTCATAGGTACAGCGGCGCGATTAGCCAGTGTCCGACAGGGAATCCAGCAGATCGAAAGCGTTCGAAAACGCACCCAAGCCGGTGCCCACACCACGATGGGATTCACATACACTACCGCGCCAAATCCACCGCCTGCTCATCGACATCTTCTGTTGTCGAGAAGCAGATCGTCGAATCGCGACTGGCTCGTCAACGAGGCGGTCCCAAGCACAATTGGTCAGGAGCGCAATGCGCCTTAGCAAAATCAAGTTGGCGGGCTTTAAGTCCTTCGTCGACCCCACTTCGGTCAGCTTCCCCAGCAACCTGATCGGCGTCGTCGGCCCCAACGGTTGCGGCAAGTCCAACATCATCGATGCGGTTCGCTGGGTCATGGGCGAAATCTCCGCCAAGCATCTGCGCGGCGATTCCATGGCGGACGTCGTGTTCAACGGGTCGGCATCGCGCAAGCCGGTGGGGACTGCTTCGGTCGAACTCGTCTTCGACAATTCCGATGGCACGTTGGCGGGTCAATATGCGGGCTTCAACGAAGTCGCCTTGAAGCGCGTCGTCTCCCGCGATGGCACATCCGCGTATTTCTTGAATGGCACGCGTTGCCGACGCAAAGACATCACCCAACTATTTTTGGGAACCGGGTTAGGTGCCCGCAGCTACGCGATCATCGAGCAAGGCATGATCTCGCGCGTGATCGAAGCTCGCCCGGAAGAACTGCGCGGCTTCATCGAAGAGGCAGCTGGCATCTCCAAATATAAAGAGCGACGCCGCGAGACCGAAAATCGCATTTCGCACACCAAGGAGAACTTGGAACGTTTGAGCGATGTGCGCGAAGAGGTCGACAAACAATTACGTCATCTGCAGCGGCAGGCAGCCACAGCGCGCCGTTATCAAACACTGAAGCAAGAAGAACGCAAAGTGGCAGCCGAATTGCTGGCGTTGCGTTTGCGAGGGATGGAACAAGACTCGCAGTCGAAAGAAGGCATACTGCGCGAGCGCGATACCGCGATGCAGGCTGCGATTGCTCAACTGCGTTCGATTGAATCGTCAATCGAAACGGCGCGCGAGGAATTCACGGAGAAGTCCGAAGCACTGAACGCGGTGCAAGGCCGCTATTATCAAATTGGTGCCGAAATCTCGCGCACCGAACAATCGATTCAACACGGCCGCGAACTGCGCCAGCGTCAAAGACAAGATCTCGAACAAGCTGAACGCGGTGCGAGCGAGGCGAGCTTGCACTTGACGCGCGATGAGGCACAGATCGAAGAGCTGCGTCGCGAACTCGAACAGCTCGAACCGGGCCTCGTAGCCGCCCGCGAGCGCGAGCGCATGTCGGCTGAAAGCTTGTCTCAGGCCGAAGAGTCGATGCAGGAGTGGCAAGAGCGCTGGGAAGATTTCAACCGCGCCTCACGCGCGGCCAGCGAAAAGACTCAGGTCGAACGCGCCCGCATCGAGCAGCTCGAACAGCAGCTGCAGCGCCTTGCGTCGCAACG
Organism: Steroidobacteraceae bacterium; assembly: GCA_035760885.1. Lineage (GTDB taxonomy): Bacteria > Pseudomonadota > Gammaproteobacteria > Steroidobacterales > Steroidobacteraceae > Steroidobacter. Next base: position 139 of record DASTSB010000121.1, on the reverse strand, counting down.
TGAACGTCTCAGCGCGGAACTGGATCAGTTGAGCGCGAGCGATGTCACGTCTCGGGTGAGCGAACTCGAAGCGCAGGAAGGCGACACTCGCGGTCAAGGCGAAGCGGCAGCCGAACAGTTGCGCGGTGCGATTGAGCGT
>DASTSB010000120.1:0-7217 GCA_035760885.1 Steroidobacteraceae bacterium | reverse complement strand
GGCCTATATCGGCCCATGCCGGGGCGCTTCAAAGACTACATCGCCATTCCGCGCATCAATGGCTATCAATCTCTACACACGACGCTGTTCGGCCCGAATGGCATGCCGATCGAAGTGCAGATTCGCACCGAGGACATGAATAGGGTCGCGGAATCGGGTATCGCAGCGCACTGGCAATACAAGACCGGAGACGATCAAGGGCATTCGTATCGGGATCGCGCCGCCGAATGGCTGCAGCAGATCATGGAATTGCCGCACACGGGCAGCTCCGAAGAATTTATGGAGAGCGTCAAGGTCGATCTCTTCCCCGACAAGGTGTACGTCTTCACGCCGCGCGGCGAAATTCGTCGCTTGCCTCGCAATGCAACCGCCGTCGACTTCGCGTATTCAGTTCACACCGACATCGGCAATCACTGCGTCGCCGCCAAAGTGGATCGGCGGCTGGTGCCGCTGCGCACGCCGCTGCGCAATGGCCAGACCGTTGAGATCATCACGGCCAAGGGTGCAACGCCGAATCCTGCATGGGTGAATTTCGTCGTGACCGCGAAGGCGCGCGTTGCGATTCGTCACTACTTAAAGAGCCTCAAGCACTCCGAAGCGGTTGAACTCGGCAAGCGCCTGTTGAGCCAAGCGCTGAGCGATCTGAACTTAGCGCTCAAGAAGATTCCGGAAGAACAGTTGCGTGCAGCCGCAAGTGAGGTCGGATTAAAGAGTCCCGAAGAGATGTACGAGCGCATTGGGTTGGGCGAACGCCTTGCACCTCTGGTCGCGCGTCGCTTGTTACCGCCGGATACCGCGCCTGCGGCAGAGCCGGTGCGACCGGGGAGCTCTGCATTGGCGATTGCCGGCACCGAAGGCATGGTTGTGAGCTACGCGCGCTGCTGCTTCCCGATTCCAAATGATCCCATCATGGCGTATCTGTCGAGCGGCCGCGGCGTGGTCATTCACCGCGAAGCGTGCGGAAATTTACGGAACTATCGTAAACAGCCAGACAAGTGGTTGACCGTGACGTGGCAACCCAATCTCGATCGCTTGTTCAACGTCGAGGTTCGCATCGATGTCACCAATCGCATGGGCGTACTCGCCGCGATCGCATCCAACATCGCGAGCACGGAAACCAACATCGAACATGTTGCCGTCGACGAACGCGGCGGCGATGCGTCGACGCTGATCTTCGATCTGCAAGTTCGCGATCGAAAGCATTTGGCGCATGTGATCAAGAATCTTCGCAAGATGCCTGAGGTGCTTCGCGTCACTCGCGTACTGGCATAGGAGTAGCGGATAGCGGATTGCGGATAGTGACTAGAAAAAACAGAAACACGGCGCGCACGTTGCAGTTGCAAGCTGAATTCCATTCTTGCCTAATCACGATCCGCTATCCGCTAGTCACTAGGTTCGTCCATGCCTCGCACCATCATCTCCACGCCGAACGCACCGAAAGCGGTCGGCACCTATTCGCAAGCAGTCAAAGTCGGTCGCACGGTTTACGTATCCGGGCAAATCGCGCTGGATCCAGTGAGCGGCGAGATGGTGCAAGGGCCGATGGACGCCCAGATTCGTCGCGTGTTCGACAATCTGAAAGCGATTGCGGAGGCGGCGGGCGGTTCCCTCGCCAGCATCGTGAAGCTGAATGTCTTCTTGACCGATCTCAATAACTTCGCGCTGTTGAACAAGATCATGTCGGAGTACATCAGCGAGCCCTATCCCGCACGCGCAGCCATTGGCGTGGCCTCGTTACCCAAGGGCGCAACCGTCGAAATGGAGTGCGTGCTCGAGTTGGAATAAGCAGGACGGGCACTCCCATCAATGGTGGGTGCTGAACGCGTCAGATGGAATTGATTGCAGTACAGACCGCCGCGAAATCGCAGGTGTCTTCGGTGCCACTTGATCAACATTCGCCGTGCCACAGGTAGCTTCAGGACCCCCCGTTTCCGCGCCTGAGCTTCGGCCCGTCACCAGTCTGCGCGGCGTCGGCGAAAGTCTCGCGGAACGTCTCGCCAAACTCGGGGTTTCAACGCTGCAGGACTTGTTATTCCTGCTGCCGCTGCGTTACGAGGATCGCACTCAGATCGTTCCGCTCGGCGCGTTGCAAGCAGGCATGCGGGCGGTCGTCGAAGGCGAGGTCTTGCTTACTGAGATCGCGTATCGCGGGCGCCGACAATTGCTCTGTCGCATCGGCGATGGGTCCGGTTCGCTCACCCTGCGTTTCTTTCATTTCTCGCCCTCGCAGCAACAGAATCTCGCCCGAGGCGCGCGCATCCGCTGTTACGGAGAAATTCGACGCGGCATGACGGGCTTCGAAATCGTGCATCCGGAATATCGCCGTGTCAGCGCGGACAGCACGCTCAACGACGATGCGCTCACGCCTGTCTATCCGCTGACCGAAGGCATTCAGCAAGGCCGGCTGCGGCAGCTCACGCAGATGGCGTTGCGCGAGGTTGCACTTCGGCGTCTTGCCGATCTCGTGCCCGCACCGCTCCTCGATGACCTGCACCTGATGCCGTTACACGAAGCGCTCGCGTACGTTCATCGACCTCCGCGCGATGCGGATGTGACCGCGCTCGCGACGGGACAGCACCCCGCGCAGCGGCGCTTGGCCTTCGAGGAACTGCTCGCACATCAATTGAGCCTGCGGCAACTGCGTCGTGAGATTCAGCGCGACCCGGGTTGGTCGTTAACTGCCAGCGAGCCCTCGCTGGTGAAAGGGTTGCTCGCTGCACTTCCTTTCAAACCAACCGGTGCGCAATCGCGAGCGTGGTCCGAAATCGAAAAGGATCTGCGGCAACCGAGCCCGATGCTGCGACTCGTGCAAGGCGATGTCGGTTGCGGAAAGACGCTGGTGGCTGCCCTGGCCGCGGCGCGCGCAGTCGAGTGCGGATTCCAGGCAGCGGTCATGGCGCCCACGGAATTGCTCGCGGAACAGCATGCTCGCAACTTCACCTCGTGGTTCGGGAAACTCGGCGTGCCGCTCGCGCTATTGACCGGCAAACGCGGCGCCGCTCGCACGCGCGCGCTCGAAGAGATCGCAACCGGTGCCGCACGTATTGCGATAGGCACTCACGCGCTGTTTCAAGAAGGCGTGCAGTTCAACAGCCTTGGCCTGGTCATCGTCGATGAGCAGCATCGCTTCGGCGTTCATCAACGATTGATGTTGCGCGAGAAGGGCATGGCGGATGGCAGGTTCCCGCATCAACTCATCATGACTGCCACGCCGATTCCGCGAACGCTGGCCATGACGGCATATGCGGACCTCGACGTATCGATCATCGACGAATTGCCGCCGGGTCGTACGCCGGTGAAGACTGTCGCGTTACCTGAGAATCGTCGCGATGAAATCGTCGTGCGCATTCGCGATCAATGTCGACAAGGCCGGCAAGCGTATTGGGTATGTCCCCTCGTCGAAGAATCCGATCAGCTCGAGGCCCAGGCAGCCGAAGCAACGGCAGCGGCGCTGGCAGAAGCGCTGTCTGAGCTGAGAGTGGGCCTAGTGCACGGACGCATGGCTGCGCGCGAGAAAGAAGAAGTGATGTCGCGCTTCAAAGCGGGCGCTATCGATCTGCTGGTCGCGACCACCGTGATCGAAGTCGGCGTCGATGTGCCGAACGCCAGCCTGATGGTGATCGAGAACGCCGAGCGCATGGGCCTCGCGCAGCTACATCAACTCCGCGGCCGAGTCGGACGCGGAGCCGTGGAAAGCACTTGCGTGCTGCTGTATCGCGCGCCGCTGACCGAGATCGCACGCGAGCGATTGGCCGTGATGCGCGCAACGAACGACGGTTTCGAGATCTCACGCCGCGATCTCGAACTGCGCGGTCCGGGCGAACTGCTCGGTACGCGGCAAACGGGCCTCATGCAAATGCGAGTCGCGGATTTGGTGCGCGATGCCGACCTGTTGCCCAAAGTTCAGCAAGCTGCCGAATTGATGCTGAACTCGAATGCAGCCACCATAGCGCCGCTGCTGCGCCGCTGGATTGGGCACGGCGAACGATTTGGGCGTGTTTGATCACGATGAGCTCTCCTTACATTTCAGTGCGGGATCGCGTGCGGTGGCTCGGCCATCGGCTCTCGGCCACACCATTCGTAACCGACACGCTTCCGGCTGCAGGCGCGCGGCTGCGCGCCTATGCTCAGCTCACCCGTTTGAATCGCCCCATCGGCATTTGGCTGCTGCTGTGGCCGGTATTGTGGGCGTTGTGGCTGTCATCCGCGGGTCATCCCGATCCGAAGGTGTTCGTGATCTTCGTGCTCGGCGTGGTGCTCACGCGCTCTGCTGGCTGCGCGATTAACGACTACGCGGATCGCAATTTCGATGGCCACGTCAAGCGCACGCGCGATCGCCCGTTGGTAACGGGGCAGATCGATCCGATCGAAGCCGTCGGACTATGCATTGCGCTTGGATTGATCGCGCTCGGTGCAGTCCTTACGTTGAATCACCTCACGCAGCTACTGGCACTCGGTGGCGCTGTCTTGGTGATGACGTATCCGTTCATGAAGCGATTTTTCCCGTTGCCGCAGTTCTATCTGGGTGCGGCGTTCACGTGGTCGGTTCCGATGACCTTCGCTGCGCAAACAGGTGCAGTGCCGAGGCTTGCGTGGCTGGTGTTCTTCGCGGGCCTCTTGTGGACGATGGCTTACGACACGATGTACGCGATGGTCGATCGCGACGATGACAGAAAGCTCGGCATTCGTTCGAGCGCGATCCTATTCGGCGATGCCGATCGCTTCATCATCGGCATCATGCAGCTGATGTGCTTACTCGCGCTGTGGTTGGCTGGAAAAGAACTCAAGCTGACTGAGTGGTACGCCAGCGGTCTTGCTGGGGCAGCGATATTCGCCCTGTATCAACAGTTTCTGATCCGCAATCGCAAACCGGAGCAATGCTTCAAGGCGTTTCTCAATAACAACTATTTCGGTATGTCGATCTTTGTCGGCATCGCGCTCGACTATTTGTTCACGGCGAAATGAGAAGGAGAATCTCCACGGAGGACACAGAGAGCACGGAGATTTGAAAATCCAACTGACCAACACAGAAGGCTGGAGATGTTCCTTGAGCAGCCGTGCCTGTCGACGCAATTGTCCTCTTTCCTCCGTGTGCTCCGTGATCTCCGTGGAAATATTCTTCCCGTCAGGCCCTAGCCACAGCCCACACTTCAATGTGCTCAGCGCCCGCACGGCGCAACACGCGGGCAATCTCATTCGCGGTGCTGCCAGTTGTCACGACATCGTCCACGATCGCAACGCGCTTTGAGCTGACATCACCCGTCACTTCGAAGGCGCCGCGTACATTGCGGCGCCGCTCTTTGCGCTTGAGTCCGACTTGCTCGGTCGTTTCGCGAACGCGTGCGAGCAAATCGGTGCGCACCGGGATGCGAACCTCACGAGAGATTGCGCGTGCGAGTTCGTGCGCCTGGTTGTATCCGCGACTTCGATAACGACGCGATCCCAGCGGCACGGGGATCATGAGCTCCGGGGTCCGGTACTGGCGTGCGCGCCATGCTTGCGCGAAGAGCGTTCCGCAGACACGACCGCAGGCCACGTGATTGCCGAACTTGAGCCGCTGAATTAAATGATCCACCGGATACTCATATCGATACGGAACGAAGCTGGCGTCGAAATTCGGCAGATGGTTCTGGCAGCGACCACACAATGTCCCCGGATCCGTGTGCTGCAACGGCAGCGCACACCGCGGACACCCGTGCGCGATTCTCGGCAGATCGCCCGCGCAAGGTGCGCAAATATCGAGAAGAGGCTGCGCCTGGCCACGGCACAAAACGCACGTACTCGGCCAAAGGCGCTGTGCATTGCGTAACCAATGGTGAACCCGATCGAGCAGCCGCGGTTGACACGACTGCGCTGCATCCAAATACTGCATTCGGCCTCCTGTGTGCAGCACAGGTTAGGCGTTTCCATGTGCATTCCCGCTAGCTGTTTCTCAGGAAAGATCGACGAATGAGCACGCCTTTGTCTTCCGCCTTGCTCAATAAGTTGGGCGAGGTCCGCACCGATTGGACACTGGATGAGGTGCGCGAGCTATTTGCATTGCCGTTCGCAGATCTGATGTATCACGCGCAACGCGTCCACCGCGCGAACTTCGATCCGAATGAAGTGCAGGTGAGCACATTGCTATCGATCAAGACCGGCGCGTGCCCGGAAGACTGCTCCTACTGTTCGCAGAGCATTCGTTTCGAAACCGGCTTGAAGTCCGAACCGCTCATGGACGCCGATACCGTCCTGAGCAAAGCGCGTGCTGCGAAAGCCAACGGCGCGACGCGATTCTGCATGGGCGCGGCTTATCGCAGCCCCAAGCCGAAGCAACTGGCGCAAATCATCGAGATGATCAAAGCGGTGCGCGGGCTGGGGCTGGAAACCTGCGCCACGCTCGGGATGCTGACGGCAGAACAAGCGCAACAGCTTAAAGAGGCTGGCCTGGATTACTACAACCACAACCTCGATACGTCCGAAACCCACTACAAGAACGTGGTCACGACACGCACCTATCAGGATCGTCTCGACACGCTAGCGGCAGTGCGCGCAGCAGGCATCAACGTGTGTTGCGGCGGCATCATGGGCATGGGTGAAACCGAGTTGGATCGCGCGCAGCTGCTACATACGCTCGCAACGCTGCCCGAACATCCGCAAAGCGTGCCGATCAACCAACTCATGCAGGTGCCCGGTACCCCGCTCCATGGCGCCGCGAAACCCGATGCGCTCGAGTTCGTGCGCGTCATTGCCGTCGCACGGCTCCTCATGCCGAAATCGCACGTGCGTCTATCTGCAGGCCGCAACGAAATGAGCCAGGAAACACAAGCGCTGTGCTTCTTGGCAGGCGCGAATTCGATCTTCTACGGCGAAAAACTACTCACGACCGAAAATCCGGATCAGCAGCACGATCGCGAGCTGTTCCAGCGCTTAGGAATCCGCGCTGAAGCGCCGCGCGATTTGGCGGACTATCACGCAGGCCTCAGGAACGACGCCGAAGTCCTCGTCGTTTAGCGGCTGCCATGGCCGCACCCCGTGAGTTCGAACTCGATCCGCGTCGGGTTCGGCGTGCGTTCGATCGGGCGGCGCGCACCTATGATCGGGCGGCCGCAGTACAAGGGGAGATTCGCTCGCGCTTACTCGAGCGATTGGATCTCATCCGCCTGCAGCCAAAGACCGTCTTGGATTTGGGTGCCGGAACCGGGACGGGGGCACGCGCACTGAAAGATCGCTACCCT
>DASTSB010000119.1:0-6813 GCA_035760885.1 Steroidobacteraceae bacterium | reverse complement strand
GGGAACCGGTCCGGTCTATTCGATATTCGCTTCTTCGATGTTGCCCTTATGAAATCGCTCGCCCTCATCGCACTTGCCCTAGCAGCCGCCGTCGCAGGATTTGTGACCTATCGCTATGCGGTCGCTCCGCCGGCAGTCACGACGGCGGACAAGGAATCGGCTGAACCGGCCAAGACGCCTGCTCACCCGGTGACCGAAGAGTCGGTCGCCTCAACCACAGACGCAGACACCTCCGTCCCGGAGACGCTGCCGGACTTCACGCTGATGGATCGCGACGGAGCCATGAAGTCGATCCGCAGCTGGCCTGGCAAGTCCATGATCGTGAACTTCTGGGCCACTTGGTGCGGGCCCTGCCGGCGAGAGATTCCGTTCCTGAAAGAGCTGCAGCACGAGCGCGGCAAAGATGGCTTTCAGCTCGTCGGGGTGGCGGTGGATGTCCGCGAGGATGTTCTCAAATACGCCGATAAGATCGGCATTGACTACCCCTTGCTGATGGGCGAGCAGGACGCATTCGAGGCGGTCTCGAAGTTCGGTCTTGCCTCGACCGGCTTCCCGTTCACGGTATTCACCGACAAAGACGCACGGATCGTCATCACGCACTTGGGCGAACTGAAGCCCGCTCAAGCGAAGATCATTTTGGAGGCGGTGACGCGCGTGAACGCCGGCGAACTCACCCCAGTTCAGGCCCGCACCGTTGTAGCTAAGCAACTCGCTGCCGCCTAACCGTTCCGGCCTCCGCCCCGCCTGCAAAAATCCGGCTGGAATCCATCAAATCCTGGAAATAACGCGGCCGACGGGCGGCTGCTGCGCTGTTGTGTCGCCGCAATTCGGCGCGGATCCGAGAAAGTGCGACGTGGGTTGGGCGGATAAGATTCGGCAATTGCGCACGAATATGGTTAAATCCGCCGCCATCTTCGAACAAGTCACTTTTGCCGCGCATCGCACTCAAGGCCCATGGCCCATCTGCTGCTTCTCAACGGTCCCAATCTGAATCTGCTCGGCACGCGCGAGCCCGGGGTGTATGGGGCGGTCACGTTGGACCAGATATCGGTGCGCTGCGCCGCGCTCGCGGCCGAATTCGGTCATCACCTTTCGGCCTTTCAGAGTAATGCCGAAGCCGAACTCATCACTCGTATTCATGAGGCCCCTGCATCGCATGTAGCTTTCATCATCTTCAATCCTGCCGCGTTCACCCACACCAGCGTCGCGCTTCGCGATGCGCTGCTTGCGGTGAAGATTCCCTTCATCGAAGTGCACCTGAGCAACGTGTACGCGCGCGAATCATTTCGTCATCACTCGTATTTTTCCGATATAGCTCTGGGCACGATTACGGGCCTGGGCGCGATGGGCTATGAACTGGCGCTGCGTGCTGCCACTCATCATTTAGCCGCTCGCAGTTAAGGAAAAGAACAAGAGGTCATCGCATGGACATTCGTAAGGTCAAGAAACTCATCGAACTGCTCGAAGAATCGGGGATCGCTGAAATCGAAATCAGCGAGGGAGAAGAGTCGGTCCGCATTAGCCGCTATCCAACCGGCGCTGCGGCGGCGGCTCAGCAGGTGGTGCATTACGCGCCAGCACCCGCTCAACAGGTTGCGCCGGCCGCAGCACCCGCACCGGTCCAGGTCGCCCAGGCAGCAACGTCAGCCTCCGCCCCGCCCAATCGCGCCGACAACACCGTCACCGCCCCCATGGTGGGCACCTTCTATTCCGCAGCGACGCCGGGAGCGAAGCCGTTCGTCGATATCGGCAGCGAAGTCAATATCGGCGATACGCTCTGCATCATCGAAGCAATGAAGATGATGAACCAGATCGAATCCGACAAAGCAGGCCGCGTCACGGGCGTGCTGGTCAAGAATGGCGAACCGGTCGAATTCGGCCAACCGCTGTTCATCATCGAGTAACGAGACATTCTCCACGGGGGACACCGGGAACACTGGGTCTAAGAATCGGAGAATCGCATCTTCGATTTGTACTCTTGCCCCCGTGTACCCCGTGCTCCCCGTGGAAATCCAATTCCGAACAACCATGCTTGAAAAAGTCGTCATCGCCAATCGCGGCGAAATAGCGCTTCGCATTCTGCGTGCGTGCCGCGAGTTAGGCATCAAAACCGTCGCGGTGCATTCCACTGCCGATTTCAATCAGAAGCACGTGCTGCTCGCCGATGAATCGGTGTGCATCGGGCCGCCGCCTTCGAAAGATAGTTATTTGAACATGCCGGCGATCATCAGTGCTGCTGAGGTCACAGACTCAGTTGCGATCCATCCTGGCTATGGGTTCTTGTCCGAGAATGCCGATTTCGCCGAACGCGTCGAGAAGAGCGGATTCATCTTCATCGGACCGAAACCCGAAACCATTCGCATGATGGGCGACAAAGTTTCAGCCATCAAAGTGATGAAAGCCGCAGGCGTGCCGTGCGTGCCGGGATCGGATGGCCCTTTGGGCACGGTGCCCGAGGATAATTTCCGCATTGCGCGTGAACTGGGTTATCCCGTCATCATCAAGGCCGCAGGCGGAGGCGGTGGTCGCGGCATGCGAGTCGTGCATAGCGATGCCACTTTGATCAATGCGATCAACGTGACGCAGGCAGAAGCGCTCGCCGCGTTCGGCAACGGCGAGGTCTACATGGAGAAGTTTCTCGAGAAACCGCGCCACATCGAAATTCAGGTTCTGGCGGATCACTATGGCAACGTCGTCTCCTTAGGCGAGCGCGACTGCTCGTTGCAGCGCCGCCATCAAAAGGTGATCGAAGAAGCGCCCGCACCTGGCATTACACCGAAGCAGCGCAAGATGATTGGTGATCGCTGCGTCGCGGCTTGTCGCGATGTCGGCTATCGAGGCGCCGGCACGCTCGAGTTCCTGTACCAAGACGGCGAGTTCTACTTCATCGAGATGAACACGCGCGTGCAGGTCGAGCATCCGGTGACCGAGCAAATCACCGGCATCGACATCGTCAAAGCTCAGTTGCGGATCGCCGGCGGAGAACAGCTGCCGTGGACGCAGAACGACATCGTGATTCGCGGTCACGCAATCGAATGCCGCATCAATGCCGAAGATCCCAAGGGATTCATTCCCTCGCCCGGCCCGGTGAAGCTCTTTCATGCGCCCGGCGGCCCCGGCATTCGCGTGGACAGTCACTTGTACAGCGGCTACACCGTCCCGCCGTTTTACGATTCGATGATCGGCAAGCTGATCGCTTACGGCGAAGACCGCGACACTGCCATCGCACGCATGAAGAATGCTCTGTCCGAGATGGTGATCGAAGGCATCAAGACCAACATCCCGCTCCATCAAGAGATCTTCAATCACGCTGCGTTCAAGGCGGGCGGGTTGGATATTCATTATTTGGAGAGAAGGCTGGGAATAAAGTGATGATGTAATGGGGTGATGAAGTGAAGGGTGCATGTCACCTTTTCGTGACACCTCACCACAACCCAGCCTGTTGATGCGGTTAACGACTGCATACCGATGAGCTGCGCATTTCACCTCATCACTTCATCACCGCTCCGCTCATCACCGGCCCGCCCATGCCCTTCCTCCAACTCACCCTCCCCGTCGGCTCTGCCGATCCTGAGCCGTTCGAAGCGGCGCTGCTGGAGGCCGGTGCCGTTTCGATCACGTTAGAAGATGCGGGTGATGATCCGGTGCTCGAGCCGGCCCCAGGCACAACGCCGCTCTGGCCCACAGTGAAAATCAAAGCACTGTTCGAGGCGAATGAAGATCCAGACGAGCTCGCACTCCATCTAAGGTCGAGTGATCTCGATTGGCCAGCGGTTCAGTTTGAGCTCATCGAAGATCGCCCTTGGGAGCGCGAGTGGCTGAAAGACTTCAAGCCAATGCGATTCGGCCAGCGCCTTTGGATCTGCCCCGACGGCCAGCGGCCTGCTTCCGAACTCCAGCCCCCAGCCTCCAGCCTTCAGCCCGTCTTTCTAGATCTAGATCCCGGCTTGGCGTTCGGCACCGGAACACATCCGACCACGCGACTGTGCCTGGAGTGGCTCGATTCGGCGGATCTCAAGAATCGAAATGTGATCGACTACGGATGCGGTTCGGGCATTCTCGCCATCGCTGCATTGAAGCTCGGCGCCAAAAGTGCGCTGGCAGTGGACATCGACGAACAAGCCCTCACTGCCACGATTGAAAATGCGGCGCGGAATCAGGTGAGCGATCGAATCCACGTATGCTCGGTGAACTCGATGCCTCGCGTTCCGACGAACGTCTTACTCGCGAACATTCTGGCCGAACCGCTGCTAGAACTTGCTGACGAACTCTCGATGCTCGTGGTTTCAGATGGCTGGATCGTGTTGTCCGGGCTGCTGGAGTCGCAGGCCGATCAAGTGGCGAGGCGTTATCGGCCATGGTTTGATATCGCGCCTACGGTCGTGAGCGATGGCTGGGCCCGACTCGATGGCCGGCGTCGAACACATCCCCTCTGAACTGACCTCAAACGATCGCTGCCGAAGTGCTGACTCAGTGTCCCAATTGCCAGACGATCTTCCGTGTGACGAGCGAAATCTTGCGCGTTGCCGAAGGACAGGTGCGTTGCGGGCGTTGCCAGACGCAGTTCGATGCGCTCGCACGACTGATCGACGAAGACGACAACGGCGACTTGCAGGTCGTTCATACCAGCATTTCACCGGACGAAGCGCCTGCCGAAACAATCGAAGTCGAAGAACCTGAAATTCACGAGGACATCACTCTTGAGGGACGCCGCATCGAAATTAGCGGCACCTACCGGACTTTGAACGGGAGCGCGGACGCGTCTCTTCACGAAGAAGTCGTCGAGGAATGGGTGAATCTGGACGACGCAGATCTGCCAACTAGTGCGGATCGCGCCTCCGACGCCGACGTGACAAGTGAGTCCGTCCAGGAACCTGCGCGCGCCGCTGAACCGACGCGTATGAGGCGCGCGAGCAGACCGCCATACAGCCACAACTCACGAACGACGCATTCAGCAACGGACCCGGAACTGGAGCTGCTCGCGACGCCGCCAGACAGAGCTCAACCGACTTCGCGAGTTTGGCAGTGGCTCGCCGCACCGTTGCTGCTGATTTTCCTGATCCAAATCGTGCACGCTCACCGGGGCACTCTCGCGCGGAATCCGAAGCTGGGTCCGACGGTGATCTCGATCTATCGCGCTTTGGGGCTGAATCTCACACCCGAGTGGAATTTGCACGCGTACGAGATTCGCCAATGGGGCGTCATCTCGGACCCTTCTGTCCCAGGCACACTGAAAGTGCGTGCAAGCGTAAAAAATCTTGCCGAATTTCCACAGCCCTATCCTCTGCTGAAGCTCGTGTTAGAGGATCGCTGGGGCGAGCAGGTTCGCGCACGCGAATTCGAGCCGCGCGAATATCTGGACTCCGCATCGGCAGCCGAGCGGATGATGGCGCCAGCGCAGGAAGCGAACGCCACGATCGCCATCGTCGATCCGGGCCCAGACGCCGAGGGCTTCCGCTTCGATGTGTGTCTGCGGGGGATTTCGGGCACGGTCTGCGCGAGCGAAGTGCCCCAAAAATAGGCTGGAGACTTCGGGCTGGGGGCTGGAGCCAAAACGACGGCAAGCGATCAGAATTCGAATGATCGAACATCCCCTATCCTCTGTCTTTTTCTGACCTCCACTCGCCAGCCCCCAGCCCCCAGCCGTCGCTTGGTATGCAAATCGGACCCTACAGACTCATCAACAACCTCGCGCTTGCACCGATGGCGGGCGTCACGGACTTGCCTTTCCGATTGCTCTGTCGACGGCTCGGTGCAGGAATCGCGGCGGGCGAAATGCTGACCAGCGATGTGCGTTTGTGGCACACCGACAAATCTCGCCGTCGCATGGATCACACGGGCGAGGCCGAGCCGCGCGTCGTGCAGATTGCGGGCGGCGATGCGCAGATGATGGCCGAGGCGGCGCGCTTAAACGTCGAGTTCGGCGCGCAAATCATCGACATCAACATGGGGTGCCCAGCAAAGAAGGTCTGCAACAAGGCAGCCGGCTCTGCACTGATGCGCGATGAACCCCTGGTGCGCGAAATCCTCGAAGCGGTCGTCAGGTCGGTAAACGTACCCGTGACCTTGAAAATGCGCACCGGATGGGACCCGGAGAATCGCAACGGCTTACGCATTGCAAAAATGGCAGAAGATATCGGCGTGCAAGCCCTCGCCGTGCATGGGCGCACACGCGCGTGTATGTACCGGGGAAACGCCGAGTACGAAACGATCCGCGCCATCAAGGAGTCTGTCGGCATTCCAATTTTTGCCAACGGGGACATCGACTCACCGCAAAAAGCAAAACTTGTCCTTGAACAAACCGGCGCAGATGGATTGATGGTCGGACGCAGCGCGCAAGGCCGCCCGTGGATCTTCCGCGAGATCGCGACATTTCTGCACGATGGCACCCTTCTGGCCGAGCCTTCCGTCGCGGAAGTCCGTGATATCATGCTGGCCCATTTGCGCGACCTGCATGCCTTCTATGGGGAGCAGGCTGGAGTCAGGGTCGCGCGCAAGCACATCGATTGGTATGCGAAAAGTCGTGCGTCCTCGCCTGCTTTGCGCCATGCCGTCATGCAGGCTGAAGATGCGCAATCGCAGCTTGAACGTGCACGCGAATATTTCGATGCGCTAGCAAGCGCATCCGCGAGCACATTCGACAGCGCAGCGTGACTCCATCATCTAATTGAGTTGCAGCTGGCGCGATGCCGCGAGCTGTATCGATAGCCGCGAAAGCGCATGAATTGCTGGAGAACCCATGGCGCCAAAGAAAAAAACGAGAGCTCGTCGCGAGCCGATCGCCAGACCTTCAAGCCGAGCAATCCCGTTACG
>DASTSB010000118.1:0-8899 GCA_035760885.1 Steroidobacteraceae bacterium | reverse complement strand
GCAAACCGATATCCGCGGCGCGGTACATTTTCGATGTATTTCCCACCGACGCAGCCCAGGCATTTGCGCAGCAATGACACGTTACGAGTGAGCCCACTCTCCTCGACGACCGTGGTGGGCCACACGTGGCGAATGATTTCGTCGTTGCTGACAACCGCACCTTTGTGCTGCACCAGCAATATCAGCAGGTCGAGCAACTTCGGCCGAACCTTAACTAGCTCGCCATTGCGATAAAGAAGTCGCTTGGTCGCATCGAGCGAGAATTCGCCGAACGAATAACGCTCCTGGTTGTGATTCTCAGAGGTCGCCAAGGATGTAAGGTGTTGCGACGCGTTGGAATAAGACATTCGTGTCCATCATATCCATCGTTCATATGGCCCCTGCTGCGGGCGCGGATTCTAAGCACTTCGGAGTGTCTTCGGTACCCTAGTTCGAATCAGGTATCGAGAGATCATCATTCCTCAATCGCCGTGCGCTAGATGACACCGGTTGCAATCGACCGCCGGTTGGCCTGACACCCGTAACGCGTTGCGAGCGCAACAGACGGTCTTGGACGCCGTCAATCGCACACCGCATTCGAACTTGGAGCTCAATCGCCAAGTGATTCGGCAAGCGTGGAATTTCTTCCAGTAGCTGCTACCGACCGTCTCCGCCGACATCCGCGGCGGAAATAGAGAGGACAAAAATTCGAGCTACGGGACTTCTCCCGCGGCCGTCGCTCTTCTGTTTAGGTAGATGATCTCTCAAGCAGAGGTGCTCTAAGGGCCTCCGCTTCTTGCAATGTGAGGGACCCGCTTCATCGTCGCCGCCTGCCGTCACTCACTGACGCAAAATGTCACGAGAGGAAAAAGAGAAGAATTTGAGAGGACTCAGGTCAAGACAAACCCCTCCTCGAACGACATGCTCCAGCGATCTTGGAGACGAGAAGCGGACCCATGCTCAATGTTCGTGCGATGGCTGTAGTGGCGTGTCTAATCTCTCTCGGCGCTTGCAGCGGCGGAGGCGGAACAGGATCTCCTCCTCCAGGAGGCACGTCGGGCAACCCATCACCACCGGCAAACAAGGCTCCGACAATCGCGGGCTCACCTGCCACAACAGTTACTGCTGGCGTTGCGTACTCGTTTCAACCCACAGCGTCAGATCCGGACGGCGACACTCTCACCTACTCCATCGTCAACAAGCCGACATGGGCGACGTTCGAAACCACTACTGGAAAACTCGCCGGTACCCCCGCGGCGTCGGATGTTGGGACGACATCGGGGATTGAGATCAGCGTGTCTGATGGAAAGGCATCTGCATCGCTCGCAGCATTCAGCATCACGGTCCAGAGCCAGCCCACATCTGCCAATCGCGATCCGACCATCGAAGGCTCGCCGAGCACCTCCGCCCAAAGCGAGGTCACGTACTCCTTCCAACCCACGGCCGCGGATCCCGACGGGGATACGCTAACGTTCTCCATCACCAACAAACCGGCATGGGCAACGTTCAGCACGACGACCGGCAAGCTCAGCGGCAAACCCAGTGCTGTCGGCACGTTCGCGAACATTACGATCAGCGTGAGCGATGGCAAAGGAGGCACCGCGAGTTTGCCTGCGTTCACCATCACGGTGAGCGCGGCACCATCGACTACAGCCGGACTGTGCGACGGGCTCATT
Source organism: Steroidobacteraceae bacterium (assembly GCA_035760885.1). Lineage (GTDB taxonomy): Bacteria > Pseudomonadota > Gammaproteobacteria > Steroidobacterales > Steroidobacteraceae > Steroidobacter. The sequence goes on along the minus strand of DASTSB010000118.1, from coordinate 7,244 downwards.
CAGGATAAGTTGCCTCATGCAATGACTGCGGTGTCGAAACCCGCACGCGGCGAAACCATCATCGATCCGCAGTTCGGTACCAAGATCACGCGCATCACGGATGGCATGGCGCAGTTCAGCTTCAAAGCGCACTACGTGAAGCCAGCGTACGCAACGATGCCGGCGTGGAACGCGGATGAAAGCCGCTTGGTGCTGATGATTCCCGGCGATGGCGGCGATGGCACGACTCACTATCCGATGTTCGATGGCAAGACATACCAGTTCATCGAAATGCTGGATATCGAGCCCACAGACAACGAGCATTTCGACTGGTCGAGCACAGATCCGGACGTGCTCTTTTACACCTATGCACACGAGTCGTCCGGCACATCCGTTCGCCAACTGATTAAGTATCACGTCAGCACCAAACAGCAAGAGGTGGTGTATGACATTCCGAACGCGGCGCAGCCTGCAGCGTATCGAGTCGATTTCGGCGGCGACCCCATGTATTCGAGCTGGGACAACAATTTGTTCGGGTTGCGCCGCCGCGGCAACGATGACACCGACACGGGATTCACGTATCGAATCTCGCCCAGCAAAGAAAGCCCACGCGTGTCCTCGCCCGACGCACCGCAAATCTGTTCGAGCGGCCAGTGCTATGTCATGAACGGGAAAGTGTATGACTCGAATACGAACACAGTGATTCGTGCGTTGAAGAGCGATCCCGAAGAGCATGGAGACAACTTGATGCTCGCGAATGGTCAAGACGTGCGCGCGTCGAATCAGTTCGATGTCGAGCCCTACGGGTCGATCGTGAGCGAGAACCTGACCACGGGCGTCGTCACACTAATCATAGGCCCTGACAAGGGCTGGCCCTATCCGCCGACAGGCACGCATATCTCGGGGCATGCATTCAAAGCAGCGGGTTGGGTGGCGATGTCAGCGACCGGAGATCCGCGCGGCCAAGACGTGCTCGAGTCCGAAGTTGTGCTCGCTAATTTGAACGATGGCACGGTGTGCCGAATCGCACACCATCGTTCAACCAGCAGCGACGGCCCTAATGGCTACTGGGCCGAACCGCACGTGAACATTTCTCCCCGCGGAACACGAATGGTCTTCGGCAGCGATTGGGGTTCAGGCAATACGGTGGACACGTACGTGTTGGAGTTGCCGAGCTACAAACCGTAACGAACAAGGTTATCCGCGCCTCTTGTTGAGGGTCGCATAGCGCGTCCTTGAGACAAGGCGTACGTCTCCTCTGCCACTGCTTGTCATGGATCCCGACACTGACAAAAAGGGAGGAATTTGGGAGGAACTTGGGAAGGACTTCCCGCTCATCGTTGTGCATCCTGCGCGCCGCCAACTGGCCCCACCCATCAATTGCAGCGAGAGATGTGACGATGAAGAGCAAACGAATTCTGGGACTAGCATTACCCGTATTGTTCTTGGCTGCCGCCACTGCCAAAGCGGCATGTATTCCTATCGACACCATTCCGTACGTGATCGCTCAGAGCGGGTTCTACTGCGTCACAAGAGATCTGACTGCGAACTTCACGGATCAGGTCAATGCCATCACGATCTCAGTGAGCCACGTCGACCTGGATTTCCAGGGTCACACTGTTAGCGACACATCAACGCAGGCCGCGAGCGTCGGCGTGCTGTTCGCGTCCTTTGAAGCAATCGCCACAGACGTCAAGGTGCACGGTGGCACACTCGACGGATTTCTCGACGGTATTCGGATGACGACTACCAGTGCCAACACCGAGACTTCAAATTTCGTCGTAGACAACATGACCGTCCGAAATTCCAGGTTGCGGGGAATCGTGGTGTATGGATCAGCCGTCACGGTCACGAACAATCACGTGTACAACACGCACCATAGCGCTGCCGCGACTGGCATTGAGATCAGGAGCACGATGCACCCTGGCTTTAAGGCATCAAACCGCGCCTTAATTCAGAACAATGAAATCCGAGATACCTATGTGACTCAGGCGTCTCAATACGCCTCTGCCGTAGGTTTGGACGTGGGCTACTACATCGATATGCAGATCCGCGGAAACCTGATCACAAACACCTGGGTTCCGCTACAGGCGCCCAACGCAAGTGCGATCGGAATGGACATCGATCAGACTGACGGCGTATGCGCTGGACCGTGCGCCTCTGTCCCATCTGGAGCGCTTCTCGTCGAAGACAATCGCGTAAGCGCGGACTTCGCTACCATAAAAGTGGCAAACACGAATTCAACCGGCGTCCGAGTCCGATATCCCAGCGATCACGCCATCATCAGTGGATCAACAGTGATTCGGTATACGACGGGCATCGACGTGAGCAGCGGCGCATGGCCAAATACGCCGGCAGTTCTCTTATTGCGCAACAAGATCCTCGCCGCGGTAACTCCGACGAAAGGCGGGCTCTTCCTGCCTGAATGATAGATTCGGAACGTCCGAGCAGTAGTTACTGCTCGGACATTCAGCCGCCTCTGCGATCTGCCGGACACTGCGCGCGTACGCTGTGTCCGGCACCATTCGGTCTACATTCTTCCCATCAGCGCATCAGCGTCTGAATGCACGCGTGACACACGCCGAACCAGCTGTACATTGAATCGCTTCCGAAGCAGATCGCTGACCAAGTCCTTACTATCCGCAACAGAGCCAGAGACTGCTCTGATCTGGATGTCGTATCGCGGATGATCGAGTTCGCGCAGTTCACCGTGCACTTCAGTCATGCCGACGGACCATGTTCGCCCGATGAGTTCGCGTAACGATACATTGCGTCCATAGACGTAGTTCTGGCCCATGACCAGAACACTCGGACCATTCGCCCCGCTGACGTGAATCGATCGCGCACCTGCATCGATGTGCAGCAGCGAAGTCACGACGACATTCATACCCGACGCAAACGGGACGGCGATGCAAAGGAACGCTGCACATACCAACATGCATCGTCGCAGCGAAGATATCCGGCATTGCGACATGATGGCAGCGATCCGCAGCGGCAGATCGGCACTCGCGGCATACGCGACACATCTCTTCTGCGGGCCTATTGAATGCTGGCAAATACGCAGCAGCGTTGCGGCGTAGTCACGGCGCTCAAGTCCTGACTCGATCGCGGCCTCATCGCACGCTTGTTCGCGTTCCCGAACGATTCTGCTACCGATCAACCACACCAAAGGATGAAACCAAAAGAGAGCTTGCACGAAGGAGTGAATATAGGCGACCAAGTTATCGTGGCGCCGGACGTGCTCTAGCTCATGTGCGATGACCGCTCTCAGCTGCGCCGGCGAAAACGTCGACTCGAACCGTGCGGGCAACACCAGTACCGGATCAACCACTCCGATTACGCAAGGATTTGAGATCGCATGAGAAGCACGAACGGGAATTGTCGCGAGTACATCGCAGGACCAACTTCCGCGCAGGAGGGAGCGACTGTCGATCCATCCCAACAGGACGCGCTGCATATACATGGCACTGATGGGTGCCCAGATCACCAAGAGCAGCCATTGCGCATTGGATTCCAGATACCGAGTGGCAACCGATGCAGAACTCAGTGGCGAGGCAACGTGCTGCACTAGGGGCAACACTGCACTCGGATCGCTAGCTTGAAATACGAATTGGCTGCCGATCCAGCTAAACAGTGCAAACGGAAACAGAAATTTCGCTGAGGCTGCTAACCAAATCCAGCCTCGAAGCTTCGCAGAGTCGTGGCGTACGACCATAGCCAGCAACCAAGCGACAAGAGCGAACCAGCTCGATTGCCACAGATGATCCGCGATGGCGCTCACATCTACTTCTCCTCGCGCGAATGCTCGCGCAGCAGTTTTTCGGCAGCCCTGATGTCGTCCATCGTCAATTTTCCTGTTTCGATCAAGTGCGACATCAGCGGCTGAGAACGCCCGCCGAAGAGTGCCAACACCTCATCGAGCCAGCGCTTTTGAGCCGCATCGCGAGTCACAATCGCCTCAAAGATATTCGCGTTACCGATCTTCTTGGCGCGTCGCACTGCGCCCTTCTCTTCCAACCGGTAAACAATCGTCTGCACGGTCGTGTAGGCCGGCTTGCCCTTTTTAGGAAACGCGTCGTGGATCTCGCGGACAGAGCTGGGCCCAGCCGCCCACAAAACCTCCATCACTTTCATTTCGAGTTTGCTGATTTTCGGTGATGCCATGGCGACTCAGTTGAACGTATTGGCCAACGTATTGGGCGAAGCGGTGCAGACGCGATACGAACCCACAGTACCTGACTGCGTAACGCATTGCAGGTTCAGATTGCGCGTCCAGGCGAGCCGCCGGTTGATCTCGTCCATCTGCACTGTGGCACTCGTGAACCACGACGGACCGATCGATCCGATTTCGTTTTCCAGAAACTTATGTCCGCCCGAACTGACCTGCTGACGAATCAGTGCCGCCGAGCGCGCCGCACTCACTTGCGATTCGGGCACAGCGACTTGGCCGGACGCAACGATCAACCTGGAGGTCTCCGCTGTCAGCCGCGAAACGTCGAACTTCGCAAACCCCGCTGTGACGTCGAACTGTCGCGGCCCTGCATAAACGATGAAAGGTCGATGAGGATCTTCTCGAACTTCGATGGTCGCCTCGCCTTGCAGCATGAATACCTCGCGCCGCTGCGGAATGAATCCGACCAGCAATCGAGACGATTCGTTCATGATGATGACACCGCCGTCGGGCAACGTGATGGATTTGCGTTCACCATCGCCGGTTTCGAACACTGCTTCGCTGCGCGCCAGCGCGCGTTGGGGTTCGGAATGCGACCACACGCGCGTCATCGCGACCAACACCGTCGTGAGCGAAAGTGCCAACACGCCAAAAACGATCGCGATGATCAATCTGTCGTACCGACGCTCCGATCGCTCCTCCGCATAGGCTTCTGACGGAATGATCTCGCCCAGCACAGCGAGGATCTCAGGACCGTGCCAACGTTTGCAGCGGTCCACGATAATCTGCCGATGTGCTTTCACCTTCAGCCATCGCCGCAAGCCGCGAAAATCATCCTCAGTCATTGCACGCTCGAGCTTCTCGAGCCAAAGCGCCGCCTCCTCCCCAATCTGCGCTGTGCGAGCTTCCGTCTCCTGTGCACCCATGTCACACCGCAACGTCGGCAGCTAGATGCTTCAGTGCTTCAGGAACGAACGAGAGATCAGTTGCTTCCCGTATCGCCAATCGCATTTGCGTTTCCAAAATATCCTGCGGCACCGGATTCTGATAACTCGCAAGACACCGCTCGATCGCAAGGTGCGCACGCATGCCTTCGGTACGGACCATGCGATAGGCCTTCACGATCAGAGCCTCCGCTGCACCCGGCGTCATCAGGAGCGGAATTGAACTCAGCGCACTGAGATCTTCATGCGTCACACCGAGCTCATATCGATCGCTCAGTGCGCTCAACAACGCCGCACCCTCTGCTTGCGAACTCGTGGGCAGAATGGGGATGCGCAAATCCATGCGACCGGGACGCTTCAGGTCGACCTCGATTAAGTCAGGACGCGAGGACGCCAACACCCACATCACACGGCCACGATTCGTTGAGTCGGCCATCTCCTGCGCAAGCATCGAATAGAGTCGGCCAGACAAGCCGCCATCGCTGATCCCGGAGTCGCGCCGGCCCAGAGCTTGGTCGGCCTCGTCGATAAAGATGATGCAGCGACCCAGCGCGCGAGCGAGGCGAAACAATTTCTCGAGATTACCTTCGCTCGCACCGATCCATTTATCGCGAAAGTTTCTGAGCTTCACGATGGGGACGCCGACTTCACCGGCCAGACATTCCACCAAGTACGTCTTGCCGGTTCCGACCGGGCCGCAGAGCAGATAGCCCATCGGCAGCGCTTTCAGATCGTTGCTACGCCACAGCTCGATGTCTTGCCGCAGCCAGCGCTTGAGCGCTTCCTGTCCGTGGTAGTGCTCCAACGTACGCGAGGACTGCATGAACTCCACCAGCCCCGCTGCGTCGTGTTCGACCATCTCCTTTTTAAAAGCTGTGAGTTCACGCGATTGCAGTACTTCGCTTCGATACGCACGAATCTTGGTTAATTGCTCGAGCGTGCGAATCGACACACCCATCACCGTGGCACCAAGCGCCTTGAGATCGACGCTGTTTGGCATCGTGTCCGGATATCTGCGCTGCAAGCAGACCAGCGCGGATTCCAACTCGAGCGCGGATGGGAGCGGAATCTGAATCGCGGCCACGTGCGGCGCGCAGGCGATGAGCGGCTCGAGATCCGTCAGGTTCTCGGTGAGCAACAGGCTTGCGAAAGGTAGCTGCGCAAACGGATCGTTCGCGCCCCACTCGCGCACGACCGCAGTAATTGCGCCGTGCTCGAAGCCATCGCCGGCCGCGGGAAGGATTTGTGCGGCAGATCGAATGATCACACCGACGCGCAGCGGCACGCGCGAGTGAATCACACTGACATTGGCAACGTAGAACAGATACTTGCTGATGAAGCGGAACGCCTCGAGAGGACTCTGCGGGAGCGTGCGCAGAGCAGAGGGCACCCAGTCCGCCAGCTTTTCGCCACCGCGAATGACCTGGAGCCCACTGCCGAGGTCGTAGGTGAACACCACATCGAAATCGTGCAGCAGCACGTCGCGGATGTAGTACTCGATGTTGACGAGTTCGGAAGCTGAGGCCATCCGGTCGTTCACATTGCCGTGCACGACGAACTGACCCGCCGCCCCGCTTTCGAACGAGACCCGAAACTGCTTGGCCCACTCCGGCGCGTCTTCCAGCATGGTCATCGGCCGCCCTCGATCGCTACAGCTGTGGACGACGCTACTACATCTGTCGTTGTACATTCAAGACTTAGGTCAGAGCTCCACGGGGAGCACTGGGATGCTGGGGCTCAGGAAGTGTGCGCTGTGCGTGTGAAGTGTCACGTGCGGGGCGTCCGTTGTCTGGCTGCCGCCCGACAACTGAAAACCGCAAACCGTCCGATTTCACACGGAGGACACGAAGAGTGAATGCTCCATTTCGTCGCGCTCGCGAAGGCGGGTGCCCATCTGCTTGCTTCGCGCTTACGAAGAAGAACTCCACGGGGAACACGGGGATCACTGGGTTTCGGAAGTGTGCGCCGCGCGTGTCAGGTGGGAGGTGGGAGGCGTGAGGCGTGAGGCGTCCGTTGTCTGGCTGCCAACCGAGAACTGAAAACTGCAAACCATCCGATTTCACACGGAGAACACGGAGAACACGGAGAGTGAATGCTCCATTTCGTCGCGCTCGCGAAGGCGGGTGCCCATCTGCTTGCTTCGCGCTTAC
>DASTSB010000117.1:0-3215 GCA_035760885.1 Steroidobacteraceae bacterium | reverse complement strand
AGTCACTATCCATGTCACACGAAACCATAGAAAAGAAAATCGGCTTGATGGGCGCACTCATCGCCATCGTCATCAGCATCGGCGGTCTCGTCGAAATCGTGCCGCTGTATTGGCAGCGCTCGGTGGTCGAACCGAATCCCGGTGTGAAGCCCTATTCGGCACTCGCGCTCGAGGGACGCGACATCTACGTGCGCGAAGGCTGTTACAACTGTCACTCGCAAATGGTGCGTCCGCTGCCGGCCGAAACCGAGCGCTACGGGCACTACTCCGAAGCAGGCGAAGCGGTGTACGACCATCCGTTTCAGTTTGGTTCGAAGCGCACGGGACCCGATCTCGCACGCGTGGGCGGGCGCTACACGGATGAATGGCAGCGCGTTCACTTGAACAATCCGCGCGACGTGGTCCCCGAGTCGAACATGCCGGGATTCCCTTGGCTTGCGAAGCACTCGATCGACGCGACGCTGACCCAGACCAAGATGCGCGCCTTGCAGAAGATCGGGGTGCCGTACTCGGCACAAGACATCGCCGATGCGCCGGCCGCTATCGCAGGACACACAGAGATGGATGCGCTGATCGCGTATCTGCAGGGCCTCAAGTATCAAGCAGCGCCCGCCACCACTAACGCAGCCGTTCGGAGCGAGCCATGACGCACGATGTCGCCTCACAACTTGGGTTGTTTCGCGGACTTCTTACCGCGGTTCTGTTCTGTGCGTTCTTAGTGCTGTGGGCTTGGGCATGGCGCAAGGCACGCAAGCAAGACTTCGATTCGGCGGCTCGGTTGCCGCTGCAAGATGACGACGGCTCGATTCCGCACGGTGATCGCTCATGATGAACACGCGCGTCAGCTTGTTTGTGATCGTCTTTACGGTCATCAACATCGTCGCTTGTATGTGGTTGCTGTGGTGGACCGCACGCGGACGCAGCAACAAGACGGTAACCGGTGAAGTGGAGCGCACCGGACACGTCTGGGATGAGGACCTGGAGGAATACAACAATCCGTTGCCGCGCTGGTGGTTGGGATTGTTCGTCATCACCACGATCTTCGCGGCAGGTTATCTGCTGCTCTTTCCGGGCCTCGGCAATTACATGGGATTGAAGAAGTGGACCTCCACGCAGCAATACGAAGCGCAGGTCAATGAAGCGCGCGCGCGTTTCGAGCAACGACTTGCCTCGTCCAAAGACAAACCGCTGGCAGAACTGGCTCACGATCCGGCTGCGATGTCGACGGCACGCAATCTATTCGCCGCGAATTGCTCCGGGTGCCACGGCTCCGATGCACGCGGCGCTCGTGGCTTTCCGAACCTCACTGACAACGATTGGCTCTGGGGCGGAGACAGCGAACGCGTTTACGAGACGATCGCCAATGGACGTCACGGCGCAATGCCTCAGTGGGGTGCTGTCCTTGGCGAGGAAGGCGTCAATCAAGTTGCTTCCTATGTGATGAGCATCAGCGGACGCAACGCGCCTGCTGACTGGATCGCTACCGGCAAAACGACATTCGCGAACATGTGCGCGGCATGTCACGGCGCGGATGGGAAAGGCAATCCGCTGCTGGGTGCGCCTAATCTTACCGATGGCGTTTGGTTGCACGGCGGAGACTTCGATTCGATTCGCGCCACGATTACGGGCGGCCGCGAGAATCAGATGCCCGCGCATCTGCCGCTGCTGGGTGAAACCAAGGTGCGACTGCTCGCCGCTTATGTGCTGAGTCTCTCAGGCGCGCCGCAACCGCAAACTATGCAAGCGGCCCAGACTTCTGCAACTGACGGGCGCGGTGGCAACAATGGCGCTGCGCTCTGAGGATCTGGCTCGGCGCTCGCGCCTGCGCCAAGACGCAGGCGTACTGCTGTGGTCGTCCTTCTTGGCCGCGTGTGTCGCGACCATGTTCTTCTTCGCTTACTTCGATCCGGTGCTGCTCACGGAGGATCACGCACCTCCCACTTGGCTCGCAGACCGGATGACCGGCTACGCAGTCGGGTTTTTCTTTTTTTGGATCGTGTGTGCCATCGCAAGTTTTCTCACCGCTTGGCTTATCGACACACGCGACGCTAACCAGTCAGATTCACGATGAGTGTTGCTCCGAATTCGGTCGGCGACGGACTGTACGCTGCGCATCAAAAGGTCTATCCCCGCGAAGTCACCGGTCGCTTCAACAATCTGCGCATCGCGGCAGTGATCGCACTGCTGGGGTTGTTCTACATCATGCCGTGGGTGCAGTGGGACGGGCATCAAGCGGTCCTCTTCGACCTGCCCGCACGCAAGTTCTACGTCTTCGGACTGACATTCTTTCCGCAGGATTTCTTTTTCCTAACCTGGCTGTTGATCATCGCGGCGCTCTCGTTGTTTTTCTTCACCGCGTTGGCGGGACGCCTTTGGTGTGGTTATGCCTGCCCGCAAACCGTGTGGACGGAAACGTTCGTATGGATCGAGCGCTGGATCGAAGGCGATCGATCGAAGCAGATGAAACTCGATCGCGGCCCATGGAACTGGAACAAGATTTGGCGCAAGTCGGCTAAACAGTTTCTCTGGATCTCTTTCGCGCTCTTCACCGGCTTCACATTCGTAGGCTACTTCACCGCCATCAGAACGCTCCTGGCCGAATTCACCACCCTGTCGTTCGGCGGCTGGGAAACGTTCTGGATTCTCTTCTACGGATTCGCCACTTACGGCAATGCAGGCTACATGCGCGAGCAAGTCTGCAAGTACATGTGCCCGTACGCGCGCTTCCAAAGCGCGATGTTCGATCGCGACACGATGATCATTTCTTACGATACGCAGCGCGGCGAACCTCGCGGTTCGCGTCCTCGCGGAGCAGACCCGAAGGCACAGGGCCTTGGCGAATGCATCGACTGCACGCTGTGCGTTCAGGTATGCCCCACGGGAATCGATATTCGCAAAGGACTGCAACTGGATTGCATAGCCTGCGCGGCCTGCATCGACGTTTGCGACAGCGTGATGGATCGCATGCAATACCCACGCGGCCTAATTCGATATTCGACTCAGAATGCGATGGATGGAAAAGTCACTCGCATCGCGCGGCCTCGCACGCTCATCTACGGAAGCCTGCTGCTCGCTCTGATCACCGCGTTCGGCATCGCGGTAAGTCAGCGTCGACTGGTTGACCTCGATGTCATGCGCGATCGCAACGCCATGTATCGCGTACTCGACGATGGGCGCATCGAGAACGTCTACACCATGCGCGTCATCAACAAGGA
>DASTSB010000116.1:0-4814 GCA_035760885.1 Steroidobacteraceae bacterium | reverse complement strand
CTTCGCGGCTGGTGTGCGGATCGCAGAGGCGTTGCGCTTCTTCGATCGTCATCAAGCGTTCGCTCACATACCCACTCATGATCTTCTCCTCAAGACGGCTCTCGCTCTAGCCGTCGAGACCGAGTATTGGGCCGAATTTCGTCGCCCAATATCAGACCGATGCTGAATCTGCGAACGATCGCAAGAAGTACACGATTGCTCGACATCTGAGTGTCGATTCCTGCGGGAGAATCCACTGCGAACTCACGCACATAGCCGGTTATCAAGCTGCCGAACCGACATTCGACACCGTGCGTTCGGGATTCAAAGGAGCCAGATCTGATCGCATGATCGTCTACCACCTACGCCGTGCTTCGGAGGTCGCGGAACTACTCGCCAGCGGATTGGTGAGGGCGACGGGCCGGCAGTTCATGTTCGATCGATGGCAGGATGCCGCGCTGTTACTCAGCGGTATGTACCGCGAGTCGACTGACGATCCGGATCCACACGTCGCGCTCGTGATCGAGGTCGATGAGGACATGGTCGTGCATGCGGCCATTCCCGAACGTCGGCTGCCCGCGAGCTTGCGCGCGGACGATATCCGCCAACTCCAAGAGCACTCGTATTACGCGGATGTCGACATCAGTGCGCACCGCGTTCTGGACGTGAAGAATGGCTTCGGCGATTCCGTCATCGCTAGGTATCGCAGCGACCGCGCGCGCCGCCCGCCAATTTGGCGTTTCCTGCGCTATGCCAAGCCCTACTGGCCGTTCGTTGCGGGCGCGACGGTCTGTGGTCTCGTCAAATTCCTCGCCCCGCTATTCTTTCCGTGGATGTTCAAGGTACTGCTCGATGATGTCGTGTTGAACACCGGCATCGATCCCGCCGTTCGCGAGCAGACAATCCGCCATCTGGTGCTCGCCGTGCTCGGCGTGAACGTCGTGTGGATGATCGCGACGTACTACCGCAGCATTTTGGCTGCAATCGCAGGGCATCGGCTGATTCGCGATTTGCGTGTGGCGCTGTTCAGTCACGTGCAACGCCTTTCGCACGATTTCTTTGCACGACATCAGACCGGCGCGATTTCCTCGCGCGTCGTGAACGACATCAGCCTCGCGCAGAACTTTGTCGGTTCAGCGCTCACGAACGTGTGGATGGATGCGATTCTGTTGGCGGCGCTCATTGTCATCCTCGTCTCGATTCATCCAACCATGGCGCTGGTCTCGCTCGTGCTCATGCCGATCTACATCGCTGCATTGCGCGCGATGGGACCGCGCATTCGGCGCAGCAGCCAAGAAGTGCAACAACGGTTGGAAGTGCTCTCGGGAGAATTGCACGAGCGTGTTGCCGGCGTTTCGATTCTCAAGGGATTCACGCGCGAACCGGCCGAGACCACGCGCTTTGAGGGTCAGGCCAACAAGCTGCTGCGGCGGGTGATGCACTCGGTACGGTTCACTGCAGCGAATGAAGTGGCCGTCGGATTCGTCGTCCACACCGCACCGATCATCGTGGTGTGGTATGGCATACACGAAATCCTGGCGGGCCGCCTGACCGTCGGCGCGCTCACGCAGTTTCTGTTGTACTTGGGGATGTTCTATTCGCCGCTACAGCGGCTTTCCGATTTGAGTGTGGTGCTCAGTAACGCGCTCGCGGCGATCGATCGCATCTTTGAGTATTTCGATACTCAGCCGCGCGTGGCAGAAAGCTCGACCCCGAAGCGTCTGGTGCATTGTGAGGGGCGGATCGACTTCGCGAAGGTCAGCTTCGGGTACGACGCCAACGTCAGAATTCTGAGCGACATCACGCTCACAATCCTCCCGGGCCAGACCGTCGCCTTCGTGGGACCAAGCGGAGCGGGGAAGTCGACGTTGGCGAGTTTGATTCCGCGCTTCTACGATCCGACTGCGGGCGCGATCAGACTCGACGGGATTGACCTGCGCGAATTGTCGCTGGACTCGCTGAGATCGCATGTCGGTATCGTCAATCAGGAGACGATTCTGTTCTCCGGCACAGTGCTCGAGAACATGCTGCTGGCCGCACCGAATGCGAACCAAGATCAGATTATTGCCGCGCTTGAGGCAGCCCACGCACTCGAGTTCGTACAGAACCTGCCTGATGGTCTCGGCACCGAAGTAGGCGAGCGAGGCGCGGTGTTGTCGGGCGGGCAGAAGCAGCGTCTCGCGATCGCTCGGGCATTCTTGAAAGACCCTAAGATCCTCATCTTGGACGAAGCAACCTCGGCGCTCGACTCGCGTTCCGAACGTCGTATTCAAGTTGCGACTGCGAAGTTGCTGAAGAACAGAACCTCGATCGTGATTGCGCATCGCCTGTCCACCATCCTCCGCGCCGACCAGATCGTCGTGCTCGAAGGCGGACGGATTGCGGACGTAGGAAAACACCAGGAGCTCTTGGCGCGCGGTGGACTTTACGCGCAGCTGTATCACGAGCAATTCGGCGCACCGAATCTGTCTCGCAGCGCGTGAAGGCGAGCATGGACAGAAGAAACGTTAGCCACAGAGAACGCAAAAAAGAGTGATGGGTGAAGGCGAGCGATGCTCCAGTGAGAGCTTCGCGTGAAGCGGACATGAAGGTGGTAGGCGGAGCTTTTCATTCGCTTACCCTTCCTTTTTGCGTTCTCTGCGGTCAATCCTTCTCGCCATTCTGTTGTTCTGACGTCTAGCAAATTCCGCTAGGTAACCCGAAGCCTCCCCGATTATGCTGCGCGCCCTCACAACGCAAAACGGGCACGGCGCTTCAGCAGCGACGCACGCGCGCATGAAAGATCTGACGCAGGGTTCGATCGCTCGGCATCTCGTGGAAATGTCGCTTGTCATGCTGATCGGCATGATGGGGCAGACCTTGTACTACCTCGTCGATTTGTACTTCGTTGCGAAGCTCGGTCCAGCTGCCGTTGCGGGTGTGGGTGCGGCCGGGAACATCGCGTTCATTGTTTTAGGTCTCACTCAGATTCTGGGCGTGGGTACGGTGGCATTGATTGCTCATGCGGTCGGCCGACGCGATCAGCCCGATGCCAATCTCGTCTTCAATCAAGCCATTGCTTTGTCCATCGTCGCTGCGTTTGGCGTTCTATTCGCGGGTTACTGCTTTGCGGACGAGTACATGGAAACTTTGGGCGCCGATGTGGACACCGCGCACTCGGGCGCAACGTATCTCTATTTCTTCCTGCCGGGGCTCGCGTTGCAGTTCGGTTTGGTTGCGATGGGGTCGGCTTTGCGTGGCACAGGTTTGGTGAAGCCGGGAACCACGGTGCAAATCGTTACGGTGCTGATCAACGCAATCTTGGCGCCGATCTTGATCGCAGGTTGGGGAACGCATCATGCGCTCGGAGTCGCCGGCGCAGGGCTTGCGAGCACCATCGCGATCGCGTGCGGTGTCGGGATGCTCTGCTGGTACTTCGCGCGACTGGAAAAGTATGTCGGCTTTCATCCGCAACAATGGAAGCCGCGCTGGGCCATCTGGCGCAGGATCCTGAACATTGGCTTGCCAGCCGGAGGCGAATTTTTACTGCTGTTCTTCTTGATGACGCTGACGTATGGGCTGATTCGTCCCTTCGGTGCCGAGGCGCAAGCTGGGTATGGTATCGGGTCGCGTGTCATGCAATCGATCTTCTTGCCGGCCATGGCAGTCGCTTTCTCCGTGGCGCCCGTTGCAGGGCAGAACTTCGGAGCTAAGAAGCCTGAGCGCGTACGGGAAACGGTGCGGATTGCATTGACGTTCGGTGCCATCGTAATGGCCGTTCTCACGCTCTTCTGCCAGATTTCTCCAGGTGCGTTCATTCGCTTTTTCAGCGCCGATGGCGAGGTCATTCGCATCGGCGGCTACTACCTGCGAGTGATCTCGTGGATTTTCGTCGGCACCGGAATTGTGTTTACGTGCTCGGGTGCGTTCCAAGCGTTGGGCAACACGTGGCCGTCGCTCCTCAGCAGTATCTGCCGATTGGTCTTTTATGCGGTAGTTGCGATTTGGCTCGCGACGCAGCCTGGCTTTCATCTCGAACAAATCTGGTTCGTGTCGGTCGGAGCAGTGTGCATTCAGGCCGTGATGAGCTTCGGCCTGTTGCGTCGTGAAATGAATAAGCGGCTAGGTGTGCTTGCGTGAGCAGTGCGCCGGGATCGCGATCTCCGCTGCTCACGCTGCCGGTGCATGAGCAGTTATGTGCCGCTCGCGCCCATGCGCCACAGACGATTCGATGCTCGCTCGATGTCTGTCGGTCCGAAGTCACTGTCGATGTGGAAGCGGAACAGTGGAAATACGCGGATCAAGCGTTTCCATTCTTGGATGTCTGTAAAGATCGCACGATCTACTACTGGACAGGGGATGCGTTCGCGCCCGTGCAGCGCTTCAGCAATTCGCTCATCAAGCTGGTTCCAACACAGTGGGGTGCACCGACATTCGAGATTGATGGCATCAAGATGTTGCCAACGGCGCAGATTTCACCGTTCGTTGATGCTCAACAGAAAGTGGCGCTTATTCAGCCTCGCGCAAAAACAATCCTCGATACCTGTGGTGGACTTGGTTATTTCGCGATGTGGTGTCTGCGCGGCGGCGCCAGCGAAATCGTTTCCTTCGAGAAGAATCCCGATGTGCTATGGCTGCGATCGCTCAATCCATGGTCGCCGGAGGGAAGCGGTGAGATCGATGCGCGTCTGCAACTCACGCTCGCGGACGTGAGCGAACGTATCGCATCTCTGCCTAGTGGGCGCTTCGATGCGGCTCTGCACGATCCGCCTCGATTCGGCATTGCGGGCGAGCTGTACTCGCAGGCGTTCTACGACGAACTGGCGCGCGTGCTGAAACCGAGAGGAAAACTCTTT
>DASTSB010000115.1:0-5186 GCA_035760885.1 Steroidobacteraceae bacterium | reverse complement strand
GTCGCTCGGCATGCTGCCCTCAGCTTCCCTGGGTTCCGGCAAGCTCGGTCTCTACGAACCGATTCACGGCTCCGCCCCGGACATCGCCGGCAAAGGCATCGCAAACCCAGTAGGGACGATCCTGAGCGCAGCCATGCTCCTGAGGCACTCTTTAGGCCTGGGCAGCGAAGCGCAAGCTGTTGAAAAGGCTGTGGGTCAGGCGATTTCGGACGGGCTGCGAACGGCCGATTTGGCCACTTCCGGCAAGGCTGTATCGACCCGCGAGATGGGCGACGCGATTGTCAGCCGGATTCTGCAGTAATCATCTAAGTCTTTGATTTTTATGCCCTGGGGGTCGGCACCCTCAAGGCTAAAATTTTCTTGCCCACTTCCCGGGCAGACCGGTTATGATCGTCCTCGCGCCGGGTTAATCTCCCCCGTCGCCTCAGGCCTTCGGGCAAATCTCCATGTCTCGACCCCTACGGTCGAGGTGTCTTTGGTGGAAGCGGGACTCATGTCGGGTTAGTCCCCACGGTAGGTATCGGCGTTGTCGGTATCGCCACGACTGCAGTTCTCAGTTGCCACATCCAGGGCCGGCCTAACCGCCGGCCTCTTTTTTTGTCCGTGAGTTACGCGATGAGTGCTGCGCGTTCGAGCGCAGCACGAATGTCGACAAGGAGATCTTCGACAGCTTCAATTCCGACGGACAGTCGCAGCAATCCATCAGTGATACCGGCTCTGCGACGCGCATCGCAATCCATTGCCGCATGCGTCATTGTCGCGGGATGCGCGATCAAACTTTCGACACCACCCAGCGACTCAGCAAGAGAAAAACAGCGTAGTCCTTCAACGAAGGCACGCACCTGAGGCAAACCGCCCTTCAGTTCGAAGCTCACCATCGCGCCGAATCCGCTTTGTTGCGTCTTCGCCAACGCGTATTGGGGATGCGAGGGCAGTCCCGGGAAATACACTCGCTCGACGACAGCATGCTGCTCCAGTTCGCGAGCAAGTTGAAATGCGTTTGCGCCGTGAACTGCGAGCCGCGCGTGCAAAGTCCGAATTCCGCGCAGCGTGAGGTAGCTATCGAAGGGCGCACCCGTGACGCCGATGCAATTGGCCCACCAAACGAGTTTCTCGTGCAGCTCTCCCGTCGCCGCAACGACAGCCCCGCCTACAACGTCGCTGTGGCCATTCAAATACTTCGTCGTCGAATGCAGGACCAGGTCGGCACCCAAGCTCAGGGGGCGTTGCCAACCCGGAGACAGGAAGGTGTTGTCCACCAGCAGGAGTGCGCCTGTCGAGTGGGTGCGTTCGGCCATTGCACGAATGTCGACCAGCCGCAGCAATGGATTGCTTGGCGTTTCTACCCACACCAGCTTCGGCTTTTGTGCGAAGGCTTCAGCCAGCGACTGCTCATCGTTCTGATCGACGAACAGCACGCGACACGAGCCCCGCTTGGCAAGGTGCGTGAACAATCGATAAGTACCGCCGTAACAGTTATGCGGTGCGATCAGCAGCTCATCCGCGGACAACAATTGAGTCACGAGCGTCACAGCAGCCATGCCCGAGGACGTGACGACGCCTCCGGCACCGCCTTCGAGTTCAGCGATTGCGGCACCTAACGCGTCGCGCGTCGGATTGCCGGAACGCGTGTAGTCGTACGAACCTTTCTCGCCGAAGCCTTTGAACGCGTACGTCGAGGTGAGATGAATAGGCGGCACGACGGCGCCATGTTGCGTATCCGTTTCCAGAGCTGCGCGGACCGCGACTGTTTCGGGCGAAAGCTTATTCATGCGTGGAGGGCATTGGCGAACACGCTGCGAAGCGCTGCGCTTTCTTTCAAGAAGGCATCGTGTCCATAAAGGGAAGAAAGCTCGATCAATTCAGCGGGACCTGCAAGCGACTGCGCCAGCGAACGCATATCTCCAATGGGCACGAGTTGATCCTCGCGAACCGCAACTAACGTAGTCGGCACATTGATTTGCGCGGGATCGACTCGATGCAAATCGATGGACTCCGAGAGACACACGAACGCTTCCGGAATGTAAGTCGCCGCGTACGCATCACCGCGCGATAGCAGATAGTTTTCGACCGGGAAGCGGAATTGCCCGTTCACGCGCTGGGGCTCACCGGAAAAGCGTTTGTCGAACTCGTCTGAACTGCGATACGTCGCCATAGCAAGCGCGCGAGCGAGCCGCAAGCCTTCGCCGCCATCGCCCTTCTCCGCCGCATACCGCACGATTGCACGCTGCACGCTGCGCCACGCCGTCGACATGGGATGCGATCGATGCGCGGCGCTGATGGAGACGAGATGACGAATGCGATCCGGATAGCGCTCCGCAAACGCGAGTCCAACCATGCCGCCATAGGAGGCACCGACTAGAAGATCCAACTCCAATATTTGCAGGTGATCGAGCAATTGCCTGACCACCTGAGCTTGGTCGTAAGCACTGATCGAGGGGAAATCTGTTTGGCCACGCCGAGGCCCAGTCGTCTCGCCGCTGCCACCGAGGAAATCGATCCCGAGGATTTGAGTTTGAGCGGTGTCGAGCGCCAACCCTGCGCCCACCACCTCATGCCACCACCCTCTTGATTGCCCATCGCCGGCGACGTTGCGCCCGGCAGAAATTCCGCCCAACGCCAACACGATCGGTCCTCCGGTATTCCCCGTGAGTCGCCACGCGAGTCGAGCACCCTCCAGCCGGCCGCCAAAGTGCAGATCGAATGAACTCAGTTCTAGAACACCCTCGCGCACGTGAACGCCTCCCTGAGCGGAAGACGCAGACCTGGGCGATGCCGAATCGGCACCGGGCAACGAACTCATGGAACAAGGCACTCCGTTCGACACCGGCTTACCGCCGGAAGGGCTCGCACATCGCAGAAACCCTACGGATGCCCGTAGTGGGAGGTCGCCGTGACCGACCGCAGAGCGCGGTTCCACAGCAACTCATCTGTCGGACATGCGAGTTGTCACACTGTCCGCAGGAGTTGGCACCTTTTCGAAGTGGTGAGCTTCGACGGTTGCCCCGGCTTCAAAGGGCCTGACCCTCAACCGGTCTCGATGAGCGGAACGAAGTGTAGGGAGGGGTCGGAGGAGCGTCAAGGAATCGGGAGTCACGACGGCCGATCGCCGTATCACGCGCAGAGGACAGCCGACCGCCCCGTACGGCTCGTCGGCAGGCGAGCCTAACGGCAAGCGAGCGCTGATGCGCAGGGAAGCCTAACGGCAGGCCAGAATGCCTGGAGATGGATGCGTATCGCTGGCGCGGCCGATCTCTGCATCTCAGCCTTTCTCTGGTTTGCCGCCAGGCTCGCCTGATGCGAAGCATCTACCCTGCCGACAGGCTTGCCTGCCGAGCGGCCATGCGTGGCGATCGGCTACCCTCCTTGTCGTTAGGCTCGTACCAACGTACTATCGCGCTATTACATTCATACGCGTCTAGCGTTAAGTTCAATCGCATGAAAGAGCATCGAGCAGTGACGCCTCGGCAGGAGGCGCTGGCAGAGCGCGCGCTGTTTGCGGCGATTCTCACGTTGCGCACCGTGGAGGAATGCCGATCTTTCTTTCGCGATTTGTGTACGCCGGCGGAGTTGCAGGCGCTCGCAGACCGTTGGTCCGTGGTCGGACTGCTGCAAGAAGGCGTCCCCTATCGCGAGATTTACCGCCAGACAGGCGTCAGCGTAACTACGATTGGACGCGTGGCGCGCTATCTCACCAACGGCAATGGCGGCTATTCGCTTGCTTCAAGCCGCGTTAAAGACGCGCGCCCAGGATAAGACATGATCGACAAAGCTACCCGACTCAAAGTTGCCCTACAGAAATCCGGGCGACTCACCGACAACTCGTTGGATCTACTCGTCCGCTGCGGACTGAAATACAGCCGCGGCAAAGATCAGTTGATGTGCTACGGCGAGAACATGCCGTTGGACATCCTCCTCGTTCGCGACGACGACATTCCCGATCTCGTGCAACAAGACGTGTGCGATCTCGGGATCGTCGGGATGAACGTCATCGAAGAGAAGCGACTGGCGTTCGAGGCTCGCGGCGTGAAACCGCTGTTCGACAAATTGATGACGCTCGATTACGGGCGTTGCAGATTGTCCATCGCCGTGCCGGATGGCGTCGAATACAAGGGCCCAAGCTCGTTACGCGGCAAAAGGATCGCGACGACCTATCCCAATATTCTCGCCCGTTACTTGCGCGACAACGGCGTCGAAGCTGAGATCGTCACATTGTCGGGCGCTGTCGAAATCGCACCGCGCCTAGGCCGCGCCGATTTCATTTGCGACCTCGTCTCGACAGGATCGACATTGATCGCGAATCACTTGTGGGAAGCGGAAACGATTCTCGAGAGTCAGGCCGCAATCATCTCGACGCCAGTTCCCGTTAGCGCAGAGAAACAAGAGTGGGTTCATCGCATCAAGATGCGCATTGATGGCGTGCAACAGGTCAAGGAGAGCAAGTACATCATGCTGCACGCGCCGCGAGCGAAGCTGGCGGAAATCAAGAAGCTGCTGCCTGGCAGCGAATCGCCAACGATCATGCCGCTCGACGGACAGAATGAGAAAGTCGCCGTGCACGCCGTCTGCCGCGAGAACGTCTTCTGGGAAACACTCGAGAGCTTGAAGAATGCCGGAGCGAGCGCGATTCTCGTCCTACCCGTCGAGAAGATGCTCGCGTAACCGATGAAACCTTCGATCTTGTATTGGGCGCAACTGAGCGCCGAGCAACGAGCCGCGACCTTGCGGCGCCCTGCTCAATCCGCCGTCGACTCGATGCGCGCGACCGTTGCCGCTATCGTCTCTGATGTGCGTGCGCGAGGCGATGCAGCCTTACGCGAGTACACGGCGAAGTTCGACAAATCTGAACTTACGTCGCTCGAAGTCTCAGCCGAGGAGTTTGCAGCAGCGGAATGCGTATTGAACGCCACGCAAGGCGCCGCGCTACAGCGTGCGATCGACAACGTGCGGCGCTTTCACGAGGCGCAGCAGCGAAAACCGATTGCGCTCGAGACGTCACCCGGCGTGGTTTGTGAGCAGCACTACATTCCGATTCAGTCAGTGGGTTTATACGTTCCAGCAGGCACGGCTCCCCTGCCCTCTGCAGCGATCATGTTGGCCGTGCCCGCGGCGATCGCCGGATGCGAACAACGAATCATGTGCACGCCGCCGCGGCGCGATGGTTCTGCCGATGCGGCAGTACTCAC
>DASTSB010000114.1:0-3207 GCA_035760885.1 Steroidobacteraceae bacterium | reverse complement strand
TGACCGGAAACGCTCAAGAGCATACGCAGGGAATCCGCTGCGTCGCGATTGTCGTCCGCGATGAGCACCTTGCAAGTAGGTCCCGCAGGCACCGCAATCGTCGGGCGCGAGACGTTCGGCTGCACGTCCAGAACTAACGCGGAGTGCGGCAGATGAATGACGAACGTGCTGCCCTTGGTCACACCATCGCTACGCGCCTCGACGGTGCCACCATGAAGCTGAATCAAACCCTTGACCAGCGCCAAGCCGATGCCGAGTCCTCCTTGGCTGCGTTCGATTGCGCTTTCGATCTGCGAAAACATGTCGAAGATCTTTGCAATCGACGTGGCATCGATGCCGATTCCGCTGTCGCGCACCTCGATCGTCAATCCCGAGCGCGACACCTCAGCGGCCACTTCGATGCGGCCGCCCGGATCGGTGTACTTCGCCGCGTTCGTCAATAGATTCGATAGCGCTTGAGCGATGCGCAGCGGATCGACGTTCAAGTCGACGTGCTCCTCCGGCAGTCGCACCGATAGGGTGTGCTGCTTGGCATCGATCAGCGGACGAGCAGTTTCAACCGCTGTCGCCACCAATTTATTCAGGCTGACGATTTCCTTCTTCAATCCCAACCTGCCGCGGGTGATGCGCGAAACATCCAGCAAGTCATCGAGCAATAACGCCATATGCTCGACCTGCCGCGCGATCACTTCCCTTCCCCACTGGCGCTGCGAATCGTTGGCCGCGGGAGCTTCGAGAATACGAGTGGCATGGCGGATCGGCGCTAGCGGATTGCGCAATTCGTGAGCCAAGGTCGCTAGAAACTCATCCTTGCGGCGATCCGCATCGCGTAGAGCTTGCTCCGCCGCTTGACGCACCTGAATTTCGTCGCGCAACGATTCGTTCGACTGCTCGAGCGCAATGGTGCGAGCTTCCACCTCATCGAGCATGCGATTGAAGGCTTGCACGACGATGCCGATTTCGTCCTCCGTCGTTTTCGGTGCCCGTAACGAGTAATCGCCGCGATCGACCACTTGGCGAGCAACTCGCGTGATCGCTTCCAGTGGCACAGTGATGACGCGTTGCAGTGCCGCGCTCAGCAACAGCGCTGCCCCCAAACTCACCGCAGTAATCAATGCGAAGATGCCCAAGTACGCGCGAACTCGTCCCATCACGTCGTACCGCGCGCGCAGATACAGGGTGCCGAGAACCTCTTTATTGTGTTCGATCTGTTGGATGACCTCGACGCGCTCGCCGGAAATCACGATGCCTAACGTCGAGTCCTTGCGCAGCGGCGGTGGCGCGACTTCGCCTTCCTTGACGTATTGCGCGTAGAGCTGGCGATTAGGCGTGTAGAGCGCGGCTGCAAGTACCGCTGGACGGGCCTGCAGTGCGGCCAAGTTGCGTTGCGCGGTTTCGTGGTCATCGAAGGCGAGCGCCGGGCCTGTCGAAAGCGCGAGGATGCTCGCTTCCGTGGCAATGTCCGACGCCCAAGAGGTGCGATACACCGACAAGTCGTGGATCAGCATCGCACCGCCGGATAGCAGCAACACGATCGCTGTCGTCAGCAACACGATTCCGACCAGCTTGCCGCGAACCGAATTGCGCAATTTCGCCGTCACGCGTCCGCTGGAATTGGCTTCTTTCGTGTTCAATGACGCCTCGGGCGCGGAAGATTAGATACCGAGGCTAGCCAGGCGCGGGATGCACAGCGGGCTCAGTTCATCCTCGAACGGTCGCGGTTCGCAGGACGTATCCGAACGTTGGGGCACGCCACGTACGCGCGCAGCAACGGACAGCAATTCCGAACTTACCTTCAGTCCGGCGCGCTCAGCCGCGTTCAACGAGATTTCGAAACGAACGCGCCGGTCCACCAACATAAAGTTCACGATACTACCGTCATCGAGCCCATCGCCGCTGTCGGTGACGACCAAGACGTGCTCGGGAACTGCATTGACCAGTGCGCGAACGTTGCCGCCGTACTCGGGACCGATGTACAGCATCTGCGCCGAACCAAGCTCTTTGATCGAGCGAATTTCTTTCACGCGCGCCGGCATGCCCTTCACATCGTGACCGGGTAGCACTTTCGTCAGCTCATCCGCTACCGCTGTGCTGCCGATCACTGCAATCGTGAATTGCCCGGGCGCAGACGCATTTGATGGCCACTCAATGTAGCCAGTGAAGCGATACAGAAACGCGGCCTTGATGGCATCTTCGCGATATTGATCGGCGGCCATGGCCGGCACTGCAGTTGCGCATAGAGCAACCAGCACGTAAACGATCCTTATTAGAATTCGCACGGGTTGGCACATCAGAATGTCCACCGTGCTTGGGCGAAAATGCGACGCTGAATGTACAGTCCATGCGCCGCATCGATTTCGAGATGACGTTTGTTCAGCAGATTCTGTCCGCTAAGCGAGATCTCCCAATGTCCCGCCGGACGCCATGCGAGCGAGGCATTCAGCTCATAGTAACTGTCGAGTGCGGGCGACGGCAGCTCATCGACATAGCGCAGCGTTGTATCAAAGGTGAGCTGAGAGCTCAGATCCGCGGATGAGGTCAGCATGGCCTGGTACTTCGGATCATTTCCGGATTGGCTCAATCCCAAGAAGCCGCTCGTCGAGTCGTTCGAGAACTTCAGATGATCCTTGTTGATCCATCGCAGACCGGGTGCGAGCCGCCAGCCGGGTGTCACCTGCCATTTAGCCCAAAGTTCCGCACCGTACGTGTAGCCTTCCATGCCATTGCCCCACATGAGCGGCAGGAAACCCGTCGCCGGGTTGACTTCGATCGTTCTCAGATCCTTGTAGTCGTCGTAGAACAGCGAAGTGGATAGCGAAAATGTGGACGACGGCTGAATGCGCAGGCCGGTCTCGAATGCGTTTACCTTTTCCGGTTTGAAATCAGCATTGCCGGTGATGAACAGCACACCGGTCGGAACTCTCTCGAGGACATCGACATCGAATGGCGTTGGCGACCGGATAGCACGCGAACCGGCCAGCCACCACATCACGTCATTACTCACGCGCCAGGCGAGGCGCACATCAGGCAACGGATTCCATCCTGAGTAAGGATCGCGCTCGCCCTTGAGCCCAAGCGTTAAATCCCAATCGCGAGACAGACTGATGGTGTCTTGTAGAAACGCGTTTCCCAACGTCAACGTCCGGCTCTCGGGCTCGAAGATCAACGTCGGCGAGCTGTTGATGTCATAGCGGTGGACGCGTGCAC
>DASTSB010000113.1:0-9342 GCA_035760885.1 Steroidobacteraceae bacterium | reverse complement strand
TACGCGCGATCGATCTCATCCTGCAGACCATCGAGGGCAGTGTCTTCAATAAACGAAAACGACTGCTCGTTGCGAACCAGCACTCGCAGGCGCAGGGCGTCGGATTTCGATAGCGTGATGCGGTTCTCCATGGCGTTCTCCATCGATGTCGCGTTCGCTGCGGTCGCGACTGACCGTTCGCGGCACTTCGCCGCGGCGACACCTTTTTAGCTCCACCGCATGGTTAGATCCATTAGAATTCTTCGACGCCTTAGTGAGAGGAAGTCGAAGCATGAAGACCCTGCCCCCTCGCGTGAACTATCAACACCTCATGTACTTCTGGTCCGTGGTGCGCAACGGCAGCCTCTACAAGGCCTGTGAGGAGCTCCATCTCGCCGCGCCGACCGTCAGCGCACAACTACGTACCTTGGAAGAACGGCTCGGCGTAAAACTGCTGGATAAAAGCGGTAGACGCTTGGTCCCGACGGAAATGGGGAAGCTGGTATTCACCTACGCCGACGAGATCTTCTCGTTGGGCGCGGACATGCTGAGCGCTCTGGCGCAGAAGCCAACGCGAAAGCCAATGCGAGTTGCGATCGGCGTCGATGACGTGGTTCCAAAGGCCATAGCGCATCGATTGATTGGCGTTGCGATGACATTGCCGCAACCCGTTCGACTGGTGTGCAAGGAAGGGACGTTCGAGCAATTGCTCAATGCGCTGCAAATGCGCGAGCTCGATGTGATTCTGACTGATGTTCCGGTGACGCCGAGCCTAAACCTTCGCGCTTACAACCATCATCTCGGCGACTGCGATGCAGTGTGGATGGCGACCGGCAATCTTACGAAGACGCTGCGAGCGGGCTTTCCGAAGTCGCTCAATGGCGCGCCCATCTTACTGCCCACCGCCGACACCGCAATTCGTCGCTCGCTCGATCAATGGCTCGATCGCAACGACATCCAGCCCGTGATCGTCGGTGAGTTCGAAGACTATGCCCTGCTGTGGGAGTTCGCCCGATCAGGACGCGGCGTGGCACCCGTTCCAGTCGTGCTTGCGCGCGAGTTTACGAAGAACTCGGCATTGAAGAGCTTGGGTGTCGCGAAGAATGTGCGCGCGCAGTTCTATGCGATCTCGATGGAACGTAAGATTGTGCATCCCGTCGTGAACGCGATTTATGAACAGGCCAGGAAGGTGTTTGGTGGCTGAGCAACGAGTGACTACTGACTCGTGACTAGTGACTGGCAAAAACTGAAACCGAGCTCAGCGAACTGAGAGCCGGCATTTAGGTCTCACGACGAGCCACTTGCACGCAGCTGCGACGCAACCGCTTCTGCTGTGGGACCCACGATGACGTGCCATAGCGACTCGCTGACTTGCACTGCTGTTCGCGCGCCAGCCGCTTTGATTGCAGCCGAATCTATTTGCGAATTTGCGCCAACGCGTATACCGAGACGCGTCGAATGAACGTCGATACTTTGCAGATTCTTTGATCCACCGAGTGCTGCCGCGAGCGCTTCGACATTGACGCGATTCGATTGCGCATAAGACGCATCCGAACGCGCGGCTTGTCGAATATCGCCAGCCAACTGATCTGCAATCGGTCCGACGACGACTTGCAACGTATCGCTCGATGGGCGCACGAAGCCGCGAGCACCGAGACGTCGGAGTTCCGATTCGTTGACGCGCGATTGATCCGCGATCATCAAACGCAACCGCGTTGTGCATGCATCGATCTGCACGAGATTGCTTGCACCACCAAGGGCGTGAACCCAAGCCTGCGCAGGTGAGGCGTAAGACGTTTCATTCGCGACCGTGGCGTCATCCACTTCTCGGCCGGGCGTCTTCAGATCGAAACGCGCGATGACATAGCGGAACAGCCCGTAGTAGAGGCCGAAATACAGCATGCCAATGGGAATGAGCCACAACGGCCGCGTCGAGCGCGAATAGTTCAACACGTAGTCGAACAGTCCCGCGGAGAATCCGAAGCCGAGCCTCACTGAGAACAGGTTCATGACGACCATCGCGACGCCGGTCAGCAGTGCGTGAATCGCGTAGAGCACGGGCGCCAAGAACATGAACGAGAATTCGATAGGTTCGGTTACGCCGGTGAGAAATGAAGTCAGCGCCATCGACATCAACAATCCGCCCACCGCTTTGCGCTTCTCGAGGTGAGCGCTGCGATACATGGCGAGGCATGCCGCCGGAAGCCCAAACATCATCACGGGAAAGAACCCGCTCATGAATGCACCCGCAGTGGGGTCGCCCGCAAAGAATCGTTTGAGATCGCCCGTCACACCGTTGTAGTCGCCAAGAATGAACCACGCGATGTTGTTTAAAATGTGGTGCAGACCGGTGACAATCAGCGCGCGATTGAGCACACCGTACGCAAACAATCCGATCGACTGCGACCCGAGCACCGCCTGACTCATTGCGTCCATGCCGCTTTCGAGCACAGGCCACCCATATCCAAAGCACACCGCAAGTACGAGACCTGCACATCCGCTGGCGATGGGCACAAAACGGCGGCCACCGAAGAACGCAAGATAGGCCGGCAAGCGAATGTCGCTGTAGCGGTTGTACAGAGCACCGGCGATCAACCCGGAAAGGATTCCGACCGGCACGCTGAGTTTGCCGAGTTCCTTCGCGCGATAAGCCGCATCAGCAAGTGCGACCGCTGCTTCGTGAAAGTTCGCGAGCGCATCGGCTGGAACAGGAATCAGCACTTCGGCGCCCTTGGTCGCAACGAGATAGCCAACGACGCTGGCGAGTCCCGCGGCGCCATGATTCTCTCGCGCAAGACCGACTGCGACACCAATCGCGAAGAGCAATCCGAGATTCGAGAAGATGGCGTTGCCTGCAGCGGCCATCGCAGCGATGTTCAACAGATCCGGTTGGCCCAGTCGCAACAACAAAGCGGCAACCGGCAGCACCGCGATCGGCAGCATTAATGCGCGACCTATCCTCTGCAAAGACGAGAGCACCGTCTTCATACATTCATCCCCATTTCGCTTTCGTGTCGTGGGAGATCGATCTTTGAGAATGCCTCGAACGTTCGGCCACCGCAGAACGCACCGCCTCTGCGGACTCAAGCAGCAGGACGCGCTCGGATAACGCACGGCACTCCTCGATAGCGAGCTCCGCGACGAGTTGTTTGATTTGCGGAATCATCGCCGGCACGACGGATAGCTCCCCAACTCCAAGACCTAACAGTACGGAAACCGCTGCGGGGTCCGAAGCCAATCCACCGCATACTGCAACCAGACGTTCATGCTTGGATGCCGCCTCGCAGGTCATGGCGATCAATCGCAGCACAGCGGGATGCAATCCATCGATTCGCGGCGCAAGTTCTGCATGGCCGCGATCCATGGCCAAGGCGTATTGAGTGAGATCGTTGGTGCCGATCGAAAGAAAATCGACCTCGCGAGCAAGTTGATCAGCGAGCACTGCGGATGCGGGCGTCTCGATCATGATGCCGATCTGCGGCCTATTCGCGATGCTCAACTCGGCCCGCAGTTCATCGATCAACTTCACGACCGAACGAGTTTCCGCGAGCTCCGTGATCATCGGCAGCAGGATGCGACACTGCCCTTGCGGCTGCACTCGCAAAATCGCACGCAACTGAGTTCGTAGTAGATCAGGACGCCACAGGCTCGTCCTCACGCCTCGCAGCCCTAACGCAGGATTTTCTTCTCGCGGCAATGGCAAATACGGAATCGGTTTGTCGCCTCCGATGTCGAGCGTGCGAATGACAAGCGGTCGTGAATCTAGCGCCGCTGCAATGTCTTGATAGCACCGCAGCTGCTCGCCTTCATCGGGCGCACGTTCACGATCGAGAAACAGGAATTCGGTGCGCAACAACCCGCAGCCTTCCGCCCCTTGCTCGACTGCAAACTTCGCATCCGCGAGCGAGCCCAGATTCGCAAACACTTCGATGCGTACTCCGTCGGCCGTACGACATTCACGTTGGGCTGCCAGACGGACCCGCTCCATCTCTTCGCGACGTGCTGTCAGGCGGGCCGACGTGCTCGCGAGCTGCTCGTCATTCGGGTCAAGAAGCACGAACCCTGCGTCTGCATCCACGATGATCGATTGCTGATCGCGCGCATCATGAATGCGATCGCCGAGCGCGACGAGCATCGGCACCCCGATCGCAGCCGCTAGGATTGCGACGTGTGAGGTCGGTCCACCGTTTGCAAGACAGATGGCAACCAGTTTGGATTTATCCAGTGCGATGAATTGCGAGGGTTGCAGATCCGCGGCGATCAAAATCGACTGATCGGGTATCTCAATTGCGTGCGCCGCTTCTTCACCCAACAACGCCGCGAGCACTTGATGTTCAAGATCTAGCAAGTCATCGATGCGCTCAGCCATCCGCGCATCGCTCAGCGATTTGAGTGTGTCAGCGCTGGTCCGAATCGCGCTGCGCCAGCCGAAGCCCGCACTCCTGCCCGCTTCGATGTGCTCGTTTGCGGCAGCCAAGAGTTCGGGATCATCGACGAGTTCCAAATGCGCTTCGATGACTTGCCGAGCTTGATGATGCGAAGAGGCCGCCAGCGCCTCGAGCCGGCTCTTCACGGCATTGCGCGCGCGTTCGAATTCCGAACGCTCACTCGCGACGCTCGTACCGCGCTCCGGGACCGATAACTCGCTGCGACGTAAATGGAACGCACTACCGATCGCCACACCACGGCTTGCGATCACACCGCGCACTCGATTCGGATCTCCGGTAGGCACAGGCTTTGCGGGAACCTTTGCAACAGCTGACACTTGCTCGTGCGGTTCCAAGCCGCGAATGACGCCCTTGATGGCCTCAAGTGCTTTGCGCGCGTTCGCACCCGTGACAGTGATCACGACGTCATCGCCTGCGCGCACTCCAAGCGACATCAGCGCGATGGCACTGGCTGCATTAGCTGTTTTGCCTTGAGCGCTAATCTCCACCTGCGCTGACAGCTTCTTTGCGGCGTTCGCAATCAATGCGGCAGGTCGTGCATGGATTCCATGCTCATGATCGACGCGAATGGTTGCGCCGCATCGCTCCCCTGCTCCTCTCGTTTCGTCCTGAGCCAAGCTCTTGGCTCGAAGTTCGATGAGCGCATCGCCGACGAGCAGATCGCGATCGAGTTGGGCACTGATGATTTCGAAGCGCTCGGTGTTGGTCACAATGATCGGCGTGGCGACACTCTTGGCATTGCGCGCGAGAAAATCCAAATCGAACGTGAGGAGCTTCGTTCCTGCTGAGACCCTCTCCCCCGCAGCAACATGCAGTTCGAAACCTGCTCCATCGAGTGCCACGGTATCGATGCCGACGTGCATCAAGACTTCGACGCCTTCCGTGCTTCTGATCGAGACCGCATGTTTCGATGGCGCGACCGAAATGATTTCGCCATCGCAGGGAGCGAACAGCTCATGTCCGGTCGGATCGACCAGGACTCCATCGCCCAGCATGCGGCCGGCGAACACGGGATCCGGGGCTTCGTCGAGCGAGCTGCTCCAGCCGGCCAATGGACAACGCAGAATCACGCGTTCACCTCGTGACGAGTTCGACGCTGTCGATCACCCACGTGGGGTCGACGGCTTTGCGTGTGAAGATGAAGCACAGGTCATGATTGCCCGCGGCCGGCTTCATGGCAGCTGCCGGAAGCGCGGTGATCTGCGGATTTGAAACAGCCGGCGCGAGCGGCAACTCCGCAATCACGGCGCCATCGCACTTATCTAAGTGAACTTGCAACTCACCGGATGCGGTCTTGGGTTGCGGCAGCGGAATCTCGTTCACGGCTTTGCCGATCTGAAAGTTGAAAGGCACTTGGCCGACGCTCGCTTTGATCGCCGACACATTCGAAAGATCGGCAGCAGAATAAATCCAACAAGGATCCATGATGTCGACCCAGAACGTCGCGCGTGATCCCTGCAGCGGTGCATCGTCTTCCAAGGACAACACAAGTTTGTCGGTACACAACTGCAGCTGATAACTGGTGCGGCGATTGGGCTCAACCGGCGTTGGCTGCGGAGCGGTCTCGTAATGGATCCCCACCGCATCGTAGCGCTTGAGCTGTGTAGGCAGTCGTGTTTCGAAATCGTCCCAGTTGATCTTGTCCTCCTCCGACCACGCCACTTCCGCCAGCGCCGCTGCACGCGGGAACGCCATGTATTCAACGCGATCCTCAGTGCGCATGTGCTCGGTCCAGAGGTTCGCTTGTACACCGAGAATGTGCTTGCGTTGTTCCGGGCTCATCGACTCGGGTGCCGGATCGAACGCGTACACGTCTTTGATGGTGATCATGCTGCCGCGGCCCGGTTGCGTGTCATTCGCTTGGCGATTGTCGAAGTACAACGTGGGCCACGGCGACAACACCGCGTCATGACCTGCTTTTGCCGCGGCGATTGCGCCGTCGATACCGCGCCATGACATCACGGTGGCATTGGGCGCCAGACCGCCTTCGAGGATTTCATCCCAGCCGATCAACTTGCGACCGTGCGCGTTCAAGAACTTCTCGAGGCGCTGAATGAAGTAACTTTGTAACGCGTGTTCGTCCTTGATGCCCAGCTTGCGCATTTGCGCCTGAATCTGTGGCGACGCCTGCCATTGATCTTTGACTGCTTCATCGCCGCCGACGTGAATGTATTCGCTTGGGAAGAGCTCCATCACTTCAGCGAGGACGTTTTCCAAGAACGTGAAGGTCGCGTCGTTCACGTTGTAGAGATTCGGATAGATGCCCCAATCGGCGGGAACGCTCATCTTCTTACCGAGTACGCCGAGTTCGGGATACGCCGCAATCGCCGCGCTCGCATGTCCCGGCGTTTCGATTTCGGGCACGATCGTGATGTGCCGCTGCGCTGCATAGGCGACGATCTCGCGAATCTCGTCTTGCGAGTAGAACCCGCCGTACATCCTTGGGTTGCCCGTCGAGGAATCGATGTCGGCTGCAGCTGCCGCCCCTGCGGGTACGCGCCATGCGCCAACACTTGTGAGCTTCGGATACTGCTTGATCTCGATGCGCCAGGCTTGGTCGTCCGTGAGATGCCAATGCAACACATTGAGCTTGTGCAGCGCCATCCAATCGATGAAGTCCTTGATGAACTCAGGCGATTGGAAGTGACGCGCCGAGTCGAGCATTAGACCGCGCCAACGAAATCGCGGCGAGTCTACGATCTTCAACGCCGGGATTGCGTAGGTGCCTTTGCTGGGCTCAACGCTCGTGATCAATTGCCACAGCGTAACCGCACCGTAGAACAGGCCGCGAGAGTCGGCGGCGGAGATGACAATTCGTTGGGGAGACACGTTCAACGAATAGCCTTCCTCTCCGCCGCTGCTCTCTGCGGGGGCCAGTTCGAAGCGAATGACGCCGTCGGCCGCGGACGTCGATGCCTCTGTTCGTAAATTCAAATTGCGAGTGCGTTGCATCTCGTCGACAAAGTAGTCGGCTGCCGTTTGTGCTGCGGATCCCTCGCCGAACGAAACGAGCGTATCCGGCGTGACGGCGAACTGCCCGCTCTGCGCCATCATCGATTTAGGTGCAGGAATGATGGCGGGCAGCGCCGCCGATGCAGGCGCTACAGGCTCAGCACTCTTGCAACCGCCGACCAGCGCCAAAACGACGCCATATATAAGAATGGATGGCTTGAATAGGTAGTGCATCAGTCAGGGCCACGCGAGATCGATGCGACATCCTTTCACGCATCCGATCCTGCCGCACTCGAGGTTTTCCTTAAAAAGGCCCGCAGCCCAGATTGGGGCCGCGGGCCGGCGTCTACTTAGAACTTCGCCCGAACGTTGAAGTAGTACTGGCGTCCGTTGTTGTAGAACGCGCTGGGGATGTACGCGCTCTGGTAGTACGTCAACGAGGGATTGTTGAGGTTCAACGCATCCAAGCTGAGGTTCAGCCACGGCGTGGGCTTGTAGCTCACCGTCATCGACAGCGTACCGAAGTCATCCTGGTAGTACGGATTTGCGCCTGACAGGCCGATCAAGAACGAGGTTCGATAGGTGTAGTTCGCACGTACACCGAACGCGTCATTCTCGAAGTAGGCACCTAAGTTGTAGGTGTCCTTGGATGTGCCCACCAGGTTGTTGCTGCCGTCCGCCCAGGTGTGCGAGGTCTTGCCGTCCGCATAAGTGTAGTTCGCGCTGAATCCGAGCCACTTTCCGATCGGTTGCTCGTACACCAATTCAAGGCCTGTCACCTGGCCGTTGGAGTTGATCGGCACCGACACGTTGTACGCCTCGAGTTGATTGCTCAACTCGCTATAGAGCATCCGCGTTTCCGTGCCGAACGCAACGTAGTCTTTCAAATCCATTGCATACGCACCGACGGACACCAAGCCGCGCGGCATGAAGTACCACTCGAGGTTGCCGTCGAAGTTCGTGGAAATCACCGGCTTCAAGTTCGGATTGCCGCCGCCGCCAGTCTTGTTCAGATCCGAACCCCAGATCGATGCACCCAATGCCGAGTAATCCGGCAAGGTCATCGTCTGCGAGGCTGCGAATCGGAACACGACGTCGCCGCTCATGTTGAACTTCAAATTCGCGCTGGGCAGTACGCGGCTACGTTTGTTACTGGTGTTCTGATAGATCCAGTTGCCGAACAAGCTGCTCACGTCTGCATTCGCTGCAGAAGAGACGGCTTGATACGAGTTGATGTCCTGGTCGATGTTGACGTAGCGCAAGCCGACGTTGCCGCTCCATTCGCTACCCGCCACGTTTGCTTGGACGTACGCGGCGAGATTCTTCTCCGCTACTTTCCATTCGCCACCGTAGTTGTGACGACCGGTCGGGCCGTCGTTGTCGGACAGCCACGTGGAGTTGTTGATGATCGATTCCTTTAGAGCGCCAGTCGTGAAGTACCACAGGTCGCGCGGGAAGCTGCCGCCGATGGAATCGCCGAAGTCGCTCGGATACGCGCTGGTGGCGCCGGTTTGCAGGCTGGCCCAGATGTTCCCAGGCGATGCGCCTTCAGGCGAGCGAGTTTGCCGTTCGTGATCGGCGTATCGCGCTCCGAAGTCGAGTGAAGTCAGAACGCCAACATCGAGGTTCTGACTGAAATCCAGGTTAATCCAGTTTTCCTTATCGGTTGCGATGACTTCCTGATTGCCCCAGGTGCCGAACCCGGTCACGCCGGCTGGCGTCAAATCGCCTCCGACATTCCAATCCAACGGCGAGCCGATGCCATGAGTCGTGAAGCTCGCGCCGCCGCCGGCAGCAGTAGTCACCTCAGCGATGAATTGGCGTTCGGTCGTGCCCTCGCCCTTCGTCGTGCCCACTTGGACTTTGGAGCTCAAGCCGTCGTTGATCTGCCAGTCTGCGTCAAAGGTGACGTAGTTGCTCTTCGCCGTCGCCTCGCGGTAGATCATGTCGTACACCGCGTAAT
>DASTSB010000112.1:0-3899 GCA_035760885.1 Steroidobacteraceae bacterium | reverse complement strand
CGCGACACCAACGGTCCATTCGCTTCACGCGATGCCTTAAAGAAGGTGCCGCGTCTTGGAGATAAGACGTTCGAACAGGCGGCCGGATTCTTGCGCGTCATGAACGGCGAAAATCCGCTCGACGCTTCCGCAGTTCACCCGGAAGCGTATCCCGTCGTCGAACGCATCCTTGCCGATCTGAAACGACCTGCTCGTGAACTGGTCGGCGACACCGCGACGCTCAAGAAGCTCGATGCAGCTCGTTACACCGATGAGCGTTTCGGTCTACCCACCGTGCGCGACATTTTGCGCGAACTCGAGAAGCCAGGCCGCGATCCACGCCCTGAATTCAAGACCGCCGAGTTCAAGGAAGGCGTGGAAGAACTCAAGGACCTGCAACAAGGGATGGTGCTGGAAGGTGTCGTGACCAACGTGACGAACTTCGGTGCCTTCGTCGATATCGGCGTACACCAAGATGGACTGGTGCACATCTCAATGATGTCGACTAAGTTCATCAAAGATCCGCGCGAGGTCGTAAAAGCGGGCGATGTTGTGAAGGTGAAGGTGCTCGAGGTCGATGTACAACGCAAACGCGTGGCGCTGACCATGCGCCTCGATGACTCCGCGCCGCGCACCCGCGATCGCGACGACAATGCACCGCGACGCAATGATGTCCGGGCGAAGCCCGCGCCAACGCGCGCTCCTGAACCCGTCGGCGCCGGTGCGATGGCGGAAGCGCTCGCGGCAGCGCTCAAGTCGAAAACGCGTTAGAAACTCCAGAATTTCACACGGAGGACACGGAGACCACGGAGGGATGAGCGAATCCGAACGGACGCAACACAAAGCTCGCACAAAAGATGTGAGTAAGTGAGCGTCAGCTTTGCTCGCGTGAGCGCTTCGGGGTGAGCTAGAACCGAATGTCAGTACCCTACCTCCGTTCGCGCTGAGTCACTCCATCGCGTTTGAGCGCGAAAGCGAAACGAAGAAACAGAATGTGCGGATCGGACTCTTCTTCCGACCTACAGCCTACAGCCTAGGAAGCAGTTCCTTGAGAGCTTGTCGAAGCGGCGTCTGACTCGTCACCAATCACGCACTAGAGCAAGAGTTAAGAGATTGGGCGGGATGAACAGGATTGACAGGATGACCAGAGCTGAGAAATTTGTTCTTGTGTTTTCATAGGTGTCCACACGTTCTTGTCCGTTTTCCCGTGCTCGACGAGGGAGAGCTAGGATGCCGATCCGTCATCCTCGCCATCCGTCTAGCAACATTTATGTGTTCTTTGTGTTGCGTCGGCTTCCTCTCCCACTCTCCGTGTCCTCCGTGTGAGATCTTCCTCTTAAGGGGAACCGCAAGCGGCATTCAAAGCTTAGAGCCAGGTCCGTAAGACTAGGACCAAGGAGACGCCATGGCTCGCTTAGATGAAGAAGCATCGAACTCTGTGAACGACGCCCTGGAATTGCTGACACGGGATCACGTCATCGTGCGGCAATTGTTCGAAGCGTTTAAGGCCGCAGGGGCTCAGCAACTCGATCCTCTCGCCCGCCGCATCTGCAAGATGCTTCGCGTTCACACCCAGATCGAAGAAGAGATTTTTTATCCGATCGCACGCCGCGCGTTGGGCGACGACCATCTGATCGACGATGCAGAGCGAGAGCACGCGGAGGCGAAGCGTTCCATTTTGCACGTCGAGTCTATGACCTCGGATCATCCCGAGTTCAAGAGTTCAGTGGAGAAGCTTGCGTCGGAAGTTGAACAACACGTGCAGGAAGAGGAAGGCGAGATCTTTCCTAAGCTGCGCGAATCGGGTATCGATCTAGTTACGCTTGGCATTGCACTCGCCGAGCGCCGCGACACGCTGCTGGACGTCCTTGGCCTGCATCACGACGATGAAGAAGGCGCAGAGAATCTGCGTGAGGTTCAAGCCGCCGCGATGCGAGCTCGGGAGAACTCTTCAGATTCCTTCAGACAACGAAACTAGCCGAACCCTAGAACCTTGGCTCCAACTCGGCGGCGCTCCCGCGCGCCGATCTCGCATACGCCCGGGTCTCTATAAAAACAGCGGGGCCCGGTCTGACGCACCTGCGCCCTGCGAGCTGGCCGTCATTCCAGCCTAGGCTGCTCCTAACCTAGTTTCGCAATCTCAGAAATTGCTTGCGAATGTCCAACGGGATGGGTACTGTTTCTGAAATTACGAAACTAGCAGCCAAGCGCCGCTCAACCCATGGGTACTTTCCAAAATTCCGAAACAGTGAGGACTTTGCAGGATCTTGGCGCGCTCGTGCGAAGCCAGCGCAAAGCGAGCGGTTTGCGGATCGATGATGCAGCCGCACTTTGCGGCGTCTCCGTGGATCTGTTGTCCCGGCTCGAGAATGGACGGTCCGGAATAAGCAGCGACAGGTTACTGAAAGTGCTCGATGGTCTAGGGCTTTCGATGCTGATCATGGAAAAGTCCAAAGCCGCCAAGGCGCTCTCTGCGTTGTCGATCGCCAGCCATAAATGAGCACTCACGCCCTCAGCGTGCTCGACGGAACCGTCCGCGTCGGCACGCTGAACTACGAATCTCTGGAAGAGCAGTTTTCGTTTGCTTACGACCGGCGGTGGTTGGATCAGCAGGACTCATTCTCAATTTCGCCGCACATCCTGCAATCCGGACCGCCAGCACCCTCGAGCACCGTCCGACGCTTCCTAGAAAATCTTTTGCCGGAAGGTAGAGCACTCGACATCGTCTCCAACGCTAACCAAGTCTCGAAGAACAACCTCTACGGACTGATTCGCGCACTGGGACAAGAAACCTCCGGTGCGTTGTCGTTTTATCCGGCAGATGCGGTGCCGACGTCGATCAGCACATCGAAGCGCGAGATCACGCCAAGCGAACTTGCGCAGCGCATATATGAGCGCGCTGAAATGCCGTTTATGATTTGGGACGGGCGCGTTCGCATGTCGATAGCCGGCTACCAAGACAAGTTGGCTGTATATCTGGACGGCGAACGAATGTATTTGGTCGAGGGAGAACTCGCATCGACGCATATTCTGAAGCCCGAACCTTCGGAAGGCCGACTGCCAATGCTCGTCGCGAACGAACATTTCTGCATGTCGCTCGCGCACCGTCTAGGGCTTGGCACCGCGCCGACATCGATCCTGCGGCTGCCGGATCCAGTATTGCTCATCGAACGATTCGACCGTGTACGCGAACACAATGCAGTCAAACGCCTGCACATCGTCGACGCGTGCCAAGCACTGAACTTCCCAGTCTCGTACAAGTACGAACGTAACTTCGGTGCCGGACGCGACGTGCGCGACATTCGCGAAGGCGTCAGTTTTCATCGCTTGTTTTCCTTGGCCGAATACTCAGTTCAGAAAGCAGCCACGCGATTAGCCCTGCTGCGTTGGGCACTATTTAACTACCTGATCGGCAATTGCGACGCGCACGGCAAGAACATCTCGTTCTTCTGTAGACATGATGGTCTATGGCTCGCACCGTTCTACGACCTCGTGAGTGTCGTGCAATTCGACGGTTTAGATCACGAACTCGCCATGGCCTACGGAGATGAATTTCTGTTGGGCGAGATCTCTGCTTTTCAGTGGGCAGATTTCGCGCAGAGCACGGGTACACCGAGGGCGCTGCTCGCGCGGGAAATGCGTCGCATCAGCAAAGCAGCAATTGCTGCTGCCCCTGAACTGGCCGCGGACTCAAGTTTCGTCGGCGAAGAACGCGCCCTGACTCGGCGCATCTGTGCATTCGTCGCCGAACAGGCCAACAAACTTGCCGATGCCGCGCAGCCGATGCTGAAGGTCGAATCGAAGTGGTTGTAGCCGTCATTCATCCAAGAACGCTGCGACCCACACGAGCGGCGCGTTCCAGTTAATCGCCACTTCGTTGACCGCGAACGCTCGCGTGTCGTCCGCGAAGCAGGTTTGCG
>DASTSB010000111.1:0-3131 GCA_035760885.1 Steroidobacteraceae bacterium | reverse complement strand
CCACGATTTTCTGAGCCCACGCTGAAGGAAAAGGACGCGAGATGCAACACGAACTGGGGTGCAAAATCTGTCTTCGGGGAAAGGCACCTCACCGCGTCCTTGACGTTGTTCCCAGCGAACTCGACGGCGCCGTGCTCCATGAGATAGTCACATACTGCTTTCGCGGGTGCGTAGTTGTTGTGAATGCACCGCTTTGCATAAATGACGTCATCGTCTTCGTGCGAATCCTTGAAGTCTCCGCCCCATAGCGTGTGAAACGTGAACTCTCGCTTTTCCCCAGGCTCGACTGAGTTCACAAACTTGCGCAGGAGTGCGCAAAACGGGTCGGCATGCGCGAAGCCTGGCACTAAGATCCCGCTCAAGAGCACGACCATCAAGATCGGTGTTTTCATTGCTGCCTAACGAGCCTGTAGAAAAACTCGATTTCCCGGCAGCGGCGTACCCCGCCGTTTAGCTGATTCACTGAGTTCGCGGGAGTTTTCTCCCGGTTGGGATCGCATCGTTGAGATCGATTTGTTCGAGTTGGTGTTCATGGTGTGTGCTCATCGGCACCTTACGCGGTGAGTGCCGGTCCGTAGCGCTGAAGCTTCGCGATGTTGTGCACCAAACAGTACATCAACCACTGTCCGTTCACTTTGCGCTTGCCTCGAAGCGTAAACCGATCGAGCTTCAGCGTGTGTCGGATGTGACCGAATACCGGTTCGATCGTGCCGAGGCGACGACTGTATTCGTAGCGCCCGAGGGCGCTATCGATCTTGCGCTTCATCTTATCCAAGAACTTCTCCGGTCGCTTCGCCGAGAAGCCTCGGAAGAACACCACCTGCCGATAAGGGGTGCGCTGCGGATCTCGCAAGCACTTGGCTCGCAGCACACAGTCGCGGCAGGCTCGATGGCTGCCTCTGAACTTCGTGCCGATGCGGCCATCGATGATCACATTGGCGCCGTTGCGATGCAGTCGTTGACCGGCGGGGCAGATGCAGTGGCTTAGATCTTTCGCCGGTGTGAAATCCTCAGGACGAAACAGTCCATCCTTCTTGGGCTTGGCGAACGGCTCGTCTTCACGCGTTGGCTTGTGGCGCTGTGCTGTGGCGAAGCGGGGGTCGCGTTTGCGGAAGAGCGTGTCGGCAACATACGCGTCGATGCCGTTCTCGATGAGGTACTGTGCGTTCGCTTCGCTGGAGTAACCCGCATCAGCGGTGATCTTTACTTCCTTGATGACATCCTTTGACAGACCCAGCTCATCGAACGACTCTCGAACGCCCTGGAGCATCGGCACCAACAAGCCATGTTCTTGGCCTTCTCCGAACACCTCGGCATGCACGATCACCTGATGTTTGCTGTCAGCGACCGTGGCCGCATCGTAGCCTTGGATCACGCCCTTGCTGGTGGCATGACCTACATGGACGTAGGGAATGCAGGTTTTGCAGGAGCAAAAACCTGCCTTGGCGGAGTCGTTATCGGTGATGTTGCTTTGCTTCGGCTGACCAGACCTGCCGATTTTGTCCTCGTGCGTGGCGAGAAAGCGCTCGATCTTCTGCGCCGCCGCCTCCAGCGTCGCCATCTGCTTGACTTCAGCACTGTGCACGCGTGCATCGTAGTCCGCCGCATCATTGGCGTGGTGCTTGGCCACGAGGTGTTCCATCGCTCGTTGAATCTTCTGCGCCTTCTTCTGGAGATCTGCCTTGGTGCCACTCCACTCTTTAGATGCGTTCGAGGGCAGCTTCACCCCATCGATCGCGAACATCTCCTTGCCGATCAGTCCTGCCTCATCGCACACCAGCAGTACGTTGCGGAAAATCACCGCGATCTCTTCAGAGCACGAGCTGATGAACTGCGCGATCGTCGTGAAGTGAGGCGTGGTGTCCGCCGAGAGCGCCATGCACACCACGTTCTCTCGGCACAGCTGCTCGATCTTGCGGCTGTGAATAATCCCTTTGCTGTATGCGAACAGCACGATCTTCAGCAAGATCGCCGGATCGTATGCGGGGGCGCCGTTCTCATCGTTCTTATAGCGCGCTTCGAAAACAGACAGATCGATCTTCTCATCGATCAGGTAGTTCAAGGTGTACTCGAACGTACCGGGAAGCACTTGCCGATCGAAACTCACCGGCAACATCTTCGTCTGACGATAGTCGTAGTGCTTGTAGCGCGCCATCGACTCATCTCCCTGACTGAGCTGTCCCAACAGCTCGATAAACCCGATCACATCCTATGTCGCTGCTCAAATCAATACTTTTTCTACAGCCTCAACGTCACGCTTCAGGCGCGTGCGTTTCGCACGTCGCCTGCAAGCGTTTGTTAGCGGCTCTCCATTCTTCAAACGCTTGAATCAGAATTTTGCCATCGGGGTCGAAGATGTTCGACTCATGAGTTACGACAGTATTTAGTGCTAGTGATGCAAGCTCATCCATAAGCGCCAACAGCCCTTCGATTGCAGGAACAGTCCATTCCGGCCCCATTCGATAGTCGAGAGCCACGAAGTCCTCGCCTAGAACAAAGAAGCCGAGATCTGGAATTCTGTTGCCGGACGGCGAAACGAGACCACCAAACACGACATGGAACGGCTCCGCCTCGCCACTCAAGACTAGTTCCGCGGGATTTTCTCCGAACGAAATCGGACATTCCTTTTCTTCGGACTTTGACCAGTAGTAAGAGCCGACAGACGTGAGGACATTGGCGCGGCGTTGAATGACGGCGTATGCGTCCGCGACCACCCGGACACCACCAAAATCAAAATTGATATCGGGCAATGAACCATCATTGTGCGACAACACCGCTTTCAGAGAATCCAGACTCATGGCCGCTAACGTTGCCCATCACGCGCGTGCGTCTTCGCACGTCGCGTGGATGGGCTTGTTGGACGCTCCGATATTCAACAAATACTTCGCGAGGCCGCCGAGGCGCAGCAATGTCTCAGGACGCATGCGGCTGAAATGATCGAACGATGCTTGAGCCGCTCTAGGAACAAAGTGCGCTTGTATCGAACGTCGGGGTCTACCGGACTGGTTTGCGCCATGGCCATGCCACGCCGATGCGTTGAAGATAATGACTGATCCTGCCGGACCGCACGCGAAGACTTGCGGTCCGAGGGCGTCGTGTGGATTGGCCATCATCTGACCGGGCTCGTGCGG
>DASTSB010000110.1:0-4326 GCA_035760885.1 Steroidobacteraceae bacterium | reverse complement strand
ATCTCGGTAACGATCTTCGCAACCTTTTTGATGGCTCCGACGATCTCTTCGAGATTCTTGCCGGACTCGTTCACCAGTTCGGCCCCGTCCTGAACTTTCAGGACGCTGTCGTTGATCAGTTGTTTGATTTCGCGTGCCGCGGTCGCGCTACGTTGAGCCAAGTTCCGCACTTCACTCGCAACGACCGCGAAGCCACGCCCTTGTTCGCCCGCGCGGGCTGCTTCCACGGCAGCATTCAGTGCCAGCAAGTTGGTCTGAAATGCGATTTCGTCGATCACGCCGATAATGTCAGCGATGCGCTTGCTCGCCGCGTTGATCTCGGACATGGCTTGCACGGCGCGATTCACAACAGCGCCACCTGCTTCGGCACGATTGCGCGCGGCAGCTGCAAGGCGATCCGCGTGCTGTGCGTTGTCCGCGTTCTGGCGCACCGTGGTCGTCATCTCCTCCATGCTCGTGGCAGTTTGCTGCAAGCTAGCGACTTGTCCGCCCGTGCGATCGCTGAGCTCCGAAATGCTCTGATTCAATTCCTGCGCCGCACGATCCACATCCGCTGAACTTTGATAGACATTTCGGATTAGCGAGCCGAGTCGATCGCGCAGCATCGCGATATCGCTCAGCAGACTGGTCGAATCTCCGCTACGTAATTCAACGTGTGTCGTGAAATCGCCTCCGGCAATTTGTCTGACGACGCGCGCCGCCACTTCGGGTTCACCGCCAAGAGTTCTGAAGATCCCACCGATGACGATCCACGATCCGATCGCGAGCGCCGCCATGATGAACAATCCGCTCACGACAGAAATCATGAGGGTTTCTTGAACACGGCTTGCGCTCGTAGAAAGCAGTGTACGAAAGCCGTTCATGGCGGCTTCTTGTGCAGTCGACAGAACCGCATCGAGATGCTGAGTTTGCTGCTGCAATTGGGATACGGCATGAGCAGCATCTCCGTGATCCACGCCCAGCATGATGCGGGCGGCTTGTCTCGCGACGGCGAAGTAGTCGTCAAACGCGGATTGCAGTTCGCCGCCGAGACCACGATGTCCAGTTAATTCGTTCAGCCGCTGCGCCGAGCGTCGATAGGCAGTCGCGTGCTCTTCGGCTTTACCGAGCGCGGATTGGTCGCCTTCTGCGACCGCCTGTTGCAGCACTTCTTGCACGACAGTGAACTCGGCGCGCAGTTCCCGCACCACCTCGACCGTCGGATACTGCACCTTTTCCACACGCTCCAATGCTGCCGAAGTGCTCGACGCAAGGTGCGCATTGAACGCGATCGACACGCACATCACGACGGCTGTGCAGATCGGCAGCAGCCAAATTCGAGTTCTGAATTTCATGGTCCGCACCTTGGCTCGCGGCGCCGATTAAGGCGCCGTAAACACCACTTTCACTGAACTGTCCACCGCACTCTTTTCGATGTAGCCAATCGCCTTGTCGTTGCCGGCAACGGTCTTCTTTACGTCGGCGCTGGAGCTCACCTCTTTTGGAGGCGTGGCTTTACCGGTGAAGATCAAGCGCGTCCATACAGCCTTGACCTGCGCTGCGTCCTTGCCCGTGACCTTCTGATAAAACTGAGTGCGCGTGGCTGAGCTTTCGGGTAAATCGACCGGCTGCAACGCCGTGGACTTGCCGAGGAAATAATCGGCGACCTGATCCGCAGTCATGTTCGCGACCGGATTGCTCGGGTTCACGACGACCACGACTTCTGCGCTCGCCAGTGCTGCTCCGGACATTGCGCCAAGCAGCATCGATGCAGCCAGCGCCATCTTGATTGCTTTGAATTTCATGACGCACCTTAGAACACGAAGTTGATCGAGACGCTGAATAAGTTGACGGAGCCGCCGGGCTGATACTGCGTGAGTGGCATCATGGTTAAAGGGTCTGACGGCACTATCAGCATGCCCTGGGAGCCTTTGGGCAGATCAAGCAGCTGGTATTCGGCTTTGAGATTGAAATTGCGCATGAAATCCCAACGCGAACCGACTGCATAGGAGCGCTGGTCAGTCGAATAGCCGAAGAACGGAGCTTCCTCCGGTTTGCTTTCAGCAATCGTCGCGTACGGCGTGAGGTTGCCGATGCGCACGCCGCCGCTGACATACCAAGCCTTGATCACGCCGCCGATGAAATTGCCGTCGATCTTGCGCCGTGCCCATTCAGCCGCCGCAAACCATTTTCCAGTGTCATAGTTGGCACCAAGGGCCACGAACTGCACGGGCGCCGGTGGGAACAGCGAGTTCTTGTACGAGCCGAAGTACAGTTCTTGTTCCTGATACGTCACCTTCGCCGTGAGATTGCCGATCTCGAACGTGTCGAATACACCCCAAACGTCTTTGGCTTTGATGGTCAAACCGCCTCCGACATCCTGGAGGTTTTCGCCGTAGATGGCCTGAATGGTGTTTGTCGCCGACCCAATATGCAGCTTGTACGACATGTCGACGCCGTCGCTGTTTGTGATCGGCAACAGGTTGTAGACCTCGTAAGGTGTCCGTTCCCACGTAATCG
Organism: Steroidobacteraceae bacterium; assembly: GCA_035760885.1. GTDB lineage: Bacteria > Pseudomonadota > Gammaproteobacteria > Steroidobacterales > Steroidobacteraceae > Steroidobacter. Next base: position 1,827 of record DASTSB010000110.1, on the reverse strand, counting down.
CGTAGCCGACCTTGCGAGTATCGGAGAACAGATAACTGGGCATGGCTGTGCGGCCGACGCGAACGCTGAAATCAGGCGTAAAGGAATACTTGAGGTTCGCCCATTCGATTTCCGGCGCGTAATCGCCGTGCGAGTTTTGCTCAGCCACCAATTGCACAGTGCCAGTCAACTTGTCGCTGAATTTGGCAATCGCTTGCACGCCCAACCGCGAATCGACATCCATGCTGATTTGATTCTCGTACCCCGCGCCTCTAGCTTTGAATCCCGGCCCGGTATAGATCGCTTGGTCTTCGCTCGAGTACACAGCCCCCAGCGTTCCGAATCCGTTGAAAGAGAAGACGTTGGGATCGAAGTCGAATGCATGCGCGGACGTCGCGCTCGCCAGGCCTGTGATGGCCACGGCCGTCATTGATCGAAACATGATTTTCCTCTGTTGATCGAAACATCGCCTGCAGGTCTCTCTGCGTGGCAGCGCACGTAGCGGCGATGTGCGACAAAGCTTTAAAACCAGGTATGTGAGCGGTAACGCGGCGATGCGGGGAGCGATGCCGGCGCAGTAGGGGAATCCGTGCATCGTTGGCCATGACGGCAGCGAACGTCTGATCGCGAGTCGCTAGACGTTGCAGGGATGTGACGCAGCTCATGCAAATGACGATGCGAGATCGCTCGTGTCCAGGGAACTCAAAAAAGATTGCGAGCAGGTGCTCAACTCCACTCGCTGCTGATCGGAGGCAGTTATTGATTGGGCGAACGCTGAGGCGCCGATCAGGTGTGTTTTGTAGGAGCGCGCAATTCCTTGCTGTCTTTCGCAGGAGCGCGGCGGCAGCGGCCGCGGTCCCTAATGCTTTCTAAGGAATCGCCTGGTCTCGGGCTGCTACTATTCGCGCGCCCGAGAACGGCGCGAGTGCCGGTGGGCGTATCCCAAGTTTGCGAGACACATTCGTGGAAAATTTCGTCCAGGTCATTCTGCTCGGCATCATCGAAGGCATTACCGAGTTTCTTCCCATCTCCAGCACCGGACACCTATTGATTGCAGAACACTGGCTCGGGCGGCGCTCCGATCTGTTCAATGTTGCGATCCAGGCCGGTGCAATTCTTGCGATCGTATTGATCTATTGGCGCCGTTTGTGGGACTTACTGCTGCACTTTTCGAAACCGGAAAACCGCGACTATGTGTACAAGCTGGCTGCCTCCTTCTTCATCACCGGCGTCGGTGGGTTCGTGGCGAAGAAGATGGGCCTCTCATTGCCTGAAACGATTGCACCTGTTGCCATCGCATTGGTCGTTGGAGGTCTGGTGATCTTCGCCGCCGAATACTTCGCGTCCCGACAGGCACCGCGCGATGAACTCACGTGGTCAGTCGCGATTTGGGTCGGACTGGCTCAAATCATCGCGGCGGTGTTCCCGGGAACGTCCCGTTCTGCGGCAACGATCTTCGCGGCGATGTTCGCCGGGCTCACCTCGCGCCCCGCTGCGGCAGAGTTCGCGTTCCTGGTCGGTATCCCAACGATGTTTGCGGCCACCGGCTACGAAGCGCTGGATCTCTACAAGCACGGGGGCTTAGAGAATGAGGACTGGGGTTCGCTCGCGGTGGGTTTTGTGGTCTCCGCCATCGTTGCGTTTATCGCAGTGAAGTGGCTGCTGCGGTACGTGCAAACGCATCGCTTCACGATCTTCGCTTGGTATCGCGTCGCTTTTGGCGCGCTACTGCTCGTTGCTGCGCAATAGACAGATGCAAACTAACCGCCTCACGCGCTTCATTCTGATCGGGCTCATTGCCGGTCTCATCGTGGGATACGTTGCGCACACGTGGTTTGCGGAATCTGC
>DASTSB010000109.1:0-3708 GCA_035760885.1 Steroidobacteraceae bacterium | reverse complement strand
CCGATCTTGCCCCAGTGCGAGTAGTTGTTGAGAACGCCAGCTGACTCGCCCGGGAAGCCACTGCCCGTGACTTGTCCAAACCCAAACGCATTCAAGGTGTCCCAGATCAGCTTCGGGTCGAGCGTCAAGGACATCTTGATCATGCCGACGTTGCTCGACTTCGCGAGTACCGTCGTCAATGGGATTGCGCCCAGATCGCTGTGATCGGCGAAGCGCTTCGGACCGATCACCACATAACCAGGATCCGTGTCGATGATGGTGTTGGCGTGGTAACGACCCGATGCAATGCCGGCTGCTGCGATGAACGGCTTGATGCTAGACCCAGGCTCGAACAAATCCGTCGCGGCTCGATTGCGATACCGATACGGCGCGACCTGTCCGCGATCGTTCGCGTTGTACGCGGGCTGATTCACCATCGCGAGGATCTCGCCGGTTTCCACGTCGACCACGACAGCGGATCCGGCCTTGGCGTTGAACTGCTGAACTGCGGCTTTCAACTCGCGATAAGCCAGGTACTGAATGCGCAGGTCGATACTGGTGATGAGATCGGTGCCGGGATGCGGCGCACGGATGCTCTCGACGTCTTCAACCGTCCGGCCGTAACGATCCTGAATGATGCGTTTCGCGCCCGGCTCCGCGCCCAGCCAACGGTCGTAGGCGAGCTCAAGGCCCTCTTGCCCAATGTCCTCGAACTCTTTGGTGAATCCGAGCACGTGCCCCGTCACTTCGCCCGCCGGATAAAAGCGGTGATATTCGCGCAGCAGATAGACACCGGGAATTTTCAATGCCGCAACCTGCGCCGCATCGCTCGGACGCATGTGCCGCACGAGATAGACGAACTCGCGATCCAAATTGCTGGTGATGACTTGTTGCAGCCACTTCTTGTCGCGGTTGAGCGCTTCTGCAAGGCGATCGAATTGATCGGCCGACTTGATCAACTCCGGCGGGCACGCCCAAACGGTATCGACTGGGGTGCTCGCCGCCATCGCCTCGCCGTTGCGGTCGTAGATTGCACCTCGAGTGGCTGAAAGCTTCGCGATGCGGGTGAAACGCGCATCGCCTTGCTTTTCGAGAAAGCCGTGATCGAGCATTTGCAAGTCGACTGCGCGAGCAACGAGGCCGACGGCCATCAACACGATCAACACCAGCACGAAGCGCAGGCGCGTGCTGAATTGATCGGGCGAAAAGCCTTTGGGTTCGTTGCGCATCATTGTTTACGGTTTGACGATGCGAACTTCTTCGGGACGCGGGATGACCATCTGCAAGTTGCCTCGCGCGGTTTGTTCGACGCGCCCATGCGTCGCGAATGCACTCTGCTCCAGCTTGAGCTGACCCCACTCCACTTCCAACGCATCGCGTTCGGATGTGAGCTGCTGCAACTGCACGAACTGGCTGCGCGTCTGATGCCGCGCCCAGACGACGCCAATCGAAGAGCCGAAGACGAGGGCGGCAAGCACGACGAACGCGGCGCGGCTTGCGAGATTCATGCGCCCACCTTTTCGGCGGCACGCATGACTGCACTGCGCGCGCGAACGTTGTTCGCAATCTCACCTTCGCTTGCATGCACGGCGCCGCCGAGCTTGCGCAGCTTGGGCTTCGCGTGATCCGGGATGTTCGGCAGACCGGCGTAAACCGGATCTCCTTGGGATTGCGTCTGGATGAATCGTTTGACGATGCCGTCTTCCAGCGAGTGAAAGCTGATCACGCACAAGCGACCGCCGGCCTTGAGAACCTTCAAGCAGCCATCGAGCGCGGTGCGGAGCTCGCCGAACTCATCGTTGACGTGAATGCGAATGGCCTGAAACGTGCGCGTTGCTGGATTTTTGCCTGGCTCACGGGTGGGAACAGCCTCCGCAACGACTTGTGCGAGCTGCGCAGTACGCGTGATGGGATTTACGTCGCGTGCGGCGACGATGGCTCGGGCAATGCGCTTTGCAAAACGCTCCTCGCCATACTCGCGGATCACCCGCGCGAGATCTTGCTCGGATGCTCGCGCTACAAAACTCGCCGCGCTTTGGCCTGCACTGTTGTTCATCCGCATGTCGAGCGGACCGTCTTGCCCGAAGCTAAACCCGCGAGCGGGATCGTCTAATTGCGGCGAGGAGACACCGAGATCGAGCAGCACGCCATCGACTTTGCCAAGCAAATCGAGCTGCGCAGCGATCTGCGCGAGCTTGGAAAATTCGCTGTGAACTAACGTGAGGCGAGCGTCAGCGGCAAAGCGGGCACGGCCAGCTTCAATCGCAGTGGGATCGCGATCGAACGCAAGCACTCTTCCTTGGGGACCGAGCTTCTCGAGGATGGCCGCGCTGTGTCCGCCGCGGCCGAAGGTACCGTCGATGTAAACACCGCCTTCGCGCACAGCAAGCGCCGCCAGAGCTTCTTCGAGAAGCACTGGAGTGTGTTGCAGCATCGCTTCGTTCAACGGCCGGCGCGAACCCGCGCGCGGCTGCCATCGTGAATGGCTTGCCGGATTCGCTTCGGCGATACGGCTCCAATCACGTTCGAAGATTCGATGCTCATCGTTCGCGCCCGTTGCGATCACAGCGATAACGATTCAAGTTCCGGCGGCAACGCTTCGCCTGCATCGTCCGCCTTCAGCCACTGTTCGCGATTCGCATTCCACTGCGCCTCGTCCCACAACTCGAAGCGATTGCCTTGCCCAATCAACATGGCCTCGCGAGTGAGCCCTGCGTATTCGCGCAGGCTGGGTGGAATGAGAATGCGGCCGCTGCCGTCCAGCTCGAGGTCACTGGCGTGACCGATCATCAAGCGCTGCAAACGACGGGCGATTGGATTGAGTGTCGGCAAGCGCCGCAGCTTCAGTTCGATCTCTTCCCACTCAGGGAGCGGATAGATAAGGAGACAGCGGTCCTGGCGATCGACAGTCGCGACCAACTTGCCGTTCGAGCGCTCCACAATGCGCTCGCGATACCGCGTCGGCATGGCTAGCCGCCCTTTGGCATCGAGAGTGACTTGATTGGCGCCGCGAAACATAACCGCTGAAATTGGGGCAGCCATGGCACTGAGCCACACGCTTCCCCCATCTGCTCCCACTTTTTCCCACTTGTTTGCACTATAGGTAGGCGCTCAATTGCAAGTCAAAAAAATTTGGAAATTTCTCTTTGGAGGACAGTGACTTAGCTCGCATATACAGTGTCGCTGTTCACATTTTTCCGCAGTTGGCTCTCGCGGAATCAGTGGGTTACAAACTCATCTTGAGGTGGCATCACATACATATAAGCGCCTGCCTGAGCACGACGTTGGCGATCTTGGGCACCAAGGATGTGCGCAACTTCGCGCAGAGGAACCGGCCAAATGTGGCCCATGAAAGGTGCGTTCTGGCGGAATCGGCTCAGACGGATTTTGTAAGCAAAAGATGGGCACGAGCCCGCAATGACGCGGGTATCGTCAAGATTATTTGAAGAAAAGAAGGAGTCGGCCGATAAGCCGGGTTCTGTCGTGGGCAACCATTCATCTGGGACACGCGTCGCCGCGTGTCTCAAGCGACCTACCCGGGAGCCGTGCGGGCCGCACGCGCGACTCGCGCTTGTGGCGCGAATTGCCGCTCCCCTATTTGGTCTTGCTCCGGGCGGGGTTTGCCGTGCCGCCGAGTGTTACCACCGACGCGGTGCGCTCTTACCGCACCATTTCACCCTTACCACCGCCCCCTCCCCGACCCTCCCCCGCGAGCGAGGGAGGGAGCAA
>DASTSB010000108.1:0-9092 GCA_035760885.1 Steroidobacteraceae bacterium | reverse complement strand
TTCCCGTTTCCCGTTTCCCGTCAACGGTCAACTCGTGGCCTACGCTAACTTCACTTCCTTCCCCGTCCGAACCGACTCATAGATCGCCATCAGAATGCGAACATCGCGCAAACCTTCTTCGCCTGAGACCTTCGACTGACGCTTGTCCATGATGCACTGTGCAAAGTCATCCATCTCGGCGGCGAATTGATCGTCCTGATGAATGTTGATTTCCTTGCCGTCGCTACGAACGCCATGGATGCCGTTGTAGAAGTACGCAGGGTCTAAACCGAACCAGCCCTTTTCCGCAAACGCGCGGAATCCTTGCAGGCCATTGACCTTGAACGTGGTCGTGCAGTTTGCGATGACCCCGCTCGGGAATTTCGCCTGCCATGTGATCGTCTCATCGACTTCGGCAAATTTCTGGCGATCGGTTTTCGTTTCGGCAGCAAAAACAGAAATCGGCTCTTCACCGGTCAACATCCGCGAGGTTTGCAGCACATAAATACCCACGTCCATTAGCGCGCCGCCGCCGGAGAGCGCCTTATGCAATCGCCACTGCGCCGGATCGCCGATCTGAAAGCCGAATCCGCCCTGAATGATGCGCAGATCGCCGAATTCTTTCGAACGCGCGAGGCGCACACATTCCAGATGATTAGGCTCGAACTGACAGCGATATCCAATTCCCAACATCCGGTTCGCTTGCTTGCACGCATCGATCATCTGCTCGCATTTCTCCGGCGAGACTTCCATCGGCTTCTCGCAGAAGACGTGTTTGCCCGCTTTCGCTGCAGCGATCGTATCTCGAGCGTGCAATGCGTTCGGCGTGACCACGTACACCACGTCGATGTCAGGGTTATCGGCCAATTTGGCCATCGTGTCGTAGCTGTAGATGTTCTTCTTCGGGATGTTGTACTTCGCGCTCCACTCCTCGGCCTTCGCAGGCGTGCCGGTGATGATGCCCGCCAAGCGGCAGTTCTTCGTCTTTTGCAGGGCTGGGGCGATCTGATGAGTGCTGAGACTGCCCAGTCCGCACAGAGCGAATCCCAACTTCTTCTTGGGCGATTCGGCGGCCGCTTTGCTCAAGCTGCTCGCGAGGAGCGGCGCTGCAGCAGCAACCGTTGCAGTTTGAGCGATGAAAGATCGGCGAGAGACATCATTCATGATTGTGACCTCTTGTTCTAAACCGCATCGGCCATTGCGACGTGCGGCGGTACACGAACCTTTCCTGCACCGCCGTCGACCGTCACTCCATATCTGAGTTGCTGACGAAAGCGAGGGATTTACCGTCCGGCGACCACGACGGCACATTGATCGTGCCCTGGCCGCCATACAGATAGGCAATCACTTTCGGCGTACCGCCTTCCGCAGGCATCAAGCGCAGGTACACGCGCTTGTAGTACGGGTGATCCGTCGGCGAGATCTCATCGATGTAGCTGATCATCGAAATCCATTTGCCGTCCGGAGAAAAATGCGGAAACCAATTGTTGTACTCATCATTGGTGAGTGCCTGCTGGTTACTCCCATCGGCGTTCATGCGGAAGATCTGCATTTTTCCGTTACGCGTCGAATTGAAGTAGATGTACTTGCCGTCACGGCTGTACTCGGGACCATCATCCAATGCCGCATCCTTTGTGAGGCGAACTTCATTGCCGCTGCCGTCGACGGGCATTCGATAGATATCGAAGTTGCCTTTGCGCCCACCCGTGTAGACCAGGTATTTGCCGTCTGGCGACCAGCTATGCAGATACGACGGCGTGAACTTCGTGATGCGCTTCGGCGTGCCGCCCGTCACGGGTAGCGTGAAGACCGTGGATTGATGCTCGTCGGTGCTTTGATCGGAGATACCGATCATCGTGCCATCGAATGAGAGTACGTGATCGTTGTTGTTACGAATCGCGAAGCCCGTGTCGATACGAGTCGGCTGGCGCGTCGTGAGATCGAATCGATAGAGCCGGCCGCGATATTCCGGATCGGCACCGCTACTGTTGAAGATCAACGCGCTACCGTCGTTCATCCAGTTCGGCGCTTCGAACGGCTGTTTGGAGCTGTAGACGAGCTGGCGATGTCCGGATTCGAGATCCAGGATTTCCAAACGAGTGCCGATGTAATCCTTGTAGGGCACAAAGTCCGGTTTCGCAGGCTTGATGATGCGCACGTCGCGGAAGATCGCTTGCTCGATCACGTCCGGATTGTGGGCAGTCAAGAACAGGCCCACATACGGCTCTTCGCCGAGATCGAAATCCGCGATCTGAGCGACAGTGAACGTGTCGCCATATTTCGCGACAGAAACGATGTACGTATTGCCGCGACGCTCCAACTGCAGAACATCCGAGCCCTTCGCGGCCGGTTGAGGTTGCTCCTCCGTGACGCCGCCTTGCTGTTTGCGGTATTGAAGCGACGTGAGGCCCTCGCCATGCCGAGCGACATCGACGTATTGCGAGTCGGCATCGAGGCTGCGACGCACGATCCAACCCGCCTTGCGATGCGGATCAGTACCCGCGCCAACGAATTCGACTCGCGCTTGGACGATGAAGTCGCCCTTTATTTTGCGAAATGCAAATTGGAACTCGTCGCGAGTCCCCCACATGTTGGTGCCGCTCGCAGTGAGTCGATATTCCTGCGATGCGCCGTTGTAGGTGGTGGTCCCCGCGTTCTTTGGCGCGCCCACATCCTGATGGTCGGAAAAATCCCCAACTGCCGCGCTCCATGCTGTCGGCCCGCTCAAGCAGCAAGCGAACAGCAGGAACCCGAACCATTTCTTGTTGTGCACGTCGGTCTCCCGTGTCGGTGATCCCCCGCCGGGATGATACGTGCTTCACACTCATGCAGCGTTAACAAATGCCAACTGGAGGCCGCGGCTCAGCGATGCTGGCGCTGGTCGCGGCCTCGTATGGCTAACTCATCACTGCTTTTCGTTCAGCAGCTCTTGGGCAGCGTGCACCAGGAAGATGTAGCTCGATCCCATGTTGATCACGTATTCGTTCTCGCCCCATAGGAACGGCCAGTCTTCTTTGTTTTCTGGGAAGTCTGGCTTCAGGATCAATACGCCTGGCACGACACCACCCGGAATGAAGGTGAAGTCGGCGCGGTTATTGCCATAGGCAACGGTCTTGGAGTGCGTGCCCACAGCCGACACGAACGAAATGTCCGAGTCGGGGTGCGTGCCGTATAGATAATTCAGACCCTGCAACGTCGCTTGCTTGTCGAACAGGTCCGGGAACGCGCGGTGTAGGTAGTAATTGTTCGTTGCAAAACCAACGACAGCGCCATTGCCAGCCCAACCGCCACGCGTGATCGGCACACCGAACGGGTTCTCTTTCAACATCTCGGCGGATTGGGCCTTGTACGCTTCTGCGCGCGCACGAACCTTCGTGGCGAAGCCGGCATCCATGTATGGAATCGCACGCACAACATCGGACGCGTTCCACATGAATCGCTTCTCGATGGCCGGCCACAACTCGGCCACACGCTTGGCGTACTGCGGATCGCGCGTTGCGATCAGCAACTCCACCGCCGCGTGCAATTCCTCGTCCTCGACGTTGCCGCCCGTCGTATTGCCGATGTGGAACAGATTCGGCGTGCGTCCATGTTCGAACTCCCATGCCTTCTTGGCCGTGCTCAAGCATTCGTCAGCAAGCGCGTCGTTGTAGCCACGCAGCGCGCGGCTGGCTGCGGCCAATGCAGCGCTGGATCCATAATTCAGCGCCGTGGTCGCCGTGGTGAACGCGAGGCGATCGTCGTGCGGCGAGTTCGGATCGTTCGGATCGTCGACCTTGCCATCCGTCTTGCTAGCCGCATCGCCGAGATGCGTGTACTGACCCAAATCGGGCTCGACGACGCCGGGGATCGCGTGGCCGAACACTCGGTATTGAGCGAGTAGATACAGCGTGCCGTGCTCGATCTGCTGAATCAGATCCGGCGTGCCATCAGGACGATGTATTTCCACGTGACGCTTGTTCTCGTCGATGGTCGTTTCATCGCGCATCGGCTTGAAACGTTCCCACGAATCGACGAGCGACCGCACGACGGCGTAGTGAGTTTCGGTGCGAAGATCGAAATCGCCCGCATCGAACCAGCCGCCGATATTCAAGCCCGGAATGTGCTCGCCCGCTTTGAAGGGCGAATCGTTCGTCGGACCTTCGCCGTACAAATCGAAGTGCTCCTTGTTCTCCGGTACCTGACGCGCGTCGTCCATGTGCGAAAGCCCGTGCCACACGCGATAGGCTTCATTCACGAACATGTGATCCATCGCGACTGGGAAATACACATCCAGAGTCGCGTGCCACGCCGTCGCCAAAATGTCATTCGCGATGCGGAAGGTGTGAGTGCGCTGACCCGCCGATTCGATCACGTATAAGCCGGGATCGCGTACCTGCGAGAAATCGAACGTGTAGTAGCGATAGCGCAAGTAGTCGCCCCACTGCTTGGGCGCGCTGCTGAATGCTTCAGTCTCCTTTCCATCCGCGCCGATCTTCAGGACGCGCGCCGAAGCGGGTGCGCTCGCATTCGGATCGGTTTCAATGACTGCCACCTTCACTTGATCCGGGTGGTAGCCGACCTGCGAATGCGCAATCGAGACAGGACGAGTCCAATTCGGAATCGTGCTCGCCTTCATATTCCATTCGAGCACCGCACCTTTACGGCCGGAAGGAAGCAGACTGCGCACGACCAGCCAACCGTTCTGCGCTTGATTGCGACCGTCGAACAAGCCGAGCTCTGCAGTCTTCGAAGTAATCGTCACACGTCGCTGCACGTCTTCCGGTGCGAGCGTCAGCGTGTGTCCTTGCGCGATCGGCAATCGCACAGGGTTGCCTTTGTCATCGCGCGAGGTGGGGCCGGATGGATACAGCGGCAGCGCGCCGCTCGATTGATCCATCAGGTACGTCTTGCTGAAGTAAGCCGAAGGCAGAAATTCCAAGTTGAATCCTGCGTGACCTTCCAGTTCGCGGGGCAAAGGCTTATCGAGGACGACTCGGAACAACATGCCATCGGCTGTCGGTTCGGCATGAATCACGTATTCGAAGTTGTACTGCGGATACGCAAGTCGCGCATCAATGGCGCCGGTCTTCTTATCGACGTTGCGCGACTTCAGTGTCGGGGTTGGATCCCACTGTTCGGGTGTTGGGCTCAGACGCACATCGCCGTTCGTCGCGGTGCGCACGCCGTGGTGAATCAATTCGATGCCGGCGATTTTCGAATCGCTGAAATTACCGTCGTACCAGTTGCTGAAGACGAGGACGTCGAGCCCTCGTGTCGTGAAGTATTCCTTGTCATTCAACTTGAGCTGCGCGGAGTCGCTCGCAGCATGAGATGACAAGGACGCGCCCAGAACAACGCAGAGCGCAGTTAGCCGCCACCATTTCAATTTCATATCACTGCCTTATCGGAAAGGAATCGAATCTGTGTCGCGGATCGTGCATCCCCCGCAATCCGCAGTGCCGATTAGTCACGCAAATCGCCTGAGAGTTCAAGTCGCGTGTTACCGGTAACCGATGCTGCCCCGTTAGGCTTAGGCAGTTCAAGCAAAGATCTGTGAGACGAGGAGGACGTCACGTCCTCCTCGCCGGATACATGTCAGCGGCAGACGAGTTCGGCGATCTGCACAGCATTCAGTGCTGCGCCCTTCAAAAGCTGATCGCCCGCGACAAACATCGAGATCGAACGGCCGTCCGGGTCGCTCAAATCCTGGCGAATACGACCCACCAGAATCGCATCTTGACCTGACGCATCCTTGGGCATTGGGAAGTAGTTGCGCTCGACATCATCGACGAGCTTAACGCCCGGTGCTGATTTCAGGATTTCCCGGACCTGATCGGGCGTAATTGGGCGCTCGAATTCAGCCGTGATCGAAACGCAATGCGCACGAAGCACCGGCACGCGCACACACGTCGCGGACACTCGCAAATTCGGCGCGCCGAAAATCTTGCGGGTTTCTTGAATGACCTTCGTTTCTTCTTCGTTGTAGCCTGTTGTCGGATCGATCTTCGTGTTGTGGCTGAACACATTGAACGCGTACGGATGCGGCAGCACCTTCGGTTCGTACGTTTCCCCCGCCAGGTGAGCGCGCGTGGCCTGTTGCAGCTCTTCCATCGCTGCGGCACCAGCGCCTGAAGCAGCTTGGTACGTCGACAAGATCAAGCGCTGCACCGGATTGACCTGATGAATGGGCCACAGCGGCGTGATGCTAATGATCGCCGCGCAGTTCGGGTTCGCGATGATGTTCGGATGATTCGCAACCGCACCTGCATTGATCTCGGGCACGACGAGCGGAATGTCGTCGCGCATGCGGAATGCGGACGAATTGTCGATGACGACGGTGCCGCGCTCCGCGAGATACGGAGCGAACTTCTTCGACGTCGCGCCGCCTGCGGAAAACAATGCGACGTCGATGCCCCCAAGTGCGCTTTCGGTCAGCTCTTCGACCACGACATCTCGCCCGGCATATTTCATTTTCTTGCCGGCGGAACGGGCTGAGGCAAACAAGCGCAGGGACGAGAGCGGAAACTTACGCTGTTCCAAGCAATGGATCAGTTCGACGCCCACTGCGCCGGTCGCACCGACCACGGCGACTACGGGCGAACGTAAGTTGGGGACACGTCGCAATTGCGACGAAGCAGCGGCAGGACTGGCGGACATGCGATTTCCTCTAAGTAGGACCGGTTCCGCTCAGGGGCCACAAACTAAAAGGCCCCGTCGGATTCCGGCGGGGCCTTTGGATTCGGTTCTTGCGATCGTTACGCGCGCAAACCGCCAGGACACCCCGCTGGGCATCGCTTAATGGTGGTCGTGCGTTTAATGAATCGCTTCACGGCGCGGGAAATTACCGGACAGACTGGAGACTGTAAAGGAGAATCGGATTCCTTGGCGGTTGCGAGTTGACCGTTTACCGTTGAGAGCAAAATTCGCCTATGCGGCAGCCAACCGCGAGCCCCCGAACTACGTCCATCGTTCCGTCTTCCAGTCTGGCCTGCTGACGCCAGTCAGCTTCCCTGCCGCGCCCTTCTTTCACTTCCGCGCGGCTACCTTGCCAATGGCTTCCCTGCGCACAAGCGCTCGCCTCTTCCCCGTTCCCTGCCGCACAGGGACGTGCCAATGCCGCGGAAGGCAGGATGCCGAGAGCGGCCCGTTCCCCGTTTCCCGTTTCCCGTTTCCCGTTTCCCGTTTCCCGTTTCCCGTTTCCCGCTCCCCGTTCCCTCACACCCCAGCCACCCGTCCCACCAACTCCATCACCTTCGCCACCGCACCTCGATTCGATTCGACCACGGCCTTGCCACGTCCGCCCATGTCGTTCCGCTCAGCGGGATGAGCGAACAGTCGAACGACTTCCTCCGCAAGTTCTGACGCGTCACGCACAATGACCGCGGCTCGATCGGCAAGCAGGCTCTCGGCAATCTCCGGTGCGTTGAAGTTGTAGGGTCCGATTAAGATCGGGCGGCCGAGGGCGGCTGGCTCCAGCAGATTGTGTCCACCGATCGGAACCAAACTGCCGCCGACGAACGCTACATCCGAAGCTGCATAAAACAGCATGAGCTCGCCCAGTGTGTCGACCAGCAGCACCTGCGTATCGGCCGTGACGAGTTCGTTCCGCGAGCGACTAACGAATTGAAAGCCGCTGGCGAGTAGCAAAGATCGGACTTCAGCGAAGCGTTGCGGATGTCGCGGCACCAATACGAGCAGCGCGTCGCGACTGTGATCGACCACGGCTCGATGCGCATCGAGCACCACGCTCTCTTCCCCTTCGTGCGTGCTTGCGGCGACCCACGCGACTCGCTTGCCAAACTGGTCCGAGCGCAACTGTTCTGCTTTCGCCACGAGCTCGGGTGCCACTTGCAGATCGAACTTCACGTTGCCGGTGACATGAATTTGCGAACTCGACGCGCCAATGGCGGCGAAGCGATCAGCGTCGCGCTGTGCTTGCGCAGCGATTAGCACTCCGCTCAATGCGCGGCCGAAGAATGGGAACGAGCGGTATCGCTTCACCGATTTTTCCGACAGCCGTGCGCTAGCAATCACGAGCGGAAGCTTTCTGCCGCGACATGCGGCGAACAGATTCGGCCAAATTTCGGTCTCCATTACCAGGCCGAAGCAAGGCGAGATGCGCGAGAGAAAACGCCGCGTCCCGGTCGGCAAGTCATACGGCAAATAGCAGTGGTGAACCCGATCCCCGAAGATCGCTTTCACACGTGCCGCGCCCGTCGGCGTTGCGGTTGTGAGCACGAGCGGCAAGGCCGGATAGTGCGACAACAGCTCACGAACAACCGGTATCGAGGCCTGCACCTCGCCCACTGATACTGCATGGACCCAAATCGACTTAGAGAAACGCAAACGGGTGAAACCAAAGCGCTCACCCAAACGCTCACGGTAGGCCGGATTGCGGATGCCTTTCACTGCAATGCCAAGCAGCGCGAAGGGCGCGATGACGTACAGCAAAAGCGTGTAAATGAATCGCATGCCGCGTCAGTGCGCTGATTCAATGATGAGAGGTACTGCTACCATTCGCGCGCGAATGGTACGGGCTGGCTCGTCGCGAGTCACGAGTCACCAGTCACGAGTCACCAGTCACGAGTCAGGTCAACAAGAGGATGGGTTGGACTCATCACCCAATGCAACACGATCGTACAAATACACCGGGCCGCACCTCCGATCGCATTCCGCTCTATCGGTTTGCGGGCCCAAGCTATTGGGCCGTGTGGCTAGGGTTGGCGTTCGTCCGCTTTGTGAATCTCTTTCCACTGCGCGTGCAGCTCGCGATCGGCCGAGGGCTGGGGCGAATCGCATACTGGGTCGGTCGACGAGATCGGCGTGTTGCGGCGATTAACGTCGCGATGTGTCTCCCAGAGTTGAGCGATTCGCAGCGCAAACAGCTCGTGCGCAGGCACTTTGGATCGTTGGGGTGCGCCGTACTCGAAACAGGCCTTGTTTGGTGGGCGAGCGAAAAGCGGCTGCGGCGCTGGATCCGATTCGAAGGTGCGGAACATCTGCAAGCTGCTCTCAAGTCAGGACGCGGCGCACTGATGCTAAGCGCGCATTTCACGACCTTGGAAATGGGCGCACGGGCGCTGACCTTGTTGGGCCCAACCAGCGTCATGTACCTCACCCCTCGCAATGCA
>DASTSB010000107.1:0-10980 GCA_035760885.1 Steroidobacteraceae bacterium | reverse complement strand
GTGAGTTCGCTCGATACGATCGAGTCGTGTGCGATCTCAGCCGGAAATTTGAAGACGCTCGCGAAGAGTCCGCAGTGGAGTGCGTATGGACAGTTGATTGCGCGCGCGAGCCGCATTCGCGGCTATGGAGACTTCTTGCATTACCACTTGCTCGCTGCGGGCAAGATCGATGTGGTGATCGAGTCGGATGTGAACATCCTCGATATCGCCGCGCTCGCGGTGATCGTTGAAGCTGCGGGCGGGCGATTCACTGATCTCACGGGTAATGCGTTGAATCTTCAGACGACGACGGTGCTTGCGAGCAATGGGAAGTTGCATGAGTCGGTGCTGGCTGCGCTTCGTAGCTGACGCGGGCTTAGGAAATCTAAGAAATCTAAGAACAAGATTTCACACGGAGGGCACGGAGAACACGGAGATAGATCCGTTCTTGCCAATCACCAGTCACCAGTCAGCAGTCACTAGGCGCCTACCCTGGCTTTCCATCCGCGCGCGGTCCGACCAAGATCGGCGTATACGCCACGACGTAAATCAAAAAGCTCAACACCCACGCAGTCCCAGCGACGCAGAGCATAGCCACGTAGCGCTCGGGCCAAAGCGCGCTGCCGAACACGCGAGCGATGACGCCGATGGTGAGAAGGGTGTATGCGAGTGTAATCGCACGCGAGACGACGAGTGGACGGCCGGTGTGACCGAGCGATGCACGAGTCATCACGGCCAAGATCATTGTCGCGAACACGCCCATCGTGAGCGCGTGCAGCCATTTCGCGGCCCACGGCACGCCGGCAAACAACCAGCACGCTTTGAGCGCGAGCCCAATGGGTAGCCATGCGTAGCCCACGTGCAGCACCCAAAGGATCGATTCGCTACGAGTCTTGAAGCTGCGCCATCCGCTCAACCGGACTGCATGCACAATCGCAGCGAACGCCGCGAGTGCGGCACTCAACCAACGAGTCGGTGAGAGTGCATCCACGACAGCGATGGCGATCATCGAGCCGATCACCGCGACTTCGACCCACTTGCGGCTCACGACATTCACCGACTCGCCGCGACGTCGCAACGCGTTGCCAGTGAATGCCGGCACGATGCGGCCGCCGATGATCGTGACCAGAATTAGGATCAAGTCGATCGCAATCGTCATCGCCCGCGAGGCCAGCGTTGCATCGCCACGCGAGAGCGCGACGAGAAATGCCGCATCGATCAGCCACAACACCGCGAGCACCGCTAGCAAACGGGTATTGCGATTGCGACTGCGCAGGAGCGGCGGTGCGAGGAGCGCGGCAAGTGTCGGAAGAAACGCAAGTTCGACGACGGCAACCAACCAAATCGGCAGATCGTTTGCGCACGCCATAACGAGTCGGCCTGCCGCCCAAACACTCACGGCGATCATGAGCGGCTTGCCGCCAAATCCCCGTGCTCCCGTCCAACTAGGGACCGCGGTCAGCAGAAATCCTGCAATTGCCGCTGCCACGAAGCCGTAGAGCATTTCGTGCGAATGCCAATACATTGCTGGCAGACCGCGAAATGGCACTGCGTGATGCGCAAATACGTACAGCCAAACCGGCACGGTCAGCAGCGCGTACCAGCCGGCAAGTAGAAAAAAGGGCCGAAAACCGTAGTCGAACAGCGCAAATCGCTTAGGTGGCGACACTGCCGCGCTGTGAAGGTCGTGAGCGATGTGAGTCATGAGTCGATTCTCCCGCCTCGGTAGAGCGTGTGCCCTGATCTGAATCAGCTCGCCTGCTGCGTTCGCCCGTGCGCCTACAGGCGCTGCATCCTCCTGAAGTTCCGTCTCGGACGATCGCGACACAGAAGCGGACGCTGGCGTATCGATGGCTGAGTATTCAGCAGATAGGATGTTGTGTGCGCAGGCGCAAAGACTCGCTAGCCGAGAACGACAACTTCATGTGAGGTCCAGTTGCGTGATAACCAGAAGAGACTTTCTGCAGGCATCAGCTCTTGCGGCCATCACGGCACGGTTTTCAACGACTTGGGCCCGCGAACTCCCCGCAAGCGCGAGGGTCATGACGGTCAACGGCTGGATGGATGCCAGCGAAATGGGGCTGACGCTCGAGCACGAACACGTGTATGCGGACTTGAGGCCTTACACGGTTCAGAAGAAAAAGCCTCTTAAGGTTGATAGTGGCGAAGTGACTGCCGTCGTGCTGCCGTACCTCGCCCACATCAAAGCGCTCGGCTGTAAGACGTTGGTCGAATGTACCGCCACGGATTTGGGTCGTAATCCAGCGCTGGTGAAACATTTATCGCTGGCCAGCGGCATCAACATGCTCGTTCCGACGGGCAATTACCTGGCAGCCGATGGGATCTTCATCCCCGATTACGTTCGGGAGCTGAGTGCCGCCGCGCTCGCGAAACGATGGATTCGCGAATGGGAGCACGGCATTGGCGATAGCGGCGTGCGTCCGGGATTCATCAAGCTCGGTGTGAACGGCGGAGCGCTGACTGAGCTCGAAGCAAAAGTGCTTGAAGCGGCCGCGATCACGCATCGTGCATCCGGTCTCACGATTGGGATTCACATCGGGCCATGGCGAAAAGTCGAACCCGGTTACAACGCCGCCGCCGCGCTCGATATTTTGCAGCGCCTCGAAAGGTTCAAAGTCGCTCCGTCGGCTTGGATTTGGTTCCACGCCCAGAATGAGCCGGATTTTTCGCAAACGCTGCGCGCCGCTAAGAGCGGTGTCTTCGTTTCGTTCGATGGGTTTCGTCCAGGCATGGAAGCCGAGTATGCGTCTGTGGTTGCGCGCTTCAAGGCTGCCGATCGGTTGCATCGACTGCTCATGTCTCAAGACGCGGGGTGGTACACGGCCGGAGAACCGCGCGGTGGAGAGTTCGCGCCTTTCGATCCGCTCTTAACCAAGTTGCGTCCGGCGCTTCTCGAGTCGAGTGCGAGTCAAGCCGACCTAGAGGCCTTGCTCGTTGGCAATCCAGCCAATGCGTACGCAGTGCGGGTTCGATCGCTCTAGGGCGCCTCTTGGTTCGCGCGACGATATTCGCCTGGAGGAATCTGCATGATGCGCTTGAACGCTGCACTGAATGCGCTCGGGGACTCATAACCTAGCGAAGCGGCAATCGACATCAGGCTCTCCTTCGAGTTGCGCAAACGGCTACACGCAACGAATGCCCGCCATTGCACTAAGTACTCGAGAGGCGCAGAGCCGACGATGTTCTTGAAGCGTTCAGCGAAAGTTGATCGCGACATTCGCGCGAGAGCGGCTAATTCCTGCAGTGTCCAACGTCTGGAAGGATCGGAATGCATCGCGCTGAGTACGGGACCGATGCGCTGATCCGCAAGCGCGAAAAACCATCCTACGCGCGTGCCGTCCTGTTCGTTCAGATAGAGTCGCAGTACCTGCACCAGCATGATGTGCGCGAGATGCTCAGCAACGAGCGCACCGCCAGGTAGCCGATCGCGAACCTCGCTCGCCAGTTGTTCTAGCGACCAGTGGAGCACGGAGGCTTGCGCACGATCCTTGGTGATGTGAATCGCGGGCGGCAACGCGCCAAAAAGAATGTGTGCGTGATTGTTTGCGAACGTGTAGCGGCCGCCGATGAGAAAAAAGTCGCCGCCTCCGTTGCACACCGCTACATCGTTGCCCGCTCGTTCGTAGATCACACGTGCCTCGACAGGTTCGAGCGCCAACCTCGAGGCAAGAATGAACGGCCGTCCTTGCGTGAGCAGAAAGCAATCTCCCGACTCAATTCGGCGGGGCGTATCGCCCTCAACACAGAGCCAGCACGCACCGCGCAAGATCGTGTTGAACTTGATCCCGTCTGGAGCGGGAAAGCGAATCGCCCAATCGCCGCCGGCATCGAGTCCCGCGGAAACATAACTGCGCGGTTTGAGAATGCCGAGAACTTGGGAGAGCGGGTCCACAGGAGTCCGGATCGAAGTCAATGTGAGGGTCAAAAGGAGCTTCGATTTAGGAGACCGCGTATACGCGTGTCAATAGCCAAAGTTGAGCAGTTGCAGCGAATCGATTTGCGTGAAGGCGCCTCGCGTCAGCTCACAGAAGAGGCTTCGAGTTTGCTAAGTTTAGCGGGGTGTACTCCGACTCAAGTAAGCGGTGATGCATGAACACTTCTGTTCCAACTCTCTATGAATGGCTGGGCGGAATCGACGCACTGAATCGTTTAACCACGCATTTCTATGAGCGCGTGAAAGAGAACGCCCTTCTCGCGCCGATCTTTGCGCACATGAGTCCTGAGCATCCGGCGCACGTGGCTGCGTTTTTGGCCGAGGTGCTGGGGGGTCCGAATGATTACTCGGCAAGTTACGGCGGTCATCCGAACATGATTCGCCATCATTTGAATCGTCACTTGAATCAGTCGCAGCGGCGTGAATGGGTTGCGTTGCTGCTCGATACGGCTGACCAGTTGGGAATGCCGGATGACCCTGAGTTCCGCTCAGCGCTGGTCGGCTATCTCGAATGGGGCTCGCGATTGGCGGTGATCAATTCGCAACCCGGAGCGACCGTGGATCCAAACGCGCCCATGCCGAAGTGGGGATGGGGTGAAGTGAAGGGCCCGTATTCAGCGTGAGGCAGGAGTCGCGAGCAGGTTCACACGGAGGACACGGAGGACACGGAGGACACGGAGACCTCGGAGTAGCAAGACATCGCCAGGGAACAGCGGGAGACACGGGCTCAAAAAAATCTGAACGAGGGCAACTGTCGGGTGTGGCCGGTGTGCGTTGTGGATCAATGTGGAAATTCTCGTGCCACCAACGGTCAACTCACAACTGTAAACCGAACGCGAGAGGAGCACGGGTGAGTACATCTGAACGTAATGCCATGTCGGCGCGAACCCAACTCATGCGTGAGCTGAACAAGATCGGCGTGGAGGAACAACGCGTGCCCGGTCGTGACGACGGATTCGCTGGGCTTGTATTCCGCGGCAAGGACATCGGCCACTTCCATGACGATCACGAAGTCGATCTGCGCTTAGGCAAGCAGCTCATCGTCAAAGAGAAACTAAAGCACCCGCCGGATTCGCGCGTGCATCCGAAGCGCGCCAAGAGTTCACCGTGGATCGAGCTTCCTCTTTTCACTGCTGCCGACGTCAAGGAGGTGACTAGGCTTGTCAATTTGTTGATCTCGCGCGTGGATCGAACATGATGCCCTCACGCTAGGGAAGCCCAGGGCAGGAGTCGATCGAATGTGCCCGTCTCCGTCGCGGCCACGAGGATTCTGAGATAGGTTCTAGAGTACGATTTCTTCATGCGCTCGACGGGGCGGGTCCAAGTAGAGTTGGAGCGAGCTACTTGGGGCGGGCACCCGGTTCGCATTTTGTTTCGACGCATCATTGATGCAGCCACTGATCGATGAGGAGCTAACGTGGATCCATACGAGATCATCGATCTGACTGGCGAGCTGATCTGGATCTCTCTGGTTGCGAACGTTGTTGGGGTTGTGGTCTGCTTTCTGATCGCGAAACTGCGGCGATCCAAGCACGTTGCGTTCTGGACCACGATGGGACTGTTCTTCGGGCCCTTTGCGATTCCGTTTGCCTGGTGGCGCACCGGACGGGAGAAGCGGGTGAATGTGCCCGCGGCTTGAAAAAGCGATCGACGCTCGCTAGCGTCGCGCGGCATCTCCACAACCAAAACGAGAACTCACATGGTCAAGAAGATCGTCGCCGTTATCTTGATTGCCGCAGGCGTGCTTGGTCTCATGTACGGGAAAGTGAACTACACCAAAGAAAAGCATCAAGCCAAGATCGGGCCCGTGGAGTTGACCGTCAAAGACAAACAAAGCATTGCGATCCCTGTCTGGGCGAGCGTTGGCGTGATCGTGGCGGGTGTGGGGATACTGCTCGTGCGGAAATGACTATGCCGCTCGGAGAAGAGATTTTTGCCACATAGAACGCAGAAAAGAGCAAGAAAACATTCACGGATGATTTGCCGTGCACCAGCGGTTGGTTGCGTATCCGTCTCACACGGATGATTAGGAATTGGCCGGATCGGGTATCAGCTAATTTTCTTTTTTGCGTTCTCTGCGGCTAATTCTTCTTCAGTCAAACAGCCACAAACGTGCGGCCCGAATCCCAGGTGATTTCGCGCATCGGCACGCCATACAGGCGAGCCATCGAAGATTCGGTGAGTACTTCCATGGTCGGGCCCTCGAGCCACTCGCCATCGCCGAACAGGAGTAGCGCGCGTTGGCAAAAGCGCGCAGCGAGTCCAGCATCGTGCAGGCTCATTAGAATCGCGTGGCCTTGCTGCGCTCTCGCCGCGAAGAGATTCAGCACATCGATCTGATGATGCGGATCGAGATAGTTCAGCGGCTCATCGAGCAGAAACGTTGTGGGGTTCTGCGCGAGGATTGACGCGATCGCGACACGCCGGCGCTCGCCGCCCGAGAGTGTCGTGATGTCTCGATCGGCAAAGTGTGCGAGCTGAACTTCCTGCAGCGCTTGAGTTGCAATCTCCCGATCCTTAGCGCTCTCCCATGACCAGAATCCGATATGCGGATGCCGCCCGATCAAAACCGACTCCAGCACCGTCGAAGGAAACGGGTCTTCGCTCGCTTGCAACAGCAATGCGCTGCGCAGTGCACGCTCTCGAACTGGAATTGAATTCAGTATCGCACCAGCGAGCTTCACCACTCCCACTGCTGGTTCACGCAATCCTGCGAGGGTGTGCAAGGTCAGAGTTTTGCCAGCGCCGTTACGCCCGAGAATCGCAGTGATACTGCCCGGATGCAGTTCGAGATTGAGCTCGTGAACCAACGTCCGCTCACCGACGCGTACGCTCAAGGTTTCGCATGTCAGCGGCGCGCTCGAGTTCACTTCTTCCATCCGATCTCGATCGCTGTCGCAGGCCCGACGATCACTTGTCGCAGCGACTCGGGCATTTCCGATTGCGAGGGCGACAGCGGGATGCGTCCGCCCATCACTTCCGCAAACTCTTGCGGGTAAAGCGGCTGACGCTCGGGTTCGGCGTACCCGATCGGCAGAATCGGTTCATTCGTCGCGAGGTCGTATTTGTCCGTCGCCCCGAGCGTGTGTAAGAACTCGTGGGCCATGACGGTGTCGTTCGATCCCATCATGCGTCGATCCGCGAATGCGTGGACGATGCCGAACAGGCCTTTCTGCAATCCCAGCGAGTGCGGAAGTTGCCGGGACAGCGCGGGATCGTGATACAGCACGAACAGTTCGATGTCCGGTTTCGGTCCCGCAGGATGCACTGGTTTGCGCCATGCCCAGTATCGAGTGCGCAGGCTCCAAAGCGCGATGCTGAGTCGCCCCGCGCCGGGCTCGATCGTTGGCGGAAGTTCGCGCATCGGCGATGCGAGCGCGAAGCGAACGGGGCGATCCATACGGATGCCGTATTCTTCGGCTTCGCTCTGGAAGAAACTTTCCAGCGCCAGGAGATCTGCAGGACTCAAACCCTGCACGAATCGCTCGGAGACGACGCTGCCATCCGCGTTGATGGGAAACACGGTGACTCGCAGAGGAATATCCCAGTCCGTCGAGTAGACCCGATCGAAATAGGTATTGAGCCCGACGAACAACAGGATCAGCAGCAGGATCAGAATGCGAATCTTGCGCCACATGCGGGTTACCAACTCCAGGTGCCAAAACCGATTCGCGCCATTAACTTTGGTCCGCACTGACGGACACGAGTTCGCCGCCTTCCGTGGAGTAGCTGACCGTCATGGGTTGACAGCACACGGAACAGTCTTCGATATAGCTCTGCGACTCGACCGAAAGATCAAGAAACAGGGTGATGACTTCGCCGCAGTAGGGGCAGCTCACCTCAGCGGTGGTTTCAAACATGCATTCGCTCTCGAGTGTTCATTCAAAGCCGCAACATCGTTGTATTCGATACGCCAATGTGTCGATGCTTCCGCAGTTCTACATCGTGAACGCGTCCCGAATCCATTCTACGTCGCCGCCGAGAGAGCCCATCGCGATCACATCGAAGCGCAGTGGAAATTGACGCACGTCGCTACGAGTGGCCCACAAGAAACGCGCCGCGTTGATGATGCGCTTCTGCTTGCGGTACGTGATGGATGCCGCGGCGCCGCCATAACGCCTTGAAGAGCGGAGGCGCACTTCGACGATCACGACTGTCTTGTCATCCAGCATCACCAAATCGATCTCGCCGCAGCGGCATCGATAGTTGCGCAGAATCAATTTGAGCCCATGGCTCGTCAGATAGCGCAAGGCCGCTTCTTCTGCATCGAGCCCCGCTTCCTTGCGTTGGCGATCATCCATGAACGTTCCTCTAGGGTTGGGTTGCTGACATCGTCGTAGTGCCGATCGGCGCGGCTCGGCCATTCGTCACGCGCGCCCAGTCGAGCTGGCGGTGCACACGGCCGCTATCGTCGATCGATAACAAGCCGGTCATGCCCGGGATGGCATGCGCGCTGCCAAACTGTCCCGCCTTCAAAAGCGGAATTAGACGGTACGCATCGAAACCGAATGCATATAGACGTCCGCGTCCGCGTGCTCGCACCGGCCAATAGCGTGTGAGTGCATCGCGCAGTTGCGTCGAAACGGAATCGGGCGAGATGACCCAGGGCATATCCGGGAACATCACGCCTTCGAGATCGGAATTGGCTTGCGCGGCCGGTTCGAATATGTCGGACGTGCTGTAGACCGGAAGATCGCCAGCGCGATGAAACTGCAGCGCAGGACGGACCAAGCGGCCTTGCAACGGTTGCGCGCCGATGAAAACGAACTCCACGTCCGTGCGTCGACGCGACTCGAACTCGAGGCGCGTGTGCAATACGGCATCCAATGCATTGGCGCGCGCACGGCTTTCGTCGACCAGAAGCAACTTCGCGACCGGTCCTGAAAAGTCGCGTTCGCCTGGATCGTAGAAGCGCATCGCTGCGATGCTGCCGCCGAGCGTTTTGAGTTCGTCATCGAAGGCGCGGAAGACGCGTTGTCCCCATTCATTGTTCGGTAAAAGAACGAGTCCGCGAATGTGTCCATCGTTTGCGATGCGTTGTGCGACCTGACGTGCCTCTTCTTCGGGATCCAATGAGTACTGATAGAGGAGCGTAGGTTTACTGATCTCATCGCTGAGTTGATTCAGGGCGAGCGTCGGGACAGTGACCGCACCCGATACTGCAACAGCAGTGACCTCCTCTTTGAGAAGCGGACCCACGCTGAATTCAGCGCCTTCATTGACTGCTCGTTGATACGCAGTGACGGCGCCTTCTTGATCGGAGTCATACACGTTCAGCACCGGACGGCGGCTTGGGTCCTGTTGTAGAAGTGCCGCCAGGAATCCATCTCGCACGGCCATCCCGGCGGCTTGCATTCGACCTGATAGCGGCAGCACAAGAGCGACATGCGAGGGGAACTCGAGCCCCACGCCCAACTCGGGCAAGAGCGTTTGCGTAAGCAGGTCCTGTGCAGGGTGATTCGGATACCGACTGCGCCAATCGGCGAGATCTTGCTTAGCGGTGAACGGATTGCGAGCCGCGATGAGTGCGGCTCGAGCGAGATCCAGCCAGCCTGCGACCGTTCTGCTTGCTCCAGCGGGTACCGTGAAGTCCGCGTTGTTGGCGGCACTTCGTTGCAGGCCTTCCCAGATCATCCGTTGATTCGCGCGCTTCTCGTCTTGAGACGACAGCACTTGTTCGCGATCCAGTGCGGCCATGATCCCAGCGGCCGGGCGATTCAAAGCGAACAGCGCGCGTGAGCGAATCGACAGCACATCGGCCAGCGATTCGCGCGGGATCGGTTGCGGGATGCGATCCAATTCGGCGAGCGCACGATCTGGCTTTTGCGACCGCAAGGCGATCTCGGCGGCCACTTGTGCGCGCAGGCTCTGATCGATCGTGGGCAAAGTCGCTGAGGTTTGGTTCAGCAGCGCAGTGGCCTTGTCGATCTGGTTCGCACGCACGTATTCGCGTGCCGCTCGCAGCCATAAACGGTCCCGCAACTCTCCTGCTGCGCCCACTGCCAAGGCTTCGTACGCTTGCGCGGCTGCTTCCGGATTGCCTTCGCGCGAGAGCTTGTCCGCTTGTGCCAACTGCCGATCGCCGGGAATGCGTTCCGGCTGGGTCGCGGTGGGCGTGCAGGCGCCGACTGCAAACGCAGCCACTACTGCAAAGGCAATGGTGCGCAGCGCACTGCGAGCAAGCTGCATATCGACTCCAAATGCGTCAGGTGTTTTCCAACAAGATATTGATACGGACACGTGATGCCGGCAGTTCGTATGTTGCACTTGTTAGGGTCGCATGCGGATGGCATGCGCAGGCGCGTTCGATGCGCTGTCTTAAACGTCGAGGCCGCGGCAACATAGCGGCTCAACGCGGTCCGGGAGTGTACCGGTTCGCCGCCTCTAACTGGATGAAAACCGTGTCTGATGACTTCGCTGTGCTGCCCGGCAGGCTTTACGTGGTCGCCACTCCGATCGGCAATCTCGGTGATCTCACGCCGCGAGCCCAGAAGGTGCTTGCAAGCGTGAGCGTGATCGCGGCAGAAGACACGCGCCACACCGCACAACTGCTGCAGGCGGCGGGGATTCGTACGTCACTGGTCTCCATGCACGAGCACAACGAAGCACGTCGCTCCGCGGAACTCGTCGAGCGATTGCGCCGAGGAGAATCGGTTGCGGTGGTTTCGGATGCGGGCACGCCGCTGATCAGCGATCCGGGTTTCGATCTTGTTGCCGCCGCTCGCGCGCATTCCATCGAGGTGATCGCGATTCCCGGCGCCTGTGCTGCGATCGCGGCCCTGTCGATTGCGGGGCTCCCATCGGATCGCTTTTCCTTCGAGGGATTCCTGCCCGCAAAGAAATCCGCGCGGGACTCATCGTTACAGAAGCTCGCGCAAGAATCGCGAACGATGATCTTCTATGAAGCGCCACATCGACTAACAGAAACGCTAAGTGATATGCAGCAGCACTTCGGCGCTGATCGCGCAGCGACGGTCGCTCGTGAACTCACCAAACGCTATGAATCCAGCTATTCCGGCACGCTCTTCGAACTGTGCGAACGCGCA
>DASTSB010000106.1:0-6624 GCA_035760885.1 Steroidobacteraceae bacterium | reverse complement strand
CCAGATTGGTCCTGCGTATGCGGGCCGATGTGCGAGTACGTCACGAACGCTTCGATATCGCCGAATCCCAACGGCATGCGATAGCTCGGCGTCAGCATGTAACGCAGCTTAGGTTGACGCTGCAATTGTTTGCCTTCGATTCGCGCACAGCCGTTGCCGGTGACGACGTTGGTGAATGGGACGCACGCGTTGTAGTCCGAGTACTCGCCGTCCAAGTAGTTGGCAACGACTTGCAATCGGAAATGCTCGCCCGGAGTGAGTGCGCCGATGAAATTCACACCCTTCGACTTGGAACCGTATTGAACATTGGGGCCGAATTGCGCGCCGCTCGCATCCGTTTGCCGATACAACAATCCGCTGAACTTGCGGTAGTAGGCACTCAAGTCGGCATAGATCAGGTCGTTCTGGAATTTGTAACCCGCTTCGTAGTTACGAATCACCTGCATCGGTGGCGTGTTGCCCGTGGTGCTGCCGCGAATGCCGTTGTCGAAGTCGAGGAAGTGCCCGCCCCGGTTCACGCGCAAATACGCAGAGGAGTAATCGGTGAAGCTGTAGTTCGCGCCCACTGTCCACGACGTAAAAGTCTCGTCGTAATTGGTGTCGGCGATGGTGCCGTTACACACCGGTACAGCGTTGTCGTACAGCGTGAGCGGATCGCCGTCTAGATTGACGTTGCTCAAATTGCAGACGCGATTCGTCGCGTCTTGATTCTCGGTGCGCACCGATGCATCGAAGAGCCATTTATCGATGCGCCAGGAATCCGACAAGTAGAGCGCCTTGTTGAAAGCGTGTCCGCGTTCGGTGATGTTGAAGCCGCCGTAGTCAAGAAAGCCTTGGCTATCGGTCAACTGAAACGTTTGGCCCGCATTCGCATAGCTCACCGTGATCGGCCGGGCATTGGGTTCATTCGTCATCAGCATCTGATTGCCCAATGCCCACTTGTCGTCCATCGTGTAATACGCGAGATACACGCCGACGGTCAGCGTGTTCCCGCTGAAGAGCTCTTTGCTCAAGCGGAAGTCGTTGTTGACGTTCTGCAGTTTTTTGTGGATGTACCACCAGCCTTGATGGATGACATCTTGATCCGCCGCGACTGCACCACCGCCGACGAAGGCAGCCGTAGCGGTGGCACCCGCGGGTACTCCTAACCCACCCAAGTTGGTGGGAATCGTGTACAGCTCATCCGAGAGCAGCGCGGGGTTGCTACCAGAGAACAACGCGTTCGTGTCAACGTCGCCGCCATTCGCCAAGAACTTATCGGCGATCGACCAGCCGTTCTCGAAGTCATGATCGAAATTGGCGCCCACAAACAACATCTGCGCGCCGCGTCCGTCGGCCAGATCCGCGTCGGTGCCGCCGCCGGGATATCCCGGTAGCCGCACGTGCCGAATGGCATTGCTGTAGTAAGTGGAAGTCAGCGGATCGAAACCCGGGTAGCCGCTGAAGTTGTCGGTGCCACGCTGAATGATCGGAATCGGCGTGATGAACTGATTCTTGTCGTCGAGATAACGCGCGTAGACGGTGAGCTGTCCGTTATCGGTTTCGTGCTTCAGCGTTGCGGTGAGCTGCCCGCCCTTATCCGCGTCGAACTGCGGGTCGCGCACACCATCGGATTGACGATAGAAGCCGCCGAAGCTGCCATACCAACCCTCGCCCAGCTTGAATCCGGTGAAGCCATCCACTCGCCACAGACCTTCATTGCCATAGGTAAGTCCCAGCGTTCCGGTCGGTTCGTCGCTGCCGGTCTTCAAGAAAAAGTTCGCCGTCGCGCCCATCTGTCCGCCGGCAAACACGACGGAAGGACCACCCTGCAAGATTTCGACGGAGCGCACTGTTTCGTCGAGGCGAAAAATGCTGGTGGTTTCGAAGAACGAAAGCGTCGGCATGCCGTACAGCGGCGAACCCATCAGCAACGTCGTGAAATAGGGTGCATCGCCGCCGCCTGGGAAACCGGCGATTTCGATATTCGCGCCGGTTTGACCGCCCGTGGACTCTGGCCACACACCCGGCGAGATCTTCAACAAGTCCGCCGTGCTCTTCGGATTCGATTGGCGAATCTGCTCTTCCGTCGCGGTGACGATGTTGTAGCTGGCCTCGAGCTTCTTCACGCCGCCGAGTGCGCTGCCCGTGACCACGACAGTTTCCAACGATGTTTCGGCTTGATTACTGCCTTCCGGAACCGGTGCTGTCTGGGCAAACAGCAGCGATGGAGCAAATGCGGCGACGAAACCAATCGACTGAGCGATGCGGTCATGTCCATTCGTACGCACGACTGAGCCGTGCGGCCTGCGCGACTTCTTGAACATGGTTCCCCCTTGTTGTTAGCTGAAGAGACTTGGCAGCGAATGCTGCAGAGGGTCATCCAGATAACATCAAGGAAGGCGCTTGGAAATAAGTTGAGGACGCAGCGCGCAATCAATCGCACGTGTATGCAGTGGGGCTAGCGAAAATCGAGAATTTTTTTCACGAAGTGTTGCGTTGAGACATCAATTGCGATGCAACTGTGTATGCATCGATTGAGAAAGGTGCGATCTGCATGGATATGAATTCACTTCTTGCGCGGCAATGCGCGAGGACGTTTGGCGGGCGGGTCTACCGGGCTGCGGGCTTCGTCGAGCTGCTTCAGCATGCGCGCCAGTGCGAAGTGACGATAACTGAACACCGCGAGTGAGCGGATCTCTTTCCAGTTTGCGCGCTGGGTGACATCGATTGCGATCCAGCCGTTGTGCCCCAAGTAAGCGGGAATGCTGAATTCTTTGTCTCGAATCAGCAGCGCTTGTTGGTCGACGCCCACCCAGAATGCGAGTTGCAGCTTGCGGTCGCCCCGATAGCAGTAGGCCTGAGCAAATACCTTCTTGCCGACGCGCCACACCGGATGGCCGAATTGACTCGCTTCGCTGGTCTCAGGCAGTGAAAGGCAAACCGTGCGTAACTCCTTCAGCACCTCTTGAGCGCGAACGGATTGCAATGGGTCAATCTCGTCCGGGTCGAGCGTCTTGGTGGGAGGTGCGATTTCGATCGTGTCACCGAGTGTTTTTGACAAGCTTGCAGGCGCCACTTTCTCGTAGGCATTGCGAACGAGGGTGGCCACGGTCCTCCATGAGATGCCCTTGTCAAGATTCACGCCCAGCCAACCTCGCGGCCCGACGTAAGGAGGCACGAAGAAGTGTTGAGGGTCTTGGCGAACGTAATGGCTTTGGGAAGCTTGCGGGGCATTGAGCCACAGAGAAACGCGACCATCGCCATGGTGATTGATCATGTAGGTCGCGAAGGTTTTGCCTCGCACGCGAAAATCGGGTGCGCCATGCGAGACCACTTCCTCGCTTTCTGGAAACCAGAGGCAGACTTCGCGAACCGCTTGTGAAATGTCTTTCGCTTTCTTCGCCACTCGGGTTCTCCCTTTGAACTTTCGCTATGGTAGCGGCTACGCAGTACTGAGGAATTTAAATGTCTTGGCTGTATCTAGTCCTCGCAGGTTGTTTCGAGATCGGCTGGCCCGTGGGTTTGAAGCTGGCCCAACAAGCGCATAGACGCATCATCGGAATCGCGATGGCTGCGGTCTTCATGATCGTCAGCGGGGTGTTGTTGTGGCTTGCCCAGCGAACGATCCCGATGGGCACCGCCTATGCGGTGTGGACTGGAATCGGCGCAGCGGGCACCTTCTTTGTCGGGGTGATGTTCTACGGCGATGCCGCGACGTTGTGGCGCTATGCGGGAGTTGCGCTCATCGTGGCCGGGGTTGCAACTCTGAAGCTCGCGCACTAGCGATCCCGAGCTCAAAGAATGCGTGTCTTAGATTACGTTTCGCTCTTGGGCGGCGACCAAGCGATCTCGACTTCTTTCACGCCAAATCGACGAGCCGCCTTGACGTCGGTGCCCATGTAAATATCGATGAGCTTCTCGTGACGCGGCCCTGTTTTATCGACGACAGTCCACTCGCCTTTCATTCCCTCGATCTTCACTTTGGTTCCGCACTTCAGGCCCGCGCGAAATAAATCGCGCGAGACGGCGATCGTGCGCGGCTGGAGTTCCTCATCGGTGCATGCCGGTTCGAAAGGCCGCGAATCAGTTTGGGCGGGCGTTGAGTTATAGGCGGTGGCACGAACTACCATGCGCCGGTCATCGGCGTTGCAGGCTGCCGCCATTACGACTGTACCCATCGCGATCAACAGTGTTCGTTGCTTGCGCGAGAACATGCTTCCCTCGTGCTGCTCAACTACTACGAATTGAAACAGCACTGGGTAGCAGCAGGTTCCGCCAATGACGGTTCACTGTTGACCGTTGGCGGTCTCGACCCAAAGCCTACCCTCTTTCTACTCTTGGTATCCGTTTTGTCCTTTTCTGCCCGCCGTGAACCCATAGCGGGTTTACCTGGTGAGTTGTTCCTCTCTCAGCACCCCGGTGAACGTCGTACGAGCGCCGGATGCGTCATATAAATATGCACGCGGCTTTTCTCCCATCCAGTTCGGGTCGATGGCGTACCGCAGCGCTTCGGGCGCCGCATTGCCAAATGCATATACGTCGGAGCGCACCCCAAGCTGCGAGAGCCGCTCCTTGATCGCGGCCGCTTGATCTGCTGAATCGGTCGCTACCGTGATGACTCGCATGGTCGGATCGCGCTCTTGCGCCTTGGCAATATTCGCAAGCGACTTCATGCAATAAGGGCAATCGAGATCCCAAAGGACCAGCCAGAATGAATGGCCGCGCTGTACTTGCGTAATGCGACCGAGCGTAGAGAGATCGAAGGGACGAACCTCGCTTTGCTCTGCAGACGACTCCACGCCGGCAGCAGTTGTCTGGGTGATCGCCGGTGGTCCATCGTCCACCGCGAATGAAGTCACCCCATCTGCACGGCGCCACACCGTCTGGATCGCATTCGGGCCGCCGATGAGGCGCGGCTGATCTGATTCGTTGCGTGTCGTCGCGACCCTTGAATCCTTGAACGATTGGCCGGCGTCCAACGAGATACGTGTCTCAAGCATGCTCTGCTTACCATCGAAGCGTTTCCACGCGATCGCGATCTTGTTTCCCGACGCCGCAACATCCGGATGCATGGCGCCTCGTGGCAGCTCGAGCACTCGGGTCGGCGGCGCGTCTGGATGGAGTTGTCCGTAGAACGCGCGGCTTTCTCCATTCACTTGAGAAAACCACACCGCGTGTTTTACGCCTCGATCATCGATCGCGAGTCCTGGTCCGTGGTGCGGACACGCATCGATACTCCAGTGATCGAACGTGGCACGATGAACCGCAGGCTTACGATTTGGCTCGAGCGTGGCGAACGCGTGATCGCGTTCGTTGTGTTCGAAGACGTGCCTCCAAAAGGCCACCGCGCGACCGCGTTCATCTTTCGTCAGGGCAATGCGGCAGCATTCGCAAGTGTGATCGGCGAGTTTGAGGTCGCCTTTCCAGTGCGCGCCCTGATCTTCGGAGTACGCGTAGTAGATGGCGGCACCGGCGTAGTCGCGCCCGTCCTTTTCGGCCGCCGCTTGATCGCGTTTGTCGATCCATGCAATCCACACGCGTCCTTTGCCATCGACGACGAGCGAATCGAAGCGATGCGTGATCAATTGACGATCGCGATGCACGATGCTTGGGGTCGACCAAGTTCGACCGTGGTCCAGCGAGCGAGCGAAATGAACATCGCCGGTGTAGCGATCGGAAGTGGGCGAGGTCCAAGAGACGTACATTTCGCCTTTTGCACCGAACGCGAGCTTCGGATGATTCTCGCCGTCGGCCGAGACCGGCTCAGGCTTTTGCGTTACGCGAATCTTGGGGGTGGATGAATCATCGAGTGCCGCAACCACGATAGTGTTGCCATTCTCCGCGGGTTCTGTGCTCACGACCCAGACGTGACCTTCCTCGTCCACCGCGGCGCCTGAACCCAATTGAGTTGCAGAATGCGCTGCTGCAAACGAAGCAGTGCCGAGCAGGGCCAGGGTCAGAAATAGCACCGATTCGAGCCGCTTCATCGTCGTTCTCCAAAACTCCAACGTGCTTCCAGCAAGCCTGTGCGCCCTGGATAGGGATGCGCCTGATATGCGTGTTGATTGGTGAGGTTGTCGACGCCGATCGCCAACTCCAATGCATTGGGGAAGGTGTACGCAACCCGCGCATCGACGAAGGTGAACTTCGAAACGCCTCCATACGTGTCCGGATGGATGTCGTCGTTCTCGAGGCGGTTATACATTCGACCTGAGTAGCGCGCTCCGAGGCTCGCGATCCAATCGGCATTCGGATGCCACTGAACTTGCAGGTGTCCACGCCAGCGCGGAATTCGCGGCCACTCGTTGCCGACGGAAATCGGGTAATTGTCGTTCTCGAGGATCTCGGATCGCGCGTACGCAATACTGCCGTTGAGACTCAATGTGTCGAAGAACAATCGATCGAGCGTGAATGCGGTCTCGGTGCCCCGCGTGCGCACGCGTCCGACGTTTTGCACGTTGGTGACGTTCGGTACGACGGTGATGTTAGTTTGTGCGTAGATGCTGTCGCGTACGTCATCTTGAAAGAGCGAAACGCGTGCTCGGCCGAAGCTCCACATGCGATCGGCGGTGAGATCCACGGAGTCCGAAACCTCCGGTTGTAAATGCGGATCGTTGACCGTGATCGATGTTGCCGTTGTCG
>DASTSB010000105.1:0-5950 GCA_035760885.1 Steroidobacteraceae bacterium | reverse complement strand
TGCCCCATTTCACGCACGATGCTCTGTAGATCGAGAGAAATAATCGGCTCATCTTCGATGATGAGGACCTTGGTGGTCGGCTGACTGGAAATTTCCTTCACCGCCTGCTGGACCATCTGTTTCACGTCTTGCTCGGAAACCCGCAGGATCCTCGCGGTATCGCCGACGTTGAATCCCTCCATCGCCGTCAAGAGCAGCGCCTGGCGATGTGCCGGGGTGAGCTCATTCAAGCGCTTCGTCACGGTGTCCGACGAAGCGGTGGAGACGAGCGAGCGCGATTCCACATCGGTGCTCCCCCACAGCGTATGGAACAGCAAATACAACCCGACACGTGGCGGCAACTCGGCCGGCAGCACCTTCGGATCGGCAACGATGGCCTCCAAACAAGCGCGCACGTACGTATCGCCGCTCTTTTGGGTCCCGCATAGCGCCCGGGCATAGCGCCGCAAATACGGCAAATGTTCAGCGATGGCGTGAGCTAAGGCCATGGAGAGACTCCTAATTCTTTATTGCGTCTTTATAGCGAGCGCGTTGCGCGCACAAATAATTGCGGTATTACTATGTACGAACCACACGAAAGGTTCCGTCCCGCGTGGAACTTTTGCAATTCAGCTACGTTTGGGACAGACCCATGAACCCGTGCACCCTCATCCAGTGCCTTTCAAGACTCAGCCATGATCATGAATGAGAAGACCAAGCCAGGCGAGTCGGTCGCAGCGACAGCGGCCGCGACACCGTCGGAGCAGGTCCCCGATTGGCTCGGCAATCGCCTGCGACGCATGTTTACCGATGTAATGGAAGAGCCGGTTCCGGACGAATTCAAGGCGCTTCTCAAGCAACTTGAAGATAAGGAACGCGGGTCCTAACGGGCCGCGTGGAGAGTGCATGAACGTCCGAGACACATTCTTGGAGCAAGTCACCGCGTTGCTGCCCGCATTGCGCGCCTTCGGGCGCTCGTTATGCGGCGATCCCGCGCGTGCCGACGATTTAGTGCAGGACACGGTGCTCAAGGCCTGGACCAATCGCGAACAGTTTCAGTCAGGCAGCAACCTCAAGGCCTGGCTGTTCACGATTCTGCGCAACTGCTATTACTCGGAACTGCGCCATCGCAAGTTCGAGATCGAAGATCCAGATGGCGTGTGCGCCGCGCAGGTGGCGATTGCGCCCGATCACGATGCCAAGCTGCACTTGCGAGATTTGAGCCGCGCGCTTCAACACTTGCCGCCCGATCAGCGCGAAGCGTTGATCTTGGTGTGTGCTACCGGGTTGTCATATGAAGAAGCGGCGGATGTGTGCCAGGTTGCAGTCGGCACGATCAAGAGCCGAATTGCCCGAGCTCGCGATCGCCTCGTCGAGCTGCTGGGGGAAGATGCGGCCCAAGTCGCCGGAATCATTCCGGTGCCTCCCATGTCGGAATCAGAACCACTGACGACGCAGCGTTCCGGGGTGTCTTGATCAGCCACAGCGGGAGCTAGCGCTTGAAAACGCAGCAGAGCCTTCCACTGCGGCTTCGTTGGTTCGGCCGCAACGCGGGGCTGCGCCCGCGGCTCGTGCTGATCGTGGGTCTAGCCATGTTGGCCCCCGGTGCACTCGCCGTACTGCAGGCCGTGTCGAGTTATCGCAGCAGCATGGCGATTCTCGAAGACAATCTCGCCAAGGCTGCGCAACTCTCCGCAAACGAAGAAGTCAGCACGATCTCGGCATCGCGCGAGATTCTCACCAGTCTGGCCGCACACCCGGACGTGCGAACGCAGGATCGAATGTGCCGCCGCGCGCTCGAGCGAGCCATCGGCGGCTTGGATCAATATTCCGGCGCTGCGGTGGCAAACGATCAAGGCAAACTCACTTGCGCGTCCGCTCCCATCGATGGCCCGGTGTCCGTCGCGGATCGACGCTGGTTTCAGGCTGTCATGCGCGGCGAACCGTTTGTGGTCAGTGACTTGATTGTGAGCCGTTGGCTCAAGCAACAAGGCATCGTCACAGCCGTACCGCTCGTGGACGAGGACGGCGTGATTCGCGGCGGCGTCGCGTTGTTCATCGGTCTGGATTGGCTCGCGCAGCGCATGGCCGGGGCGTCGCACACCGAGCGCAGTGCGCTCGCCCTGCTGGATGGCAAAGGGGATGTGATCACGCGCGAGGGAGCCACTGGCTCAGCCTCGAGCCGGCGCCTGCCGGCAATGGAGTTGATTCACCAGCACATCAATAGCGGTGGTACTCGAACGTTCCGTGCCCGCGGCGAGGACGGCACTTGGCGCATGTACGCGATCAGTCCTTTGTTGGATGGGCGCATCTTTGCGGTCGTCGGCATTCCGGTGCTCAGCGCGATTGGTCCACTCGCGCTGCAGTTCACATGGGGCGTAGCAACGCCGTTGTTGATGTGGATCCTCGCCGTTCTCGTGGTGTGGTTCGGTGTCGAATACTTGGTCGTGCGATGGATCACCTATCTGGAACGGATCACCTCGGCGTACGTGGCTGGGCGTCACAGCGTGCGCCCGGAAAGAGTGGCGGCAGCGCCGTACGAGATTCGGCGTCTCGGCGAAACGTTCTCGCGCATGGCCGACGACATCTCCGCTCGCGAAACTGAATTGCGAGACTCGCTGAATCAGAAAGAAGTGCTGGTTCGCGAAATCCATCATCGAGTGAAGAACAATCTGCAGCTCGTGATGAGTCTGCTCAATCTGCATGCGCGCCGGATTCGCGATCCGCGCGCCGAAGAAGCCTTCGCCGAAGCTCGCAGCCGCATCAACGCGCTCGCAACGCTGCATCGGCGTCTCTATGAGTCGGACAGTTTGCAAGAAATCGATCTGCGCTGGTTCCTCGAGGACTTATGCGCAGAGCTGCGGCGCGGCGGTTTATCTCGCGGCCGGCAGGTGGATCTCATCGTCGATTCGCCAAGTGCTGTGATCGGCCCGGAGCTGGCAGTGCCATTGGGGCTGCTTGTCACTGAAGCGATCACGAATGCCTACAAGCACGCGTTCAAAGATCGCGAGGGCGGGCAGATCCGCGTGGAAGTAGCGCGCGAGAGCGATGAACGGATCCTCGTGCGTGTGCGCGATGATGGCGCCGGTTTCGATCCGAATGCAGACACGCACAACGGCACGGGCCTTGGCCGCTCGCTGATCGAAGCGTTCGTGCGTCAATTGCGCGGCGAGTTGGAAACCCGCTCGGAAAACGGAACGGTCGTCGAAGTGCGATTTCCTGTGCCGCCCCGCGCTGAGCCGAAGCGCGCTGCCTAGCGCTCGCAAATTGACGAGCTGACAGACACAGCTCGCGTTATTCTGCGCGCTCGAATTCTCGAGCCATCTCACATGCCTGATTCTCGTATGCGCGCGTTGCAGATTCTGCGCGAGCGTGATTTCGTGCGCTTTCTTTCAGCGAAGTTGCTGGCGACGCTAGCGGCGCAAATGCAAACGGTTGCTGTCGGTTGGCAAATCTATGCCATCACACGCGATCCGCTCGATCTCGGCTTCATTGGCCTGTCGCAATTTTTGCCGTTCGTAGTCCTGATTCTCCCGGCCGGTCATGTGGCCGATCACCTGGATCGGCGGCGCATCTTGAGCATGTGCTACATCGCCGAAACCTGCTGTGCAGCGCTGTTGCTGTTCTTCACGATCCGCGGCATCACGGTTGCATGGCCTGTGTTCGCGGCGATGCTGATCTTGGGCTGTGCACGCGCATTCTCGATGCCTAGCGGTCAGGCGCTATTGCCGAATTTGGTCTCGCCTGAAAGCTTTAGCCGCGCCGTCGCGCTGAATTCATCTTCCTTCCAGATCGCGACGGTCGTCGGTCCGACCATGGGTGGGCTGCTCTATTTGGCGGGCCCGAAGGTGGTCTATCTCACGGTCTTGGTCTTCGCCGCGACGGCATCGATCTTGATGTACCGCGTGCAGGGCGGTGCGCGATCGGTACAAGTTCGCGAGCCGCCGAGCCTTGCGACGCTACTGTCGGGGCTGAAATTCGTACGCTCGCGGCCGATTATTTTGGGCGCAATCTCATTGGACTTGTTTGCAGTGTTGTTTGGCGGAGCCACGGCCTTGTTGCCCGTGTTCGCACGCGACATTTTGCATGTCGGCCCTAGCGGATTAGGTTTGCTACGGACCGCCCCGGGAGTCGGGGCAGCGCTGTGCGCAATGATTCTGGCGGTGAGCCCGATTACGCGCCGTGCCGGCGCATGGATGTTCGGTGGTGTAGCTGCGTTTGGCATTGCTACCGTCGTGTTCGGGTTGAGTCGTTCTTTTTATCTGTCCCTATTGGCGCTGGTCGTTTTGGGTGCCGGCGATATGGTGAGTGTTTATATCCGCCACTTGCTCGTACAGCTTGAAACGCCGGATGAAATCCGTGGCCGTGTCAGCGCCGTCAGCGCGGTGTTCATCGGCGCGTCCAATGAACTCGGTGAATTCGAATCCGGTGTCACGGCGAGTTGGTGGGGCACGGTTCGCGCCGTCGTAATCGGCGGCGCGGCCACACTCATCGTGACCGGCTTATGGATGCGATGGTTTCCGGGGCTGCGTACGCTCGATCGTTTTCCCGAGGCGCGGCGACGGCTTTAATCGCAGTGTTTCGCAACTATTGCGCCTGAGGATTTATCCAGTAACATCAGGCGATGGCGAAGCTCACTCAAACCATCGTGGGTCGTGGTGCGGTATCCAATCTGCAAGGACGCTTCGAGCACACCAAGCGCGAACGTATCGATGACGGCTGGGGCAGTCTGGATGAAGCGCTGCCCCCATTGGAAACCACTGTCCGGCCGGATCCGGCGCGCTCGATCATCTCTCGCAATCAATCGCCGGATGTGGGCTTCGATCAGTCGATCAATCCGTATCGAGGATGCGAGCATGGATGTATCTATTGCTATGCGCGCCCCTCCCATTCATATCTAAATCTCTCGCCGGGCTTGGATTTCGAGACCAAGCTTTTCTATAAGGAGAATGCCGCGGCATTGCTGGAACGCGAACTCGCTGCGCCCGGCTACCGGTGTTCGCCCATCACACTGGGAGCGAATACGGATGCATATCAACCCGTGGAGCGCGAACACCGTGTCACTCGGCAACTGATCGAAGTGTTGGCCAAGTATCGCCATCCGTTTTCGATCATCACCAAAAGCGCACTCGTCGAACGCGACATCGATCTGCTCGCGCCGTTGGCGAAAGACGACTTGGTCCATGTTTTGGTGAGCGTGACGACGTTGTCGAACGAACTGAAACGCACGCTCGAACCGCGCACCGCCTCGCCGCGCGCTCGGCTAAGAGCAATCCAGTCGCTGAGTGCAGCCGGTATACCGGTGAGCGTCATGGTGGCGCCGATCATTCCGGTGCTCACCGATGCGGAACTCGAACGCATTTTGGAAGCGGCGGCGCAGGCGGGCGCGAAATGGGCCGGCTATGTCTTGCTGCGACTTCCTTACGAGTTGAAGGAATTATTTCGCGATTGGTTGCAAGAGCATCAGCCGCTTGCGGCAAAGCACGTCATGTCGCGATTGAACGCTATGCGCGGCGGCCGCGACTACGATTCACGATGGAGTCAACGCCAACGCGGGCAGGGCGAGTATGCACAATTGCTGGAGCAGCGGTTCGCCAAAGCCTGTGCACGTTTCGGTCTGAATCGAGACGAGCGCTTCGTTCACAATCGCTCGCTGTTCTTTGCCCCGCCCTCCGATCCGCGGCAAATGTCTTTGCTCTGAGCGACGTTGCGCCGGCGGAACGGGAATGTGGGCCGCGCGTTCGTCTTCCACGCGAGTACGTGTTTGCCGTGGGATTTTCCAGTATGTCGGTGTCAATGACCACGTTGCTAAGCCAACGCAAATCCACTCTTGCGTTTTCAGGGTACTCACTGACAAGGCTCGCGTTCCGATGGGGAATATAGGTGTTTCACTCTGTGCTTCGCGCAAAACGCGTGGCTATACTGCTTCGCAATCCACGGAGCGCCCGGCAGGGCGCGAACTTCAGGAAGG
>DASTSB010000104.1:0-16817 GCA_035760885.1 Steroidobacteraceae bacterium | reverse complement strand
CTTCGATGGTGCCATCGAAGTGTTGCACCTCGACGGTATTGTCGTCGCGATCGATTGCAACGATTTCAAACAACGCACCATTCGCGCGGCGGTACCACTGGCCGATGGTGGGGTTTGGCGACGGCATGGGCTCTCTCCATTGTTGTTACGAGCTACATCCTTGCGAACCATTCATCCTTGTTCGTCGACAGACCTTGCGATCTCGTGGCTTTGTTTTAGTCCTGCACGTGCGATGTTGCAAGCCTCAAATTTTCCGCACAGCAGCAAGCAATTCAGTGGGCAACGCGCCGATATTCCAAGTCCCACACGCCGTGACCTAAGCGATGGCCGCGACGTTCGAATCGTGTGAGCGGACGTTCGTCACTTCGTCCTGCATACCCGATCGAACCGGCGCTGTTCTTGAACGCGGGATGCACGTCGAGCACTTCGCGCATGTGAATCGCGTAAGGCTCCCAGTCCGTTGCAAGACGCAATGTGCCATCGATACGCAATGCACGTGCAAGCAGATCTGCGAATGGCGATTGAATGAGGCGTCGCTTGTGATGGCGCTTCTTTGGCCATGGATCGGGAAAGAAGATGTGAATGAGATCAATCGATCCAGCAGGAATTTGCTTGCCCAAGACTTCCACCGCATCGTGCATTGAGACGCGCACGTTGGTGAGCGCACCGAGTTCGATGTCGTGTAGCAAGCGACCGACGCCCGGCGGATGCACTTCGATTCCCAAGCAGTCGATTTCAGGATGGCGCTGTGCAAATGCCAGCAGCGCTTCGCCGGCACCGAATCCAATCTCGATCATTCGCGGGGCGTGGCGCGAGAACGCAGCATCGAGATCGAGCGACGCATCGCTGTATTCGATGCCGTACTTCGGCCAAAGCTGCTCAAGCGCACGCTGTTGAGCTGCGGTCGAGCGGCCAGCGCGGATCACGAAGCTCTTCACGCCGCGACGCGACACACCTTCCGCGGGTTTGTTCGAGTGATCCTGATCGTCGCTCATCGTCTCTGCTGGTCGCCTGTTTGAAGGGCGCGGATCATACCAGCGCGATTTCGACCCAGTGCGATTTCGACTACCCGGGCTTATGAGCGCGAAATTGCAGCCGAATCATGGTGACGTGGATTTGGCCTGCGGCATCTGCAGGAAATGACCGCAGGTAGTCTTCGGTGACTTCCTGAATGAACTGAACCCGCTTCGATTCCGGCACGGGGGCGGTGTAGGGATGCCACGCAGTGCGCACCCAGCCTTCGAAGGCGGTTCGATCTGCGTGGATCATGTCTTTGGGAATCAGGCGAAGTTCGTCGGCTCGCAGGCCAGCCCGCTCGAGCCAGACTTCATACTCCGACGGCGAATAGAAGCCATACGTCGATTCGAAGTTTTCGAAGCTCTCGTGCCACGAGTCGCGTTGCGCGACGCGCATGAAGCTATCGATCACACCTTGACCGTTGCCTTGTCCGCCGCATTGAACGAGCACACGTCCAGAAGGCTGCAGTGCTCGTGCGATCTGATCGACAACGCGTGCTTGATCGCGAATCCAATGCAGCGTGGCGTTCGAGAAGATTGCGGTGAACTCCTCGTTGAAACCAAGCTGGGCTGCATCGCGCTGTTCGAAAGAAAGATTCGGCGTGGCGCGGGCGAGATCTTTTGCGTGAGCGACCATGTCGGCGGACGAATCGATTCCGACGACGCTGCCATTCGGTACTTGCTGCGCAATTGCGGCCGTGATGCGGCCGTCGCCACAACCGATGTCTAGCACACGATCATCCGCTCGCAACTCGAGCAAAGGCAGCAGTTCACGTGCCCAGCGCTCTTGGCCTGCGGAGTGTTTGGCGTAATCGCCGGCGTTCCATTGGTAGCTCATCGAGCCATCTTGCATGCGGCACCTGCGCGAAGGCGTGGCGAGTGGTCACAACGCCATCGCGAATCGCGATGCTGTTATGGCGACTGCAAGTGCTCGAACAATAGACGAGCCGCGGGATGCAGCGATGTGCTGGATCGCAAGCACAAGAACTGTTGTCGTGTTGCCCATGCATCCGCGAGTGGTACGACCGCTAACGCTAATGATTTGATGTACGGTGTGGTTGCTGCTCGTGGGACGACGCTCACTCCAAGACCTGCGGCGACCATTGCACATGCCGCATCGAAACTCGTCACGTGAATGCGCCAATCGACAGAGGTGCCACCTTCGATCGCAGCTCGATTCAACAAGTGATGTAACGAGCTCTCGGCGTGCAAACCGACGAACGGCAATTCGGCAACTTCAGCGAATGTCACACTCGAACGCTTTGCGAGCGGATGCCCCGCTTGCAGCGCGAGCACGAGTTCATCGCTACGGAATGGTGCTGTTTTCAACCCATCAATCACGGGCAGTTCGCTGACGATGCCGAAGTCAGCGGAGCCATCCGCCACTGCAGCGGCGATGTGCGAGCTCACGTGTTCCTCAAGATGCACGTGGATTTCTGGATGCCGCTTGGAGAATGAGGCGAGCGCACCCGGCAGGAATTCCACGATCGAGGAAATGTTCGCAAACACTCGAACATAGCCGCGTGCGCCTGATGCGTGCCGGCGCATCTCATCATCGATCTGCTGCGCTTGGCTCAGGAGACTTCGCGCACGCATCAATAGCGCATGCCCGCCCGCTGTGAGTTCGACACCCTTCGCACCGCGCACCAGGAGCTCGACACCGAAGTTCTGTTCGAGTTCGGACAGCCGTTTGCTCACGGCTGATGCGACGGTGTTGCAGCGCTCGGCCGCACGCGCAATCGTTCCGGCCTCGGCAACGGCGACAAAGATTTGCAGATCGCGGATATCGAATTTCAAAGGAAGCTCGGACTTGAGTAAGGGTTGCGAGAACTTTTGTTGCCGCAGGCGCAGGTGCTGCATAGAATCCTGCCGAACGCGGGTGTAGTTCAATGGTAGAACTGTAGCTTCCCAAGCTACTAACGTGGGTTCGATTCCCATCACCCGCTCCAATTCACCTCCTGACGTGCGCTGAATTGTCGCAGGTGATGGCATCGACCCCACTGACACGTGGGTTGGACGAAGACCATCCTTGGTCTTCGCTCTTCGAGCAGCCTAAAGTCTGCCCAACTTCGTTCCCGACGAAGTTGTCGATTCCCATCACCCGCTCCAAATTCAACTTCCTAATATCCCGTCACTGGCAGTTCATTGAAGCTGATGAGCTGCATCGGATCGTCTAGGACACGAGCGTAACGCAGCATCATCTCCTCGATGATTTGTGCGAATGCGAGATTCGCTCTGAGATGATTGCAATACGATCTTGCAACCGTAAGGGTAAGTTGAGCGGCTCAGGCGTCGCTTCAAAGCCGCACGGATGACATCCGGCAACCTTTCCCGCATCCTATGAACTATGGCCAGCGCGGACCAAATCAAAGCTCTCGTTCAATCGCACCTTGCACGAGACGATGCGCAATTTCTCTCGATTGCGATGCAGGTCGCCGCCTATGAAGCCCGCAGGGGGCATTCGAAGCTCGCAGAGGAGCTGCGGAGCATGGTGGACGCGGCCAAGGTACGTCGCGCAGGTCGCGAGTTGCTCGGGCGCGACCCAGTTCCAATCTCAAAGCCTCGTGGCGAGTTAGCTGGCCTCGTTTCGGTTTCGTACCCAAAACAAGCCCTGGGTTCAATGATCACGAGTGATCCAGTTCGAGATCGACTCGAGCGCATCATTAGAGAACAGCAACACTTTCAGCGAATCCGAGAGCATGGTCTCTCACCTCGACGACGGCTATTGCTGACGGGACCTCCGGGTACAGGTAAGACCCTGACAGCGTCTGTTCTAGCGGGCGAGTTAAGCCTTCCGTTGTTCCTTGTTCGATTGGAAGCACTCATCTCCAAGTTTCTCGGCGAGACGGCGGCCAAGCTACGTCTAATATTCGACGCGGTTCGCGATACGCGGGGTGTTTATTTCTTCGATGAGTTCGATGCCATTGCCTCACGGCGCGGAATGGCCAACGAGGTGGGCGAGATTCGCCGTGTTCTGAACAGTTTCTTACAGTTCATTGAGCACGATGAATCAAACAGTTTGATAGTAGCTGCGACTAACCATCCTGAACTTCTCGATCATGCTGTTTATCGCCGATTCGATGATGTAATCGAATATCAGATGCCAGATGCTGATCAAGCGCTGGAGGCACTTCGCGCACGGCTGCGTAGCTTCGCGACAAAGACAATGAACTGGCGGGCCTTGGCTGCTGCCGCTGACGGCCTGAGCTTCGCGGAGATCACGCGGGCGGCGGACGAGGCGATCAAAGAAGCCATCATCCATGAGCGCTCATCTGTGTCCCACGTGGACGTGCAACGAGCGCTCTCGGAAAGAATGGCAATGCGTCCTGCGCAGGTATTAGCGCCCCAAAAACGATAACGTCTGGGGACTGGGAGGCCTAGATGGCGGCAAACGTGCGACGTCCGCATATAGCGGTCGATGCATTCCGGGAAGCTGAAAGATTTCGTCCTCGAACCGCGCCTCGTCAAGCGGCGCGAGTGAAGGAGCGTCAACGGAAAAAGCACGGAGAAGCACTCCTCAAGCAATTGACCGCTCTTTCATCGGTCGCTGCGGATGCTGTCCGAATGCAGCAGGAGCTATCGAAGGAAGTCCCAAACGGCATCTATCTGACCTTCGAGAGCGAGCCAGGATTCGATCTCAAGCTCGATAGTCTCGATCGAGCATCAGACGGGATCGAACTGCTCGCCGTGCAATCGAAGGGGAAGCGTACTCAAGCCACAGTTTTTGTGCCCGAGGGAAAGCTTCCTGTTTTGGAACGACTTGTAGAGCAGTACCTAAGCAAGGATAACGTCAACAAGAATACCGGCACGAAGACTCCGCGAAACAGAGAGTTGATACAAAACATTCGGAGTATCCGGCGAGCGGCCTTGGATCGGCTCTGGACAGATCATCCAGATCTTCTGCCGCCTTCGGACGCGGAAGTCATTTGGTGGGAAGTCTGGTTGCGTACGGGACCGGAGCGGGAAAATCTGCTGAGACTGTTTCGAGATCACGCCGCCGCCATTGGCCTTACACTCTCGCGCACCGAGTTGTGGTTTCCTGACCGCACCATAGTTGCGGCTCGTGGCACGCGCGCACAGTTGATGCAGTCCGTAACCCTGCTGAATTGCATTGCTGAGTTGAGGCGCTTAAAGGAAACGGCTGAATTCTTCACCGGCCTCCCACCAAGCGACCAGTGGCAGTGGTCCGACGATCTGGTCAATCGTGTTGAAGTCGGGGGCGCGAATTCACCTGCGATCTGCGTGCTCGACACTGGCATGAACCTGCACCC
The DNA here is from genome assembly GCA_035760885.1 of Steroidobacteraceae bacterium. Lineage (GTDB taxonomy): Bacteria > Pseudomonadota > Gammaproteobacteria > Steroidobacterales > Steroidobacteraceae > Steroidobacter. The sequence continues at coordinate 11,530 of DASTSB010000104.1, read as the reverse complement.
GCTCGTTGCCCCCGCACTTGCCGAGCAGGATCGGCATTCAATAGATCCGAATTGGGGAACTCACGATGCGTTTGGTCACGGAACGCAAATGGGTGGCCTCGCGCTATATGGCGATTTATGCAATGTATTGCCAGAGAACGGCCCGCTCTCGCTTACGCATCGTCTGGAATCTGTGAAGATTTTGCGGCACAACGGCGACAATGAGGGAGAGTTATACGGTGCGATCACACGAGAGGGAATCGCACGTGCCGAGCAAGTTGCTCCTCAGCGTGATCGAGTCTTCTGTCTAGCTATTGCATCAAAGGAACATCGTGATCGTGGCCGCCCCTCAGCTTGGTCCGCAGCATTGGACCGGCTTACGTCAGGCGCAGAGGACGGTGAACGGCGGCTCGTAGTGGTTTCAGCCGGGAATGTATTAGAAGCCGACCAGCATGACTATCCTGCGGCCAATACGGTTGACGGGATTCACGATCCGGCTCAGGCGTGGAATGTGCTCACAGTCGGGGCAGTCACATACAAAGACGTGATCGATGCGCAAATCTATCCGGGTTACCTGCCACTGGCGCCTGTCGGAGGGTTAAGTCCATATAGCTGTTCCGCCGGGACATGGGCGAGGGACTGGCCCATAAAGCCTGATGTTGTGTTCGAGGGTGGTAATCGTGCGCGGCGTCCAGATGGTGATACGGACTCGTTGCGTTCGCTTGATCTGCTCTCTGTTCATCACTTGCATGAACAGCGTGCATTCGATTCATTTTGGGGCACGAGTGCGGCTACAGCACTCGCGTCGCGATTAGCAGGGCAGATCAGGTCCGGCTACCCAGCATACTGGCCCGAAACGGTTCGAGGCCTCCTCGTTCATTCGGCGAGGTGGACACCCACGATGATGGAGGTTTTCGCACCAAACCCGAACCGTAAGCGTGATATCAACAATTTGCTGCGTCACTGCGGGTACGGAGTGCCTTCGGTAAGCAGGGCGCTATGGAGCGCGAACAACGCTCTCACATTGATTGCGCAGCAGGAGCTGCAACCTTTCGAGGCTGTGCGTACTCGCACCGGGCGTGTCGAACGAGTTCGTTCCCGGGATATGCACATATACCCCCTTCCATGGCCGGCGGAGGCATTGGAGGAACTCGGTGAAACTGACGTTGAGATGCGGGTTACGTTGTCGTACTTCGTTGAGCCAAATCCTTCGGAGCGTGGCTGGACTCGCCGGTACCGCTATGAATCTCACGGATTGAGGTTCGCTGTGAAGAAGGCTTTAGAGAGTGAACAAGCATTCCGCGCGCGGATCGCTGACTATGCGCGCGCGGAGGAGGAGGGACAGGTTGTGAGTGGGCAAGACTCCGGTTGGATCGTCGGGCCTAACCTGCGCCACCATGGCTCAATACACACGGACGTCTGGCAAGGGCGAGCCTCCGAACTGGCAGAGCGCGGCGCAGTGGCTGTGTATCCAACGCTGGGCTGGTGGCGAGAGCGGCCTACACACGGGAAATACGCTGACCCGGTGCGATACAGCCTAATCGTCTCAATCGATACGGCGGAGGCAGTCATTGACCTGTATACCCCGGTCGCAGCGGCGGTTGAGGCCAGAGTTGCAGTCGAGGTGTGAGAGCATGGGGGTTGTGCAGTCAGACATGCTCGCCAAATAACGCAAAAACAAGCGAGTTGGGTATGGAATTCGCTCAGGTTGGCTCGTTCAGTCGAGTCGAAGCTTGGCGAAGAATCGATCACTGATTTTCTTGTGCTTCAGCTAAAGAAGGAATCGAGGGGCAGGTACTTTATCGATTCATTCACGCGACCCAGGGAGAAGATAACTGGCGCAGATTGGGAGATCTGGCTTGCAGGCTCTTCCGGCAAATGGCTGGGGCTCCGCGTGCAGGCAAAGGTAATCTCGTTCGACGCGAAGCGGTATGCACAGCTCCACTATCGAAGAGCAGATGGCACGTTCCAATTGGACCAACTCGTTGCCGATGCGAGGAAAAACGCAGCTACACCTCTGTACTGTCTCTACTCGTACTGGAAAAGCGGAGAAGCGGGGAACGTGACGTGGCCGTGCGGGACTTTCAAGCGAAGCTCACGCCTATTCGGGGCAGGTTGGATAACCACTCATGAGGTACAGACGCTGAAGGCCTCCCGCGTTGACTCACTCAAGCAAGTCGCCCCCAGGCTGATTCCCTTCCATTGTCTATTCTGCTGTCAGGGGCACGGCGGAGGGGATCTGCCAAACAGGGCGCGCGCGCTCGTATGCGGACGCCGAATGGGCCGTTGCAGTCGAACCAGCGTTGCGGACTATCCTGCAATAACGTCTCAAGAAATCACATACCCGAGAGCTCGATAACCGGCCTGTCTCCGCGCTGCCATACGCGCTAGAACGCGGACTGAAGAATCGACATAGTCGTAGACAATCACATCGGATTTGTCGTGGTGAGTTCGATGGAGTCGGCCGACATACTGGGCCAGCGTGCCCTTCCATGAGATCGGCATCGTTAGAAAGAGCGTATCCAGTCGAGCGTCATCGAAGCCTTCGCCCAGATACTTCCCAGTCGAGAGAACTAGCCGTTCTTTTGCAGCTGATTGCTCCAGCATCGCCTTGGCATCTTTCCTCGCTCTTTCTGTCATTCCGCCTTTGAATACGACGACGTTGCGCGCAAAGCGGCTAAATTTTTCCTGCAGCCATTCAAGGTGATCCCGCCGTTCAGTGAGCACGAGCGGGCAGCGGCCATGCTCGAGCGCCGTCAGGACATCATCGAAAATTAGAGCGTTGCGATCCGCATCAGTCGCGAGTGCCGCGTAGATTTCCGCCATCGAAATCCGCTGTCCGTCCGCCTGCTCGAATTGGAATTTCGTTCGGCGAATATGCACGCAGTGATCGATGGCGCGTCGGGTTGCCTGAGATCTTGCATCGACTCGGTGACGTACAGGACCGCACTGCATAAAGATGATTGGGTGATGCCCATCCTTTCTCGTTACGGTTGCGGAAAGACCCAGGACATATTTCGCTTTCGATCGCCGTGCGACGAGTTCGAAGCTGCTCGCGGAAAGGTGATGGCACTCATCCACGATCAACTGACCGTATCCAGCGATTAGATCGGAAACCTCTCCCTTCCTGACCAGGCTCTGAATGATTGCGATGTCCACTCGACCCGTTGGCTTACGCTTGCCTCCGCCGATGTAACCGATCTCCTTTCCGGTCAGCGAGAGAAACTCCTGGAGTCGCTCGCCCCACTGTTGGAGCAGCTCGCGACGATGAACGAGTACCAACGTGTTGCAGCCGCGCAGCGCGATCATTGCGGCTGCAACAACTGTCTTTCCGAAAGCGGTTGTTGCTGAGAGCACGCCGAAATCGTGTGCCGCCATGGCTGAGACGGCGGCGTCCTGATCGCGACGTAAAGTGCCAGTGAACCGAACGCTGAGTGGTGACCCGGATTCCCGTCGATCTTCGAGCACGCACTCAACCTTGTGTTGGGCTAGAAGCGTTCGAACTTCGTCCAGGCAGCCGCGGGGCAATCCAATATGTCGCGCGTGGAGTGACGCACACGAGATCACCCTCGGCTTGCCGAATGTTGGCAGACGCATGGCTTGTGCGCGGTAAAACTCGGGATTCTGGAATGCGGCCAGTCGTGTAAGACGAGCGACCATCGACGGCGGTAGCTCCGAATGGTCGACGTACACCTCGTCTGCAACAACGATTCGCACGCTGCGCGGCAGAGGCTCACGAATCGGTGTCGGATTAATGCGTCGAGAGGATGGCGCACGCCACGGTGTCTCGCTTTCCTCGTCCTCGGCTGGAATGCGCACACCAAGCGCTCCGCCGCGAGCATCCGCGTCATCAAGCAAGCGATATAACGTGCCCGCATCCACTCTTTGCAGCGACGCCAAGAACGCCCATTGATCAGCGTACGGGTTGAGGTCCGCATCGATAAAGACTGTATTTCCCTGATCCCTCGCACGCCGTTGCAGCGGCAGCGCGATGAGATTGCCAAACCCGCCGGCCGGCATTGTGTCCTGGCTGGGGAATAGTCGGTCGTATGACTCGAATCCGATTTCGGGACGGCTCTCCATCGTTACAGTTATGAACCACGCTGCAAGCTTCCTCGCGTCACGTGCGAGAACAGCTTCGGCGAAGAAAATCCATGCATGCGCGCCGTTTCCTGAACGTGATCGCTCTAGTGCTGCCTGCACGCCATGCGCAGCACACGCGTGTACGTAAGCGCGAGCATCATTGACCCAATCGATCCCATCGAAATCCACCGCAACAAACCAGCACGTCTCGTCATGCAAAAGCGGATAGACGCCCGCAATGAATTCTGCGCCTGGAGGGCGCGTCGGATGGTGGCCTCGAAGATGTGCGTCTACGATTTCTGCTGAGAGCGGGATGAATGCCTGATTGGGGCACTCACCACACTTCACCTGAGGCTTGCCGCATATACCGCGTTTCCACTCGTTCGCGCACGCCGGTGCGTAGCCTGAACGACCATCTCGAGGATTCTCCCAGCGTAGTGGGAACACGTCGGTTCGACCTGCAAACAGTCTCCGGAACAACGCGATCTTGTCGGCCGGCGTGAGAGCCCGGTCGCGAAGATGGGCAGCGGCAACTTGATTCTTGGTCGGAGCTTTCGGCGTCGAAAGTTCTTTGAATCGCCTTTCGAGGTTTGCTTGCTCGACCGCGAGCTCTCGCAGCCGCAAGCGAATACGATCCATTTCAGATTGATTGTCTTCCACCTTTCCCTCGACTGTTCGAGCGTTGCATGTGCCAATCAAGGTTAGCGCGCTATTCCGTTCACTTCTCGGTGATCAGACTCAAAGGTCATGCAAAACCTTAGTCCGACGGGGTTGTTCATGAGACTTTGGAACCCTATCCTCACGCCCCAGCTGGGGCGCGAAAATCATTCAAGAGCTCCCCTAAGAATTCTCTTTAGAAATCAGACGGGCTCATGTTCGAACAAGCATTTCGGAATATCGATGATGTGCTGCGTAAGGAAGCGGGCTGTACGACGGAACTCGATTACACGGAGCAGACGTCGTGGTTGTTGTTTCTGAAATATCTCGATGGGCTTGAGCAAGACAAGCAGACCGAGCATGAGCTCGATGGGAAGAAGTACGAGTACTTGCTGGGTAAAAAATATCGATGGGAAAACTGGGCCGCGCCTAAGGGCAAAGACGGCAAGCTCGATCATCAAAAAGCGAAGTCGGGCAAGGATCTGATCGAGTTCGTCGAAGGCGAGCTGTTTCCTTACTTACGAGGATTCAAAGAGAAAGCGGCGAGTCCGAACACGCTCGAATACAAGATCGGCGAGATCTTCGGCGAGATCAAAAACAAGATTTCGAGCGGCTACAACCTGCGCGAGATCATCGATCACATCGACGAACTGCGCTTCCGCTCGCAGAAGGAGAAGCACGAGCTCTCGCATCTGTACGAAGCGAAGATCCGCAACATGGGCAATGCCGGGCGAAACGGCGGCGAGTACTACACGCCGCGTCCGCTTATTCGCGCCATGATCCAGGTGGTCGATCCGCAGATCGGCGAGACGATCTACGACGGCGCCTGTGGCTCAGCTGGCTTCTTGTGCGAAGCCTTTGACTACATGAAGTCTAAAGCGGGCGACAAGCTCACGACGACACAGAAGCGAACGCTGCAGGAGAAAACGTTCTACGGTCAGGAGAAGAAATCGCTCGCGTATGTGATCGGCATCATGAACATGATCCTGCACGGGATCGAAGCGCCGAACATCGTGCACATCAATACGCTCGCTGAACACAGCGACGACATCGCCGAGAAGAACAAGCGCGACATCGTGCTGGCCAATCCGCCGTTCGGTGGTCACGAGCGTAAGGAGGTTCAGCAGAACTTCCGCATCCGCACTGGCGAAACCGCGTTTCTGTTCCTGCAGCACTTCGTTCGCGTGTTGAAGGCCGGCGGGCGCGGCGCGATCGTCATCAAGAACACGTTCCTGTCGAACACCGACAACGCATCGATCGCTCTGCGCAAACTGCTGCTCACGGACTGCAACCTCCACACGATCCTTGATTGCCCGAGCGGCACGTTCCAAGGCGCCGGCGTGAAGACAGTGGTGCTGTTCTTCGAGAAGGGCGCGCCGACGCGGAAGATCTGGTACTACCAGCTCGATCCCGGTCGCAGCATGGGCAAAACGAATCCGCTCAACGATGACGATCTTGCAGAGTTTGTGAAACTGCAGAAGACCTTCGCGGATTCACCCAAGTCGTGGAGCGTAGATGCGAAGAGTATCGATCAGGAGACCTTCGATCTGACGGTGACGAATCCCAATGGCGGGGAGAAGAAGAAAATTCGCAAGCCGCAGGAAATCCTTGGTGAGATCGTAGATCTCGACAAGAAGGCGGCTGACTGTTTGCGCGCAATCCGAGAATTGCTGTGATCGCCGTGGTCGCGCGAGTAACGAAGACGGGTGGTCGCGATGCGACTACAAGGCCAATAGCTCCAAAACTCGCTTTGGCGGTCGGGAAGCCTGCAGCGCCCGCGCCGAGAGGTTGGCAATGGTCGGCACTGACGGATCTTGCTCGGCTCGAATCAGGACACACGCCGAGCAGGAAGTATCGGGAGTATTGGGGTGGGGATGTTCCCTGGATTAGCATCCAGGATGCCAAGGCTCATCACGGTCGGCGTATTTCGCAGACCATTGAAAGTACGAATGCACTTGGGATCGGGAACTCCTCTGCACGAGTGCTGCCGGCGAACACGGTCTGCTTGTCGCGAACCGCATCGGTTGGCTACGTGGTCATCATGGATCGCCCAATGGCCACAAGCCAAGACTTCGTGAACTGGGTGTGTTCTGGCGACCTTGATCCCGAGTTCTTGCAGTATCTGTTCATTGCGGAAGGCGATGATCTTCTCCGCTTCGCGAGCGGAGCGGTTCATCAGACGATCTATTTTCCTGAAGCAAAAGCTTTCCACATCTGCCATCCCGGCATTCCCGAGCAGCGCCGCATCGTCGCCGTTCTCGACAGAGCCTTCGAAAGCATCGCCATCGCGAGAGAGAATGCCGAGAAGAATCTTCAGAACGCGCGGGAGTTGTTTCGAAGCCAACTCCGGTCGATCTTTTCCCACACCGAGCGTCAAGGACCGACGGGCCCGCCTTCGAAAAGCGTGCCGAAGTTGACCGTGGACGCTCGCGGGAAGACCGTAGGGAAGGTAAGTCGTGCTGATCTGAAGCGTGATCCCGGAGCTACCAAAACTGGTGGTCGTGAAGCGACTGTCCGTCACATACCGGGAGAGCTATCTCTTTCGGTGTGCATGCCCGTTACGCCTGCAAAGCCGGGGTGGAGATGGAGAGTTTTGACTGACTTGGCAAGACTCGAATCCGGCCACACTCCGAGTCGAAAGCATCCGGAGTATTGGGGTGGTTCGATACCCTGGATCGGGATTCAGGATGCCAGAGAACATCACGGCCAAAGGATTACAGACACCGAGCAGCACACGAATGTGCTTGGGATTGAGAATTCTTCTGCACGCGTGCTTCCGGCGGAGACCGTGTGCTTGTCGCGTACAGCCTCCGTTGGCTACGTAGTTGTGATGAGCAGGCCGATGGCGACCAGTCAGGACTTCGTTAACTGGGTTTGCTCGGATGAATTACTGGCAGATTTTCTGAAGTACATTTTCCTCGCCGAAGGTCGCGATGGCCTGCTGAGATATGCGAGCGGCTCTGTCCACCAAACGATCTACTTTCCGGAAGCGAAAGCATTTTGCGTTTGCCACCCTGATATCTCGGAACAGGATCGAATTATTCGTTTGTGCGATGCCACTCGAGCGGAAACCCAACGCCTCGAATCCATCTATCAACGCAAACTCGCTGCTCTCGACGAACTGAAGCAGTCACTACTGCACGAGGCGTTCACAGGCAAGCTCTAGTCAGCCAACAGGTAAGTCATGGCGATCACAGTGTCTCAAATCGATGCGTGGCGAACTGCTCCGTCAGAGCATCAAAACCTTGAATTCAAGGAAGCGAAGAATCAATTCGACAATCGCAAGCTATACAAGTACTGCGTGGCACTCGCCAACGAGGGTGGTGGCTATTTCTTGCTCGGCATAGACGACAAGCCGCCGAGACGCGTCGTAGGTACGGCCGCCTTCAACGACCCGATCGAGATGGCCGCGAAGATTTTCCAGGTGCTCGGATTCCGAGTGGACATTGAAGAGGTCATGCATCCCGATGGTCGCGTGGTTGTGTTCACCATTCCGGCACGACCGCGAGGAACAGCATTTCAGTTCGAGGGCGCGTACTTGATGCGCGCGGGCGAAGAACTTGTGCCGATGAGCGAGGATCGTCTTCGCACGATTTTTGCTGAAGGGCAGCCAGATTGGTTATCGGATGTTGCGCTCGCCGGCTGCGATGATGACCAGGTTGTCCAATTGCTTGATACCCAAAGTTACTTTGATCTGCTGCATCTGCCGTATCCGGCGAATCGCGCTGGAGTACTCGAGCGATTCAAAACTGAGAAGTTTATCGAGCGTGACGGCGGGCAGTGGGCCATCACGAATCTGGGTGCGATTCTCTTTGCCAAGAAGCTCGATCAATTCGATCGTTTGGCTCGAAAGGCACCCCGTGTCATCACTTATGAAGGGAAGAACAAGCTCCAGACCAAATCGGACAAACCCGGAACGAAAGGTTATGCGGTTGGGTTTCAGGGGCTCGTTGAGTTCATCAACAGCCAGATACCTTCGAACGAGGTGATCGAACAGGCGCTGCGACGTGAAGTAAAGATGTTTCCTGAAATTGCCGTTCGCGAGCTCGTAGCAAACGCGCTGATTCATCAGGACTTCAATGAGTCGGGCGCTTCAGTGATGATCGAGATCTACTCCGATCGGCTGGAGATTTCGAATCCCGGAAAGCCTTATATTTCTCCTGATCGATTCATCGACGAATACCAGTCACGCAACGAGCGGCTTGCCGACGTGATGCGGCGACTTGGAATCTGCGAGGAAAAGGGCAGCGGTGTCGATAAGGTCATTCAGGCCGCCGAGGTGTATCAGCTGCCGGCACCCGATTTCCGGATAGGGGAACGGCGAACTTCGGCGGTGCTGTTCTCGCATCGAGACATCGATCACATGGACCGCAACGATCGCATCCGTGCCTGTTATCAGCACTGCTGCTTGCGGTATGTGATGAACGAGAGGATGACCAATCAGAGTCTGCGCGAACGGTTCAAGTTGGCCGAAAGCAAGACGGCGACGGTGTCCCAGATCATCGCGGCCACCGTCGACGCGGGAAAGATCAAGTTGGCCGACCCGTCTCAGACATCCACTCGCTATCGGAGCTATCTCCCGTTCTGGGCCTAGGGTCCTGTTTAAATGCTGGTTGTTAGCGCCGGATCCTGCTTTCGTAAGTGCTGGAGCCGCAAAAGTTTTCTTGTTTAAACGCAAAACTAGCGTATCGCAGTTTCGCACTCGTCATCGACGAAGAGGCAAATGGCCGATCCCGCTACCCCTTCAGACCGTCAAGTCCGGGGAGCGCAAGGTGTGACCCTGCGCAGAATCCTGTGTCCAACAATGACTTACACTCTTTGGCCTTACCGCGTTCTTGATTCTCGAATCGAGAACGCCGTCAGTCAGCGGAACAGTCAAACCGATGAACGAAGCCGAAACTCGCGCCGACCACATCGACCCGGCATTGAAAGCCGCCGGTTGGGGCGTGGTCGAAGGCAGTCGAGTTCGGCGCGAATACCCGATCACGCTGGGCCGAATCGAAGGACAAGGCCGTCGCGCGAAAGCATTGACTGCGGATTATTTGCTGATCTATCGCAACACCAGCCTGGCCGTTGTCGAAGCGAAGGCGTGGGATGAGTCATTGACGCTCGGTGTCCAGCAAGCCAAGAACTACGCGACCAAGTTATCGATCCGCCATGCCTTCGCAACGAATGGGCAAGGCGTGTACGGCATCGACATGCAGACTGGTCGCGAAGGCGAGCAACCGCGCTTTCCGACGCCGGAGGAGCTGTGGCATCTCACGTTCGCGAAGGCGAACGCATGGCGCGATCGATTCGCTGCGGTTCCCTTCGAAGATAAGGGCGGGTTCTTCCAAGGCCGCTATTACCAGGATATTGCGGTCATGCGAGTGCTCGAAGCCATTGCGAGCGGCCGAGATCGTATTCTCCTCACGCTCGCGACCGGCACGGGGAAGACATTCATTGCATTTCAGCTTGCGTGGAAGCTGTTCAATAGTCGCTGGAATCTGCAGGACTGGAAATCGGATCGCGAGCCGCAGCGTCGTCCGCGCATCTTGTTTTTGGCCGATCGCAATACGCTCGCCGATCAGGCGTACAACGCGTTCTCGGCATTCGAGGAAGACGCGTTGATTCGCATCGCACCCGATGCGATTCGCAAGAAGGGCAGAGTGCCGACCAACGGCAGCATCTTCTTCACCATCTTCCAAACGTTCATGAGCGGCCCGCCAAAAGACGGCAAGCCATCACCGTACTTTGGCGAATATCCACCGGACTTCTTTGACTTCATCATCATCGACGAATGTCATCGCGGCGGTGCCAACGATGAAAGCTCGTGGCGCGACATCCTCGAATACTTTTCACCGGCGGTGCAGCTTGGTCTCACGGCGACGCCGAAGCGCAAGGACAACGCGGATACCTACAAGTATTTCGGCGAGCCAGTTTTCATTTACTCGTTAAAAGAAGGCATCAACGACGGTTTCCTAACACCCTTCAAGGTGAAGCAAATCGCAACGACGATGGACGAGTACGTGTTCACGCCGGACGATCATCTCGTGGAAGGCGATGTCGAGCGCGGCAGGCTGTACAAGGAAGGGGACTTCAATCGCATCATCGAAATCAAAGACCGCGAGCTACATCGCGTGAAGTTGTTCATGAACATGATCAACGAACGCGAGAAGACCCTGGTGTTTTGCGCGACGCAAGAACACGCGCTCTTGGTTCGTGATCTCATCAATAAAGTCAAAACGAGCGGTGATCCGAATTATTGCGTACGAGTTACAGCCGAGGACGGCGCACTCGGCGATCAATACTTGCGTGACTTCCAGGACAACGAGAAAAGCATTCCCACGATTCTGACTACCTCGCAAAAACTCTCGACGGGAGTTGATGCCCGCAATGTTCGCAATATCGTGTTGATGCGCCCTGTGAACTCCATGATTGAGTTCAAGCAAATCATTGGTCGCGGTACGCGGCTGTATGAAGGCAAGGAGTACTTCACGATCTATGACTTCGTGAAGGCGCATCAACATTTCAGCGATCCTGAATGGGACGGTGAACCGCTTGCGCCGGAAGAATCTGAAAAGGGCGATCGAATTTACAAGGAAAAGCCGGATCGTCCTGAGTCAGAGAAAGTCGCGGAGCCGCCGCCACCACGCAAGCGACTGAAGGTTCGGTTGAGCGACGGCAAAGCGCGCTCAATTCAGCACATGATGGTCACGACGTTCTGGCATCCCGACGGCACACCGATGTCTGCGCAGCAGTTTTTGGAAATGCTATTCGGCAAGCTGCCCGAGTTCTTCAAGGATGAGGATGAGCTGCGTCGATTGTGGAG